>NZ_JBHNZD010000090.1:0-206 GCF_054960375.1 Alteromonas sp. G4i35 | reverse complement strand
GCAGCTTGCTTTAATGAAATCAGATGGCCTTCTAGAAGCTAAACAAATTAGTGGCTTCTCAGATGAGTTACAAAGTTTTATTAATAGCCATGACTAACTTATCAGCACGGCCTAACAACTCAATAAACTCACTCACTGCGTTCGCTGGGACGCATACACGCGGGGTGGCTGCGCCATTATGCCCCACATGTCTGCGCCCGTTATTG
>NZ_JBHNZD010000009.1:0-168080 GCF_054960375.1 Alteromonas sp. G4i35 | reverse complement strand
CGCACACATGTGCGGTTTTTTTGTTTTGATATCTACTGTGAGTCTATTATGCGCTGTTAGGAAGCCTGTGGCGCATAGGCAATGGCTTTTGACTTAGTACTTGCTCTGGCATGCTCTGCCACACGTTATCAGGAAGCGCAGGTACTTCTGCCTTGTGCTGTGATATAGCGAAATACCCCATTGCAACGCGTAAACGCTTAAGTGCTTTACACTCATTCACTTCCTGGTCAATGACAAACACGCCCCACTTACGCATGGCTATGCCTAGTTTATCGCTGCTTGTTAAGCGGATAACCGGCGCCGCTAACACCATGCCTACCAATACAGGTAACAACCACATAAATAGCGACGGGGTGAAATAGAAGGTCGTTACGCCCCACGCTACCGCTAAACAGCTCATAATTTGCGTGTGTTTAATTGCAACTTTCCATGGCACTTTGCGTCCTTCACGCTCTTGCGCTTCCCATTTAACAGAGTGGCCAACAAAAACGCTAATCACAAAATAACTGTGATAGAACATCATTAGCGGCGCAATAAGCACGGCCATAGTTAATTCAATTGCTGCCCCTTTAAGCAAAGACCACGCGCCACCAAATTCGCCGCGACGTTTTATTAAAGCTAAGGTAATACCGAGAAGTTTAGGCAAGAATAGTAACGCCGCCGTACCCCACATGGTTACCATCATCATGTCTTGGCGCGCTACCTGCCAACTAGGGAAAAGCTGGTATTCAGACACGAAGAACTCTGGCACTGACGTGGCGCGAATTAACGCATCTGCTGTACCTAGCGCCAACATGCAAAATAGTATGAGTGAAGAGATGTACGCAAACGCACCAAATAAGAAGTGCAGGCGGTTTGCCATTTTAAGACCTTTAACGTTCAATAACCCTAAATGCTGTATGTTGCCCTGCACCCAACGACGGTCGCGAATCGCGTAGTCAACAATGTTACTTGGCACTTCCTCATAGCTGCCCGTGGTGTCGGTAAGCAAGTAGGCCTGCCAGCCAGCACGGCGCAGTAGCGCAGCCTCAACAAAGTCATGACTTAAAATTTCACCACCAAAAGGCGCGCGTCCTTCGAGGGTAGGTAGCCCGCAATGCTGCATAAATGGTGCAATACGAATAATGGCATTGTGCCCCCAATAGTTTGCACTGTCTGTTTGCCAAAACGATAGACCTGTCGCCAACATTGGGCTGTAAAGGTGAGCAGCAAACTGCACAAAACGACCAAAGAAGGTGTTTTGACGTACCGGCATTGGAATGGTCTGTACTAACGCCGTATCAGGGTTTTGCTCAATACGACGCGCCAAGTCTTGCATGCGCTCACCGCTCATCACGCTATCAGCATCTAACACGATCATCGACTCGTAGTTTGCCCCCCAGCGTTCACAAAACTCTTTGAGGTTACCTACTTTTCTGTGCAGATTCTGTTCGCGACGACGGTAAAACACTTGGCTAGAGAACGCACCTAAACGTTTCTTCAATCGGGAAAAGGCACGTAGCTCTGCATCCGCTTTTTCCATATCGCGGGTGTCGCTAAGCATGAAAAAGTCGAATTTCGAACTGTTTTCACTTTCCATCAACTCGCGAATACAGGCTTCAAATCCTACCATGATACGGCGGGTGTCTTCGTTATAAACCGGCATAACCACGGCGTGCTTTTGCGTTAATGACACAGAAGTATCAGGAGGCGTTTGATTTCTGCGCAAGCTTAGCGGGTCAATGTTAAAAAGCTGCAAAAAGAAACCGATAATGCCTGTCCAAAACGCCATACACAACCATGCGAACAGGGTTAGCCCCAACCCCAACTGTGCAATCTCTAAGTTGGTAAGGCCGTTAGGTAAAAAGATCTCGTACAAACTCCAACCGGCCAGTGCCGTGCTTGGAATAACTAGCATTGCCATGATAAACAAACGCATATGCTCTCCTTTTAAGATGAAGTGTGAAGCACGTGCAGTGCCATCACTTTTAACCTGAGGCACGGCTTTAGCCTCGTCCGATACCGTTATGCAAGCGCGATTATTTTGGTTGGTAGACATAATTCCAAACCTCACTCACACGTTTACCGTCTTTCTCTATGTAAGCGCGCATATCTACCGTCTGCTTTTCTTTCGGCTTAACAAAGAAGGTGGCCCGCCACTCTTGTCCATCAGCAACGGGGTAAAGTCGCTGCTGAGAAATCGTGCCGTTAGTACCCTGTACCACCAACTTCATCGACTCGTTATCAAAAGCAATGGCAGAAGGCGCGCTGAAGTCCACGCTGAACTGTCGTGTCGTATTTAGACTGTCGTTTTTAAACTCGTCACCCGGCAACACAGCCTTGCCTTGGCGGGTACGTACAACTGAGGCCAGTTCACTGACAAACGGATTTTGTTCTACGGTTTTAAGCTCGTAAGCGAAATACAGTGATTCGCCCGAATTGAATGGCTTTTCAGGCGTCCAAAATGCCACGATATTGTCGTGAATTTCGGATTTAGTCGGAATTTCGACGACTTCTAATCGGCCTTTCTCAAAACCTGCTTCTGGCGTCACCCAAAGCCCCGGGCGTATATGGTAATTAGCCTCTGCGTCGAGGTAATTATCCCATTCACCGTCGCGTTGAAGCATGCCGAATCCTTTAGGGTTTGCGTCGCTAAGTGACGTGACTTGAAGGCGTGCAGGGTTAGTCAGCGGGCGCCAAATTTCTTCACCAGCGTGAGTTACCATGAGTACACCGTCACTATCATGCACCTCTGGACGATAGTCGTCATGACGCTTTTCTGTGTTCTCGCCATACAAGAACATACTGGTAAATGGTGCAATGCCTAGCTTGCTCACGTCATCTCTGGCAAATAACCAACTCTCTACCTTAACGCTGGTATCAATATCAGGCTGTATAACAAATTTGAACGCTCCCGCTACAGAAGGGCTTTCAAGACGCGCATAAACAGTAATAGGCTTACCCTCACTCGGTTCTATGACCCAGAACTCAGTGAAGTGGGGGAACTCTTCGCCTTTAGCTAGCGCCGTATCAATAGCAAGACCTCGTGCAGAGATACCGTACACTTGATTTTTACCTACAAGACGGAAGTATGATGCCCCCAAAAATACAGCAAACTCGTCTTTGTACTCTTCGTTCTTGATAGGGTAGTGAACGCGAAATCCAGCAAACCCTGACTTTTCGTCCGTTAGACCAGCTAACTCCGACGCAGACCCGTCGTAGTTGAACATGTCACTGTTGAACGCTAGGCGTTCAGGCTTATTGCTTTCACCAATAGTGTGGATAGTGACAGGGTATTCATATAAAAAACCCGGGTGAAAAAACTGCAGTTCGTAGTCATTCTCGCCATGCCAAAGACTCTGCTCGGGCTTGAAGCGAATTGAACGATACGTGGTGTAGTCAATTTCTTTAAGCTTGCTGTTTAACCCGTGATCGTCCTGCTCGTAGCTCTCTGTCGCTGACTGGCGTGCAGCATCAATAATTGACTGAAGAACCGGCGATGCTTTTTGAGGCTGATTGTCGTTGTTAACCTCAACTGCACCGGCTTGTTGAAACGCAAATAATGCGATGACACTGCTCATCGCTAAAAGAAGGTGTGACAGCTTATTGCGCTGGCGCACATTCGTTTGTAAATCTTTACCGAAAATTGAAACTGGCTTAGCCATTTGTCCTCTCCTTATGAAAACAATGGTTATCCAGATGACCATCAACAACTCGCTACACGCCTTACTTACTGAAAAGCGTCTTTTACAAAAACGGTATTGATTGAAGCCACGCGAGAAAGGCGCTCTCTTCCTTTCTTTATCCACTAATATCGTGAAAAACCGAATTCCTTGCCGAAGGGCTAAAGTGAATGTTGGATAACACACAGAGACTTGAGCAAAAGCTGTTCCAACACGAAATAGTCGCCGTTATTTTTTATATTTTTCATAATTTACAATGCTTTACAAACACACACATTGTGGATTATTGGAGAACACTGGCTTGTAAAAATGTCCGATGAGTTAGACAAAAGGATAACTGTTGTTTTTTAGAGACAGTTTTATGTGCCAACGTTTTACTAGGAATACATCAAACTTTGATTTTGAACATTTCAAATGTGTAGCCTCTAAAAAGCCAGTCGTATTTTATCTATAAATATTAGCTACATAGATAAATTAAGACATATCAAAATAGTGATTTAGTACGAAGTTGGCAAACGCTTTGCTATTCATCATGTTGATAAATAAATCGGACACTATTTCTTAACGGAAATAATAAAGATGGCATGAAGGCAAGTACGGCTTTGTGTTCATCAACCAAGTAGCCTTTTGTAGCGCGCTGTTAAGCGCTGACCTGCGCTCGGGTTTGCAAATCGAGAACATTCACGATGAACAAGGTGGGTTACTGAACATACTAAGGAGTTATCACATGCGTAAATCATTCACACTTATTGCAGCAGCACTAACTGCGGCAACACTTCCTCTTACAGCTATGGCCGACAAGCCTGACTGGCGTTACGTAGAAGGTGGTTACACCAAAATGGACTTTGACGACAATGAGTCTTTTGAACCAGACGGTTTAACCGTTAACGGTAAATACCTATTAAACAGCAACTGGTACCTGAACGGCGAGTATAGCTTCTTTGAAGAGGGCAACTTTGACTTTGATATGCTGACACTAGGTGCGGGTTACCGTTTACCTGTTAACGCGACAACAGACGCGTATTTTGGTGCCAACTTAGAGCGTATTGACGGTGACGTAAACGACGAAACAGGTTACAGCATTAATGCTGGCCTTCGCTCGATGATCACAGAGCAGGTAGAGCTGGCGGGTGAAGTTGGCTACTACGATGTAGACGATGGTGAAGCGACATTTAGAGTAGGCGCTAACTATTACATCACGCCACAATGGGCTGTGGGTGCAAACTACAGAATCATTGATGATTTAGACATTATGCAGGTAACTGCACGTTACGCGTTTTAAGCCTTCCTCTCCTCAGGTAGGTAGCCGGGTTGCTCGACCCGGCTTTTTTGTGTCTATTGTTCTTCAGCTTCGTTTGGCTCAATATCTTCTTTTCTTTTGATATCTACACTTTCATGAAGCTCTGAATAGACCAGCACCGCCTCACCCGACTTGAGTCTGTTTAACACTTGCTGCACTTTCACATCTAGCGCAACTTCTTCAGCGCCGTAGTCCGTGCCCTCTCGCAGAACAAAAGACTCAGCCAAGCTATAAAGCGTATCGGCTTCTAGCGCGTCAATGGGGATTATCATTCACACTCCTGATAAAAAGCGTTTGGGTAAATTATTAGGACATCAACATTAGCGGCTGACATAACGACACGTAGTATTTACAGGTAAGGCTTCACTTACAAAACGTTTCACCCGTTCGTGCAGCCATACTTTAGGATTTAATATAGAACCTTGCATGAACCCAACGTGACCGCCTCGTTCACTTAGCTCCACGGTAACGTTGCGCGCAAGCTCTTCTTCCTTAGGCACAATTAAGTGATTCATAAAGGGGTCATCAATGCTATGCAATACCAGTGTAGGACAGTGGATCGCGCTTAAAAAGTGATACGCACTACACTTTTCATAGTAGTCTTGAGCGTCTGCAAAGCCGTGAAGCGGCGCTGTGATCTTCTCGTCGAATTGGGTAAAGCTGGTGATCTCTTCCACATCAGATTTTGTTAGCTGTATAAGCTTGCGATAATCGATGTACTCCATTTTCTTACGCAGCGTATCCTTCATGCTAGTAAGTAAATACTTTTGATATACGCGAGAAAAACCCTGGTTAATTGATTTAGCGCATTCAGAAAGTTTAAGAGGTGAAGAAATGGCAATCGCTGCCTTAAGCCACTTTTGCGCAGGGTTTTCGCCCAACAGTTTCAATAGCATGTTGCCGCCAAGGGAAAAGCCGATGGCCACTTTAGGAATTCGTGGAAATTTATCGTGAAGCCACTCTAAGAAAAAGCTGGGGTCTTCTGTTTCTCCACTGTGATACGCCCGCGCTTTTAAATTTGGCACGCCGCTACAGCCGCGATAGTGCATCATCACCACTTGCCAACCATTCACAGAAAGTTGCGCCATCATATCGTTCGCGTAATGCGACTTAATACTGCCTTCTAAACCATGAAACATCACCACGATACCCGATGTTTCCTGCGGTTTTGGCCCCCACGCCACATCGACGAAGTCATCGTCCGGTAATGTAAGGCGCTCCATGTCGTAAGACAAAGGCAACCGCTTTTGAATAAAACGCGGCCATATGGTTTGCACATGACGGTTCTTCGCCCACCCTGGCACCTTAAAGCTGCTTTTTATTATCTTTCCATGCGATAGCGCTGATTTACTCATTTTGTTTTCTTATTGTGTTTTTACGATAGTTGGTTAACCACTAGGCTCACTAGTTGGCGCGCCTCGTTGTTGTCTCGCAGTCCGTATGCATTTATAAACGCTGCGATAGACGCGTTAAATACGTTAGACGATACAGATTGCCCCTGACCCAGATGCGTGACTGGCTGCTCGTTGAACGACGCAACAATATCGTGCTGCTGCTGTCTTTCAAGCTCTAGCTCTTGTGCTTTGAGTGCGTCATATTCTGCTTGGTCTCCGCCTTTTTCGGGGCTCGCAGCCTTTCGCCTTGCACGGTGATACTGTAACTTTTCTTCGGTCGCACTGGATGCCGCAATCACTGCCTTAAGCTGTGGCAAATTAATGATGACATTATTCTCTAAACACCAGCAAATCAGCAAGAGAACGTTTACATTAACCTTGTGGTTGTCTTGCAGTAAAAGCGCAAGGGGAGCCATATCACCTTTGGTATAGCGAGAAACGCTATACTCCCAAAACGCGCGGTTTTCGATATTAGGCGTTGGCATTGTCATACTCTTCTCGTTTTAGCTCAATTTGCTCTTGGGCATCTAGCCATGCCATCTCTTCTTCTTCAAGCTGTTGCTTAAGTTGAGTTTGCTTGTCGAGTAGGCCCATAAGCTGCGCCTTTTTGTCTTCGCTGTAAAGCGAAGTATCGGCAAGTGACGCTTCCACCTCAGCCAAAGCAGCACCACATTTTTCCATGGCTTTTTCGTGTTTTTCAATGGCTTTTTTAAGTGGCGCAACCCTTTGCCTAAACTCGGCTTCACGGCGTTTTTCTTCTTTACGATCTAATTTGCGTTCCGGCTTACTCTGCGCGCCAGTCTCTTGTTGCTCTTCGTTTTTGGCGTCGCTGTTGGCCTTGGCTTTTTCCGCTGCCTGCTGTTTTAAAATCCAGTCGCGATAGTCGTCCAAGTCGCCTTTAAATGGTTCAACTTCGCCACTGTCTACCAAATAGAAATCTTCACATACCGAGGAGAGTAAGAAGCGGTCGTGCGAGACCAGTACCATGGCGCCTTCAAAACCTTGAAGCGCGATATTTAGCGCATGGCGCATTTCCAAATCTAAGTGGTTGGTAGGCTCATCCAGCAGCAATAAGTTAGGCTTCTGATAAACAATTAACGCCAATACTAAGCGCGCCTTTTCACCGCCCGACATGGGTGCCACGGGCGCTAATGCTTCATCGCCATTAAATCCAAATCCACCCAGGTAGTCGCGAAGTTGCTGCTCGGTGGCTTTTTCGTCAATACGCTGCAAATGAAGAAGCGGAGTAGCGTTAGCATCTAATGTTTCTAACTGATGCTGAGCAAAGTAACCAATCTTAAGGCCTTTAGCCGTATTAAAAACACCTTGTTTTGGCGCATGCACACCCGCCAATAGTTTGATTAGCGTAGACTTACCCTGCCCGTTTCGACCTAGAAGACCTATTCTGCTGCCAGGTACTAAATTGAGTTTCACCTGTTGCAGCACAATATGGTCGTCGTAACCCAGCTGTATCTTTTCCATTTGCACAAGCGGGTTTGGCAGTGCCGACGGCGGCGCAAAAGAAAAGCTAAATGGGCTTGCCATATGGGCTGGCAACAAGGTTTCCATTTTCTCCAACTGCTTAATACGACTTTGCGCTTGCTTAGCTTTACTCGCTTTAGCTTTAAACCGGGTAATAAACGAATTGAGGTGCGCTACTTTTTGCTGCTGCTTTTCATATTCAATGTTTTGCAAGCGAATACGTTCAGCGCGCTGGGTTTCGTAAGACGAGTAGTTACCGGTGTAGGTGATAAGCTTCTGTTGTTCAACACTGATAATTTGCGCAACCGTGTTGTCGATAAAAGCTTTATCGTGAGAAATCAGCAATAGCGTTCCCGCATAGCGTTGAAGCCATTTCTCTAGCCAAATAACGGCGTCTAAGTCTAAGTGGTTAGTAGGTTCATCAAGCAGCAGTAAGTCTGAAGGACAAAGTAGCGCTTGAGCTAGGTTTAGGCGCATACGCCAGCCACCTGAAAAATCGCTAACTGGTGCGCTTAACTGCACATTGGTAAACCCAAGACCCGACAGAATGGTCGCTGCGCGAGCTTCCACGTCGTATGCTCCCGCTTGCTCGAGCTGCCCGTGAATTTGGCCAATCTTTACACCGTCGCCGCTTTTTTCAGCGGCTTCTAATTGCGCCTGTAGATTACGTAAATGTTTGTCACCGTCCACCACATAGTCTATCGCAGTTCGGTCAGTTGCTGGCGTTTCCTGTGCCACGCTTACAATTCGCCAGTCATTCGGTACGCTGCAGTCGCCAGCATCGACACTTAACTCACTTCTCAGCAGTGCAAAAAGCGTGGACTTTCCGCAGCCGTTGCTGCCAATCAGCGCTACTTTGTGGTCTGGAAAAACCTGCGCCGACGCCTCTTCTAGCAACATTTTGCGACCGCGAAGTAGCGATACATTTGAAAGCTTTATCATGAGTAACCTGTGATGGAACAAACTAGGGCGCGTATAATATCAAAAACTTAAGGTAAAAGCTGATCAACACTTACCATTTCAAGGTATAATAATCGCGAAATTCTCCAAAGGTGTATGTATGTCAAAACGTGTAAAACGCCGCTTTGTTGCAGGGGCTACGTGCCCAAAATGCCAAGAGCTAGATACGATTTCGTTATATTTTGAAAATAACGTAGAAAAGTTGGAGTGCGTTGCGTGTGGATACAATGAAGCGCAAACTGATGAAAAGGTGAGTGCCGCCACACGCTCAAACGAAAATGTGATTGGCATCTTTAAACCGCACTAACATTCCTACCCACGTCTCAGTAAATCTTACCGTTAAGCCTGTGTAACACCTTACAACGCTGTGCTCAGGCTTTTTGCAAACGTCTCTTCATGCCACGCCAACACTGGGTATCCTCATTACCTAACAAAAGAGGTTGCTCAGGCATAATTTTTGTATTTCCTTCGCAAAGGAGTGAATATGAAACATGCTAAAAAACGTGTCTGCTATGTCCTTATAGCCTTGTTGCTTACGCTTATTGCCATAAGACTTTACTTGCCTTACGCCGCAGCGTCATACATCAACACGACGCTGAGTCAGTCAAAAGAGTATAACGGCCGCGTGGGCGATGTAGATTTAATGCTATGGCGCGGCGCATACAGTTTAGAACATGTTTTGCTTTATAAGGCGAACGGGCAAGTAGATAGACCGCTATTTAAAGCTGACTATGTGGAGTTTACGCTTTCATGGTCACAGCTTTTCAAAGGTGCAGCGGTGGGAAAAGTCATTGTTAATTCCCCCGAGATTAATTTTGTAGACGGCAGCACGGAGGAGAGAAGCCAGTCTGGTAAGGATGAAAACTGGTTATCTATCGCCGACCAACTCTTCCCGTTACGCATCGATAAGCTAACTATTAACCAAGGAAAAGTCGCTTTCCACAACCCCGATACTTCTCCGGCTATCGACATTGCGCTTCATGATATTCAGCTTGAAGTGAATAACTTGGTGAATAGCGATAACTTGTCAGACTCACGTGTAGCAACGGCCAAAGCGCAAGGACAAACGGCACAGCAGGGCACGATATCCTTAAACGCTAAACTCAACCCCGCAACAACAGCCCCCACATTTGACGTTGATATTCAAGCTGACAACGTTGGGCTAGTGAACTTTAAGAACCTACTTGATACCTACGCACCGTTTGATCTGGAAGCCGGCACCCTCACGCTTGCGGCCGAAGTGGCGTCTAATGAAGGGAAAGTAAAAGGCTATATCAAACCCATTTTGCATAATGTGGAGGTATTTTCTTGGAAGGGTGACATTGAACGTGACGGCGATGGTTTTATTGAAGGCAGTATCGAAGCCATTTCCGCGTTTGTCACCGAACTGTTTGAAAACCAAAGCGAAGACCAAATTGCCACACGCATTCCTGTTGAAGGCGATTTATCAAGCCCTGACACCCAAACATGGGAGGCATTTACCGCGATTTTAAAAAATGCATTTATCGAGGCTTTTAACGGCGATGTGGAGAAAAGTATAGAGTTGGATAGACTCGAGCTGGATAAGTTGGAAGCGCCGGAAGGCTCTGAAAATTAAGAGCCCTCGCCGCTGAGCGCGCTTAAATAGTACAGCTATCGCCACAGTCGTTGGCGCCGTCGCGCATACCTTCAATCTCTTGACTCTCTTGCTTGTCTTTTTCAGCCTGTTTCTCTGCTACTGACTGCTCAACAGAGTCAAAATCGATGCTATCAAACGCATCCATATCAAAATCGCTCATAACTCACTCTCTTAAATAGTAAAAAAGGCTTCTTTTTGCTGAAGCCTTTGTATCGGGGCGCAAGTGTAATTCAAATGTATATTCTGGCTAAATGAAGACTTCGCCTAACTCATAACAAGATGAACTAGCGTGATGTTTTTTCAACACTACTGCACATCAACGAAGCGCCTTTGATGTCTTCACAGGCCTCTCCCCACGATGAGCGCCCCGCAATAAGTGTCATCGCCAATGGACGTGATCCAAATGAATACCGCGTTGCAATTACTAGTGCGCTTCAATTGTTCTAGTAATGCGGAGGCGGGGTTTCTTCTGACTGCTTAGCAATATTAGACGGCTCGATAGACTTAACGCGGTCAACGACATGGCGTACTTTAAAGGCTAAATCGTCAAGCTGCTTTTGTTGCGAAGACAGCGCATCGTTTAGCGCCTCAATGGTGTGCTCCTGAAACGCAACTTTAGTTTGAAGCTCTTCGATATAGCTATTCGCGCTATCTATTTGCTGTTGTAAATGCTCAGCGCTTTTATCTGTCATGTAAATTCTCTATCTCTCTCGTTGCCATTCTTCGGCAAGGCCACTACTGCTTATGGACAATATATTATCATTGGGGAGGAAGGCGACGCCATACACAACTGCGGTTGGTGGTGAAACTGACTCTCGTGAAGCAACCTGAATGGATTGCACTTGCTCGCCAGTTTCCAAATCCCACAGGTATACTTTTCTGGCGGGAGAGCCTGTTAGTAAAAACTGACCATCTTTGGAAAACTCAACGTCTGTGAAGATTTTCTGACGCGCTGCATATTTGAGGGATGCCACAGGCTGCCCGGTTTGCACATTCCACACTTGCGACTTGCTCTGGCTGTCCGCAGTAAAAGCAAAGCGGCCTTCATCATCAAGCGCTACTTTTGTTACTCGCGTGGGGTGGGTGAATGTATGAATTATTTGCCCAGTGTCAGTGCTCCATAAATACGCTATGTAATCGTTGCCCCCCGTCAATGCGAACTTACCGTTAGGGGAAATATCAATGGAGTTAACCTTTTCTTGATGCCCTAAAAACTCTAGTCGACGCGAAGTACGAGGTTCAAAGTACATAACTTTGCCATTTGAGCGCGCCACCAATATGCCGTTACCATTATTGGTAACCACCACATCTCTAATTGATGACTCGTCAATGCGCCAAAAACCTTCAGGCTCGCCGGTCTCCAGACTCCATAAGGCAAACGCCTCTCGGTCAGCGGTCACAACATAGCTTTTGTCGGCGCTAATGTGCACTGACATGACCAGGTTGTCACCTTCACCTTGGTGGCTCCAGTGATAAAGGGGATCACTTTGTCCAATTCGCCATACGTTTACCCCGTTATTCACGCCAGAAACCACCGCTAACGTGCCGTCGGTAGAAATATCTGCGGCATAGGCGCCTTCTTCTACATGACGCCACTGCTGTATTGGCGTACTATCAGGGACAGAGCATCCCATGGAATTACCTATAAGTACGATGAGTAACGCTATTCTATGGAACATTTGAGGCCTAAACATAATCAAATGGGTTTCGCTTTGTAAACGCTAGGTTTAACATAGCATGGATCACGCATCTTTAACTATCGTGCACACTGCCTTGGATGCAGCAGTATAGACATAGACGCATGATGATAAAAATTTATGGAGACGTTTTTATGCAGAAGTCGCTCGTTGCCTTATCTACTATCGCTGCGCTAGGCCTTTTCGCTTGCCAGCCAAATACATCTGATGAGGCCGCTTCTACAAGCGCTGATAGTGCAAAAACAACTTCTGTTTCAGCAGAAGAAATGACAGATACGCAAAAGCAAGCTTACGCCATGGGCGCAAGCATGGGTTTGTTCGTTAGCAACCGTGCCGAACAACAAGAGCAACTGGGTTTAACATTAGACCAAGATGCGCTACAACAAGGCTTTAAAGACGGTCTAAACGACACCCTTAAGTTTACGCCAGAGCAGATTCAGCAAATCGCTCAACAAGGCGAAGAAGTACTTCGCGCTAAGCAGCAAGAAATGGCGGAACAAGCCGCTGAAAAAAATATTGAAGCAGGCCTAGCTTACCTAGAAGAAAACGGTAAGAAAGAAGGTGTGGTAACTACCGAGTCTGGTCTTCAGTACGAAGTACTTGAAGAAGGCGAGGGTGCAAGCCCAGAAGCGACAGACATGGTTAAAGTTCACTACCGTGGCACCTTGCTAGATGGCACAGAGTTCGACTCATCTTACAAGCGTGGCGAGCCAGCAGAATTTCCACTTAATCGCGTTATTTCTGGTTGGACTGAAGGCGTTCAATTGATGAAAGAAGGCGCAAAGTATCGCTTCCATATCCCATCTGAACTTGCTTATGGTGCGCGTTCTACTGGCGCAATCACGCCAAACTCGACGCTTATCTTTGACGTTGAGTTGCTAGAAGTGGTTAAGCCTGAAGCAGAAGCGCCAACGGAATAAGTTAGTGCTTTAAGAAAAAGAGAAAGCCGACGCATAGCGTCGGCTTTTTTGTTTTAGTGAGTCAGCGTGATCCTTGCTTACCTTTTCCCTACGAGCCAGTGGGTTTTCACCACGCGCGTACCCAAATAGTAAAGTGGGTTATTCAATATGCTTGGTGCCTCGAATTACACTAATAAGCTTAGTCTAAATCGACCAAATTTCACGGTCTATTCCAAGCCTTTTTGGAACAATTTCGCCTTAAAACTTGGTGCTTAAAACAAAAGGTTTTAACGCTGAGGGGCGCGCCGTCTTTCTGTGTGTACCTTAAACGTAGCAAAATGATTTAACAGAGACTGACCCACCTTATACATAGCACAACCTAAAATAAGATATATCACGGTTTGCATACTATTTAAGCGAACAACGATATCAAGCAAGGCATACAACAATAACAGCGCGCCACTTAAAAACAGCATAAAACCGATGATAGTACCGCTGGTTTGGAACGGATCGTTCCCCGACCTTCGACGGTTCAACATTGGTATCCTGTTACGCATTCATTTCCCCTAATGGTTTGACTATTATTTATACTACGACACTAAACGAAAGGTTTATGTTCAATAATTATTCAATCTGGCTCTTTTGTCACTTTTTGACGTACAGAAAGATTGCGTTTTGCCTTATTACCCACATAAAGTAGGGGTAATTAGCTGGATTATTTATAGGACATTGTGAAAACACCGCTTATCACTCGAAAGGGCTACTTAAAGCTTAAACAAGAACTGGATTTCTTGTGGCGTGAAGAACGACCTGAAATTACTCGCAAGGTAACCTGGGCAGCGAGCCTTGGTGACAGAAGCGAGAATGCCGACTACCAGTACAATAAGAAGAAGTTACGGGAAATTGATCGCCGCGTACGCTATCTTCGCAAGTGCTTGGAAAACCTAAAGGTTGTGGACTACGATTCACAGCAAGAGGGTAAGGTCTTCTTTGGTGCCTGGGTTGAAATTGAAAACGAAGCGGGCAAGGTGATGGAACTTAGGCTCGTGGGCTACGACGAAATTTTCGGCCGAAAGGATTACATTTCTATCGACTCTCCGATGGCGCGAGCACTGCTTGGCAAAGAAGAAGACGATGAGTTTGTTGTAAAAACCGAAACGGGCACGAAAGAGTGGTGGATAAACCGTATTTGGTACGACGCAACAGACAAACTGTGAGCACTAATATGCCCTATTTAATCACCCATTTGTAACACAATGATCAGACGACTTCCCCTACACCGCGGTGATATACTCACCGCTCCTATTTTCACTACCGACGCTGTGTATATAAGCCTTTCACACACCGTTTATTCGCCATTGCCTGACGCGAATTTTTAGTATCTTAGAGCGACTTATGATTATCAATAAAATTGCAGATGAACTTAGCGTTCAACCTTCGCAAGTAACTGCCGCTGTTAAACTTCTTGATGAAGGGTCTACCGTACCTTTTATCGCGCGCTACCGAAAAGAAGTGACACAAGGCCTTGATGACACACAGCTGCGTACCTTGGAGCAGCGCTTAACCTACCTGCGAGAGCTTGAAGAGCGCCGCGATGTAATCCTTAAATCTATCGAGGAACAGGGCAAACTAACCGACGAGCTTAAAAGCAGTATCACCAGTGCTGACAGCAAAACTACCTTGGAAGATTTGTACTTACCGTACAAGCCTCGCCGACGCACTAAAGGCCAAATAGCGATTGAAGCAGGCCTTGAACCTCTCGCTGATACCTTATTCTCTACCCCAGATACCGATGCTGAAAGTGCAGCAAGCGAATACGTTAACGCAGATAGTGGCATTGCTGATACTAAAGCAGCATTAGAAGGCGCCCGCTATATCTTAATGGAGCGCTTCGCCGAAGACGCTACACTGCTGGCAAAAGTGCGCAAGTACTTAACTGAAAACGCTTATGTAAAAAGCACGGTTGTATCAGGTAAAGAGCAAGAAGCCGCCAAATATAAAGACTATTTCGAACACAGTGAAAAGTACAAGAACGTACCATCTCACCGCGCGCTGGCGATGTTTAGAGGCCGCAACGAAGGCATGCTACACATTCAGCTAGATGCCGACCCGCAGTCAGAAGACAACGGCCCATCGCATTGCGAACATATTATTGCCAGCCATTACGATATTATGCACCGCGGCCGTGGTGCAGATGACTTCTTAGCTCAAGTTGTACAGTGGACGTGGAAAATCAAAATTGGTTTACACATGGAAACTGAGCTATTCAGCGCCCTTCGTGAGCGCGCTGAAGAGGAAGCCATTGAGGTATTCGCTAAAAACTTAAACGACCTGTTGATGGCTGCACCTGCAGGTGCAAAAACCACTATGGGTTTAGATCCAGGTTTGAGAACCGGCGTTAAGGTAGCGGTCGTAGACAGCACAGGAAAAGTGGTCGCAACCAACACCATATTCCCACATGCACCACAAAACCAGTGGGATAAATCTATTCGTACGCTCACCACTTTGTGCAAGCAATACAAGGTAGATTTGATCAGCATTGGCAACGGTACAGGCTCACGCGAAACCGACAAACTCGTTGGCGAAATGCTCAAGAACAACAGCGAGCTTACTGCACAAAAAATTATGGTCAGTGAAGCGGGTGCATCGGTGTATTCAGCCTCTGAGCTTGCTTCAAAAGAATTGCCTGACCTTGACGTGTCAATCCGCGGCGCAGTGTCTATCGCTCGACGCTTGCAAGACCCGCTGGCAGAGCTGGTTAAAATTGAGCCTAAAGCTATTGGTGTAGGCCAATATCAGCATGACGTAAGCCAAAGCCAGTTAGGCAAGTCGCTAGACCGTGTTATTGAAGACTGTGTAAACGCCGTTGGCGTTGACTTAAACACTGCATCGCCCGCGCTTTTGAGCTATGTATCGGGCTTAAATAAAACCCTAGCGCATAACATTGTTAATTTCAGAGACATCAATGGTGCTTTCCCAGACCGTAAAGCGCTATTGAAAGTCGAACGTTTAGGGCCTAAAGCCTTTGAGCAAGCGGCAGGCTTCCTTCGCATTGTAAACGGCACAAACCCACTTGATGCCTCTGCGGTTCACCCCGAAGCGTACCCAGTAGTAGATAAAATTGTAGATACGACTGCTGTTGCTGTTAATGACATCATCGGCAATACCGAGCTGCTAAAAAGCCTGTCGCCAGACACCTTTACCAGCGACGCATTCGGTTTGCCAACGGTTAAAGACATTCTAAAAGAGCTGGATAAACCAGGCCGCGATCCTCGTCCAGAATTTAAAACTGCCGCGTTTAAAGAAGGCGTTGAAACCATTAACGATCTTAAACCAGGCATGATTTTAGAGGGTGTGGTTAGCAACGTAGCCAATTTTGGCGCGTTCGTTGATGTAGGCGTACATCAGGATGGACTGGTGCATATTTCAGCACTGACTAACAAGTTTATCTCAGACCCACGCGAGGTAGTTAAAGCAGGCGATATCGTCAAAGTAAAAGTGCTTGAAGTTGACGTACCTCGCAAGCGTATCTCCTTCACCATGCGCTTAGACGATACACCGAGTCAAAGCAATAATGCAGGCGGTAAACCAGCAGCAGGAAAACCACAAAGTAAAGGGGCTGGGCGTGCTAACGCAAAAGCAAACCCTCGTTCAAATCAGGGTGGCGGCAATCGCAACAGCCAGCCTCAAAACAGCGCCATGGGCAACGCCTTTGCTGATGCATTTGCTAAAGCAAAAAAGTAAACAGTAGCGAATTTACTGTTGCTTATAGAGGGCCTGTCACTGACAGGCCCTTTTTGTATCACGCTTCCATTTAGCCTGCCGTTTTTGCTACATTAGATTGTGGTACATTAGTTCGGGCGCATAGAAATTTTATGTGCCCAAAAACTCTTTAACCAAAAGCACCAAAATAGAGAATACCGAAATAATGAAGAGGTGTAGGTCACACCGAAACCGAAGTTCGTATATTGGTAGCGTTTAGCAAGGCCGTTGACATGCTTTTAGAGCCTTAACGTTTAACGAAGGTAATGTTGCTCATTTGACCACAGCCTTTTTCTAGGCAGCACTTTCGGACAACCATAATGAGCTAAGGGCCACTAACCTTTGGTGTACGAGCGTAATCATCCAACTGTACAGCAAAGATTATCTGCCCTCATCAAAGGATGATTTTATGAACTCGCCTGTCTCAAAAAACATGCTGAATGTCAGCGCCGATTACCCCGACCTTCGGGATCGTTATTACCAACCGAATCTTACTCCACTTAAGCCTTTTATCGACCCGCCAGGCAATTTGGTTATTTTAGACCAAGGAAAAGATGGAGCGTGTACCGGCTTTGCATTGGCCGCTACCATTAATTTCATTTACCGTCAGCAAGGCCGAAAACATACTGTTAGCCCGTGGATGCTTTATGCCATGGCTAAACGTAATGATGAGTGGTTAGGTGAAGCGTATGAAGGCTCTAGCTGCCGCGGTGCAATTAAGGGGTGGTACAACAGTGGCGTATGTAACGAGTCACTAACTGAAGATATTAAGCACAGCAACGAATTTGAAATGACCCTAGCTATTGCTAACAATGCAAGCAATCACAGGCTAGGTGCGTACTACCGTATTGAACGAGAAATTAGCGATTTTCATGCGGCGCTTAACGAAGTGGGCGTAATCTTTGTTTCTGCCAGAATTCATGAAGGCTGGAAAGATAGCGAAGGTGATGTAATAAGCCTAAGGCCTGAACCCATGGGTGGCCATGCGTTTGCCATTGTTGGCTATAACGATGAAGGGTTCTGGATCCAAAACTCCTGGGGGACGGATTGGAAGAAGTCAGGGCTGGCACTTTGGCGTTACGATGACTGGGCGTTAAACGTTATGGATGCATGGGTTGTTCAACTCGCACTTCCTATTTCAGGCACAGGAACTTACCATCAGGCTACGCGCTCTATTGCACAGGGTTTGTTTTCTCGCTCCACACCACGGGTGAGCATTCAAGATCACTTCGTTCATTTCGACGACGGACACTTTGATACCAGAAGTAAATATTGGAGCAATAAAAACCACGTCGATGCCATTATTGAAAAACTTTCCGAAAGTAACCATCGCCATGTAATGCTATATGCACACGGCGGCTTAAATAGCATAAAAGCTTCGGCTAAACGCATTGCAGCAATGAAAGACACCTTTCTTAAAAACGATATTTACCCCATTCACTTCATGTACGACACGGGTATGCTAGAAGAACTCAAGGATATTCTGGGCTTTAAGAATAAAGAGATTAGCAACAAAGTTGGAGCCTTCACTGACTACACTGACCGCATACTAGAATGGGCAACACGTAAAGTAGGCGGCGCACTGTGGCGAGAAATGAAATCAGACGCTTGCACGCCCTTTACCCGTACCACATCAGATGGTACGTACTTCCTAACGCAATTGGCCGCCTACTTGAAAGGCAATTCAGATATTAAGCTGCATGTCGTCGGTCATTCGGCAGGCTCTATTTTTCATGCCCACAGCCTATCTAGGCTGTGTAAAGTTGATGAAAACATAACGATTAAGAGTCTGCATTTACTGGCTCCAGCCATTAGCTACCCCTTATTCAACGAAAAGCTCTCTGAGCTTATCGAAAGGAAACACATTGAATCGACCACGGTTTACAACTTATCTGAAGCGTTGGAAAAAGATGACCACGTGGCGCGCATTTACCAGAAGTCGTTGCTCTATTTAGTATCAAATGCGTTTGAATCCAAACCAGAGATGCCCTTGTTAGGTATGGCTGTGTTTAATCAGCCGCTGCCTAACGTGACGTTTAAGTACAGTGAGGGGAAAGTAGGTGATGCCACCGCCGCCACGTCCCACGGCGGCTTCGATAGCGACGTAGATACCATGAACTCGGTACTTTCAGACATCACTGGCGGCTCACCTAAATATCCGTTTACAAAGGCAATACTGGATTATTAGGGCCTGCTGGTTTGAAGGCAATGCAAGGGAAGTGAAAGTGCTTTTTTCGCGATTTAGCCCTTAGCTATGACGGGCTAAATCGTTCGTGCAATGTTAAGCAGCTAGCGTTAATTGCACGTTATCATGCTTGAAGCGATAAACCTTCTCTAGAGGGGGTGTAAGCTTGCAAATAAGCATTTTGAATGCGGCCAATTCGTGTTTGCATCACATTAGACTCATTTGCCTGAAAGCCTTGTGTGTCTGCTGATGAAGATTGATTATCTAACACCATATCCGCAATAGAATCGGTTGCGGTGCCTATATTTGTATCGGGCTGCACGGCTGCCCCAGTGTCTGCAACAATGCCATTGCTTTGTGCTGAGGTAGAACCTGCTGAAGCCGTTTCTGTTTGGCCTTTGGCAATCTCGCTACGGGCCTCTGTGGCTTTTTGAGAAGCCTCTGCAGCCACTTTTAAATCTTGTGATGAAGGTTCAGCTGGTGCGAGGGCGGCTGCGCGCACTTGCTCCATTTTTTTCAGCGTTTCCTCTGGCGTTTTTTCTTCTGAAACATCAATCGACACTTCGCCATCGGTCACATAGCGTTTATTGTCAGGGCCTGTAGTGTATTCATACTGCGGAGCACCGGCGTACTGACCGCCTGTTGAAGCATGCGCTTGCTCGTGAACCCTCACTTCCTGATCCCGGGCTTTTAACTGCTCAATTTCAGCAGCGTCTTGTTTCTCTTGCTGTTCTTGTTGCCTGTCTTGCGCGCCCTGCTTGCCTGCACTCTCATCTTGCGCATTATCTTTCTGTTGCCCAAATACGTTTTGAAAGGCAGCTTGAAGTTCTGTTTGTACCTGAGGGCGTTCGTAAGTAACCGGCGCTGGCGGCTGGCCGGGGCTCTTCGCTTTATCGGCTTCTGACCCCAAGCCTTTTTGAGAAGCCCCTTGCTGGGAATCTGACGCTTGAGGAATAGTTTCACGCTGCACGTTATCTCTACGTGCAGACTCTGTATTTATGTTCGCCGTGGGATAAGCAATGGCGTTAAGGATTGGTGTAACGATATTCACCGTAACTGTTCCACCTACGCAAGCACGTCTATGATGGTACCAAGCATCTCATCGGCAACACCTAATACTTTGGCAGAGGCTTGGGCATTACGTTCGTTTACATTGAGCGCGATTAAGTCGTCAGTGAGACGCGTGGAGGTAGACGTTGAATTCGATGACGTGTTTATTGTGTCGGTATTGGTCGCAATAGGTTGAGCGGGTGCTACCGCATCCTCAGCAGTTCGCTGAGCAATATTTGATGCTGCCTGCGAAATTCCGTCGCTGGCATTTTGTAAACCATATTGAGCCGCTGCAAATGCAGAGCCTGCACCTAAACCATCAATACTTGTCATACACTACCCCTAACCTCTCATGTGCAATTATTAACCAATTTCACACAAATGGAAAGACATGTATCACACCCTGTCATTAACTTATTGTAAGCAGGCGATTTTTATTAAGCTGTCAAAGATAAGAAAAGCTTCAAACTATCGGCAAGCCGCGGTTTGAAGCTTCATGTCATCGCTTTATTAAGACGCCTTTTGCTGGTAAACGCCAGCGGCAAAGCGAAATAAAATGTCAGCAGTTTGCTGAGGATGTGAAATAAACGGCGCATGCGACGCATGAGGCAGAACAACGGTATCAGCCTGCGGATGTAGCTCACATATACGATCTATTCCGCTGGTCGGCACTAGACTATCTAACCTGCCATACAATCGTAACGTGGGTGTAGTTATTCGCCCCACGTCTTGACGCATATCTTCAGTAGACAATATGCGTAAACCTTTCTTAAGCGCTTCCTCGGCGGGATCTGGGAATTGGGTTACCTGTTCTCTGATCGCCTTAATATCCTGCTTTGCCGTTTCGCTGCCCATCGCTTGAATTGCCAAAAAACGTTCCAGTGTTTTCTGATAGTTCTTTTCAAGCTGAGTCTCGAACATTGAAAGTAAATCGGCAGCAATACCCGGCCAACAAGGCCCTGCTATAAATCGAGGTGTTGAAGCAATCGTTACCAGTCCGGTAAGTTTTTCTGGTGCTAACAGCGCTAACTTTTGCGCAACTAGGCCACCTAATGACCACCCAACCAACACACACTGGTTTGGAAGCTGGTTCACAATGGATTGAGCCAATGTTTCCACGTTATACGGTGACGGGACGAACTCTGCATTTTCCCCAAACCCAGGAAGATCTATGGTGGTGACGCGAAAATTATCGCTTAAATAAGGAATAAAGGATGTGAACGCTCCGCTGTTCATACCCCAACCATGAAGAAATACCACATCTACGCCTGTACCCTGAGTACGGGTGACAAGCTCGCCGTTTGTATGCAAACTTTCCATTTACACCTCCTTAGGCAGTCACGTGTTTTTGAGGCAACACGAAATAATGAAAACAGGTCGACGTTCGACAATTCAAGGAAGTTGATGGAATCAACACTATGAACCTTTCATGCTTGCTATGTTATCAGGCAAGTCCTACGCCAGTATGTCACTGGTGTGAAGATGACATATTTTTTTTCGATGCCACGTTGCACGGAAGTAACTTACTTCAATATGGCCCTGTGGCAGGCCACGTCAAGCATAGCCACTATGACGCGTTACGCGTTTTGGGACTTCATACGTGGCCAATGTCATCGCTGGTTCACCAGTTAAAGTTTACGCATTCCCTTACGGCAGGAAAAGTATTAAGTAACTGGTTTGTCCATAAAATGCGACAGTGCACTTTATCAGTGCCCAATGTGCTGCTTCCGGTGCCAATTAGTGCATGGCGACTTGCTACACGGCACTACAATCAGGCTACGCTTCTGTGTGAAAGCATAAGCAGTGAGCTGAATGTTCCAGTTAACCAGTCGTGGGCCAAACGACGGGGCTTTAGCGTGCAGCATCACTTATCCAAAATGGCGAGAGCCGAAAACGCAAGCCGTGTATTTAGTCTATCGACGCAGTGTATCGATGATGAGATAGCAATAGCGCAAGGCATTAAAGATGGCAGCAACTTCAGCGTTGCAATCGTCGATGACGTACTCACCACCGGCGTGACCGTGAATACATTGAGTAAAAGGCTCAAAAAACGCTACCCAAATTTACACATTCAGGTGTGGGTCGCGGCATTTACGCCACCGCCTAAAAGCAGTCTGTATCAGAAAGCCTAGTGAGCAGAAGCGGTGATACTGAAAAGCGCGGCATTCGCCGCGCCTTTCAAGCTGATTTAGCGAATAAAGTGAGACTGGTAGATTGCATTGGCCAGCATCTTGTTCGTGCCATACCAGTACCCTCTAAACTGCGTATTGTCGGTAAAGCCAATGATAACGCCGCGCCCCATTTTTTGAGTCGTCACAGCAGTTGATTCAGCCATTAGCGCAACCATTCTTTTGTCACTAAACCCAGCCATGAGAGGCTCATCAGTGTAGCGTGCAGGTGTTATAAAGGGTGAGCTACTGGCCTCCACTATCATATTATTGGTTTTAAACATGGGCAGTGTGTCGTCATCATAGCCGTAGAACAATGGATGAGTATTGTCGATATTGGCTTCAAACACAGCGCCAGCCACCAACTTTCTGGCGTATAACGATGCGCCATCTTTATAGCTGAGTTCGCTTTCATCGAACGCGTTATCAATACTCTCTCGACTAACAATTTCTACGTCTAACCATTTATGTTGAGCGAAATAACGCAACGCGGATTTCTGCCCCACGATCACGCCACCGGCTTTCACCCACTGCTCAATTTGAGTTCTTTCACTTTCGGTAAAGCGATATCCACCGCTAGGGAATAAAAGGTGCGTATAAGTAACGCTCGGATCATTAAGCGCGCTTGTCAGATGTTGTTGCTCAACAATACTGGCAGCCAGCCCCACTTTTGTGTCGAAATAGTGCCATATTTCACCTGCTTCGTATTCACTGGTGCCTTCGCCGCCCACTATTAACACCTGTGGCAAGGTAACAGGTGCCATGCTCCGGCTACCCAAATCGTGCCCAGTGGGTGTTAACCCACTGCGCAAACTAAACACAGGCACCTGAAGTTGCTGTTGCGCTTCACGCAAAATAGCCGCCAGGTTTTCTGGCTGACCCAAACCTTTAGGCACAATAATACTGCCAGGCTGAAGCTCAACGTTTTTCCCGTCATATTTAATAGCAGAGAACGCTTCTTCACTGCTGCGTACCTTCACGCCTGCTTCCAATAGCGTTTGCAGCATGGCTGGCGCATAGTACTGCTGCCATGAAAACGCATACGCGTATGCATCTGGATGGATATCGTTAAGTGTTGGTTGTGCAAGTGCGGTGCTGTCGCTAAGTTTTAGGCTTCGCGCATCGCCCCTATCTAGAGGCGCGTAATCCAAATTGAAAGCCAAAGCCAAATTCCACGTTGATACATCGTAAAACGTGTTGTTCTCAAACGAGGTTTGGGTAGAGAAAATTGACTTTACTAAACGGTATTGAGGCTGGTTTGAAGGAATATAAATCGCGCTACCTGCACCATAGCGAACTTTGCTTACCTCAACATCTTTCGTTAACACCTCGTAATTAATATGATGCTGTTCAAGCAATGCAACAAATGCGTTAAAGCGAGCTGTGTCATTCGATGCACTAACAACAAAACCTACCTGCTCATCCTTTTCAGCCAGTGACTGTGTGCTCTTAACAAAACCCGATTGATAATCGAGAATAGCAGCCTTATTTGCCAATGCGCCTCTAAAAGTGCTTAAAGACGTAGTAATTTGATTTGCTATGGTGTCTTTGAAGGCAAGCTTGCCATTAATAGAGTCCTGAATGTGGCCCCGTGAGCTTGCTTGCTCAAAAAGAATACCCACACTGCCGTGTAAATCTGGGTAGGTCGAGCCTTTGCCTGCGTAGAAATCGTCAAACGCTTCTTGGGTAAAATAGAGCTCCCCTTGCTCATCAAACGCGGCAGCATGATACTGGGCAAGCGCTTCAGTTAGCGTTACGTTCTCATCAGGCGTCAGTGGATTTTTACGCGAGCGCACACCAGGCTGGAAAAAATAGGTGCTGTCTGTCCCCATCTCATGAAAATCGGTGAGGATATGTGGGCGCCATTTATGAAACTGTTTAATTCGCGCCTGCGACTCTGGGTGCGCCAGCAATAGCCAGTCGCGGTTTAAATCAAACCAGTAATGATTTGTTCTACCTGACGGCCACCCCTCATCGTGTTCACGATGTCGACTGTCAGAAACCAGCTGCTTGCCCTTGTGCATATTTGCCCACTGAGCAAATCGAGAAAGCCCGTCGGGGTTGAAAGACGGATCAAACAGCACAATATTGTTATTCAACAAGGCATCAATTTCTTTACCTTCAGCCGCGGCCAAATAATAAGCCAACGCAAGTGAAGCATTGGTTCCGGAAGGCTCGTTACCGTGAATACTGTAGCCCATGTAGAAAATAAGGGGAGCATCGCTACCTACTTTCTTGCCGCTTTCCATTGCATCAATGTGTTGCTGCCTCATCGCCTCAATATTGTTTCTATTTGAGGGCGCTGTGATTGTCAGTAACAGAAGTGGGCGGTTTTCGTGAGTACGGCCGGTTTCTTCAATGGTGATACGGTCAGACTTCTCGGCAAGTAGTTTCATATAATTGACGACTTGGTCGTGACGCACATGCCACTCGCCAATGTTGGCGCCTAGTATCGATTCAGGCGTGGGAATAGCTGGGTTGTAGGATACCGTGTCAGGTAAGTATGCTGTCACCGGCTGCCCGCCTACATCAGGTGCAATAGTAACAGTTGAAGCAGAGGCGGGTTGTGCTAATGATTTCTGACTGGCTGTTGCCCCAAAGGCGATGGTACCAAGGGCTAATAATGAAACGAGTGAGAATGGATTCTTTTTGGCGGTGTAATGCAATTTCGCGAACATAGCGCTTCCCGTCTTGTTGTTATGGTTGAGAATAGTGTCGATGTGCACGCCTCTCAACAAATTCGATTCACTGGAATAATTTATTTAATTAATACCTGACTGTTTTACTCAGGTAAATTTGATACAATAATCCAAATTTCAAAATATGTAGGACTTGCTGATGATAACTATATCAGAAGAAGCCCAGGCTCACTTCGTAAAACTGTTGAGTAAACAAGAGTCTGGCACGAATATTCGTGTATTCGTCGTAAATCCGGGCACTTCGTCGGCTGAGTGTGGCGTGTCCTATTGCCCACCAGACGCGGTTGAAGAAACAGATACCCGTTTGCCATTTAATGGTTTCGATGCGGTCGTAGATGAAGAAAGCGCGCCTTATTTAGAGGAAGCGGAAATTGACTACGTTACCGATCAAATGGGCTCACAGTTAACCTTAAAAGCACCTAATGCAAAAGCGCGTAAAGTGTCTGACGACGCACCATTAATTGAGCGAATTAACTATATGATTGAGTCGGAAATCAATCCTCAGTTAGCGAGCCATGGTGGCAATGTTGTATTGACAGAACTGACTGACGATGGCTATGCCATACTTCAGTTCGGCGGCGGCTGCAATGGTTGCTCAATGGTAGACGTAACGCTTAAAGAAGGTATTGAGAAGCAAATGGTCGAGCAATTCGCTGGCGAGCTTAAGGGCGTGCGCGATGCGACTGAGCACCAAGCGGGTGAGCACTCTTACTACTAAGCGTAATATTGCACTTGCTTAAGTGCATATCTCGATAACTATCTCATGCTAAAGCAAGACATTCACAAAAGCTGGCAACGATTCAAAATAGGTCTATCTATTTTCGTTGTCGGCGTCTTGCTGTTGTTTACCTTAAGTGAACTTCATATCACGCTGCATTACCTGAGCCTTCTTATATTATTTGTCGGTTTCGCTATCGCCATGTTGGGTTACTGGGGAATTTTTATTCAGCGCTTTTCTTTTATGAAAAACAAAAAGCCGCCGCCTAAATTCTGATTACTTCCGGCTCTACGCCATATCTTCTTGCCCTATTCTTTATGTAAGCCAGTCGCTTGCACTCAGTTTTACCCATACGCCATACTCTACATTACGCAGCTGTCTCCCGTTCATTTATGTTCGCCTAGCGCTCGTCTCAGGTTATAGGTAGATTAGAGGTTGCGCAAAGTGCCTAACAAAATAAAAGGGAGCTGTGGTGAATACAACAAAGAAGCTGGGCCTGCTTGGCGGAATGAGTTGGGAATCAACGGTCAGTTACTATCAAGCCATAAACCGTGGTGTAAATGCTCGACTTGGCGGCCTTCATAGCGCACCGCTGATAATAAGCAGCGTTGACTTTGCCCACATAGAGCAGCTTCAGCATAAAGGAGAATGGGATAAAACCGCCGATATACTGATCCGCGAGGCGAAGCACTTAGAAACTGCGGGGGCAAAAGCCATATTAATTTGTACCAATACCATGCACAAAGTAGCAGCTGACATAGAGCAGAAGATCACTATTCCACTTATTCACATTGCCGACGCTACGGGGTGCGTGTTGCAACAAGATAGGGTTAAGAAAGTTGGGCTACTGGGCACCCGCTTCACCATGGAACAAACCTTTTATACATCCCGCCTTAAAGAGATTTTTGGCATTGAGGTTGTTACTCCAAATGCCCAACAACGAGACACGGTTCATAACATTATTTATGAACAATTATGCAAGGGCGTGATTTGTGTTGAATCCCGTAACGCGTATATTGACATTATAAATGAACTGGCGGCCGAGGGTGCTGAAGGCATCATTTTAGGCTGCACAGAAATTGCCTTATTAGTTCAACAACATCACACCAAAGTTAAGTTATACGATACTACCGCTATTCATGCTTCAGCTGCGGTAGATTTTGCATTAGCTCCCTAAAGCGTTAGCAAAGGGTAAGTAGCGAAACACACATAACCTAACTTTGATAAAAGGGAATTGGCCCTACTATTTTCAGAGGACACAGCTATGTTTAGCCACGTAATGATTGGTGCGAACGACCTTGAAGCATCAAAAAAATTCTACGATGCTATTTTAGGAGTATTAGGATACGAACCAGGCGTTTTTGATGAATACGGACGGGTTTTTTACTATACGCCGAAAGGTATTTTAGCGCTAACAAAGCCGATTAACGGAGAGGCTGCCACACACGGTAATGGCACCACACTCGGCCTTGCCGCTCGAACACCAGACATCGTTGATGAATGGCATAAAGTAGGAAGCGAGAATGGGGGCGTGCCATGCGAGGACCCACCGGGTATTCGAGGCAATGGGGAACGCCAGCTGTATCTTGCTTATCTGCGAGACCCAGCAGGCAACAAGCTCTGTGCCACGCACATCGTAAGAAAATAGCTCAAGTGCTGCCTGCTTAAATGATCACGCTCTTTTTGCAGGCTATTCACTTTTAGCTGTCTATTTGGCCCAAAGCCCTTTGAATAATAGCACTTTGAGTAATAGCGTTTTGGGTAATGCCTAGTTATGTCTACATATAAGCCCTAACCAAACGAAACTACATAGGTGTTACTGTCTGGCCGCTCAATATCCTAAACGGGTTTCGCCTTTTCTCTTCTTTGCACTATACATTGTTGCTAGATGAATTAACCTTGAACCAGTAAAAGCGCAGCTAACAGAGGGAATATGACACCTGAAGAAACTGGCAAGGCCTACGACACCATTACACACCTTTGGACTCGTCCTGAATTTAATCAGAAAAATGGGTTAACCGCCTACCAAAAAGCATTGTCATTTTTAGCGGACACCCCATCACAAGAGCCTGATACGGTGCCCAGCGAAGCGCTTGATAAGGGAGAAGCGCTTGGTAAGGGCGAAGCGAGCAATAAAGACAAACCAAAGAAACGAGGCTACGCACTAGACATAGGTTGCGGATGCACCAATCGTTTTGTTCCGATTATCGAAAGCGCAGGGCTAGCTTACGAAGGCATTGATGTTTCCAAAGATATGCTGGCCATTGCGACGTCCCAATTACCCGCTCATACCTTCTATTGCGCCGACGTGTGTACATTCACTATCCCCAAGCACTATTCGTTTATTAGCGCTTGGGATAGCTTTTGGCATATTCCCCTAACGCAGCAAGAGCCTTTGCTTAAGAAGCTAGTGGCTCACTTAGACGATGACGGAGTGTTGCTTTTTAGCTGTGGGGGTACAGATGAAAGCGGCCAACACACAAACGAAGTGATGGGTCCAGAAGTCTACTACGCCTCGCTGGGGCTACATAGATACATAGAAATATTGATTGAAGCAGGCGGGTTTGTTCGTCACGTTGAATTCGATCAGCACCCTGAACTACATACTATTATCATTGTGCAAAAAAGAACCGCGAAAAAAACACAGTAGCAAGAATAATACTGAATGATGCCCTAGAAAAACTGAGAGAGGCAGCGTGCTCAGCACGCCTTCCCTAAGTAAGGTCAGCGAAGCATTATAAAACTCTAGCTTTGCGGTATCGCTAGCTCACCGCGTTTATTTAACCGATAAAAGCTCCAAGCCAATGTCACGCCCCGGGCGAGCAAGAAGGCAAGAAGGGCGTACCACAGGCTGACATTACCTTGGTTTTTGGTGAGATACCAAACGGGGAAGTACACGCCTAGTGCACTAATTATCATGGTATTTCGCATTGCGCTGGCTCGGGTAAGGCCAACAAATACGCCATCGTACAAAAAACACCAATGCGCTAATAGAGGAAGTAATACCATTAAACCAAGATAAGGTAGCGCAGCTTTTACAATGTCACTATGTTCGGTAAGCAGCGCGATAATGGCCTCACCGCCAGCGAAAAATATCAAGCTATAAACAAGGGCAAAAATACTCGACCAGACTAACCCTTGGTAGGTGCGTCGTTTCACTTCGCTGCTGTCTGACGCCCCCTTGGCTTCACCCACCAGCGCTTCCACCCCATAGGCTATGCCATCAAGTCCCAATGCAATAAGAACAAAGAACTGCATGAGTATGGCATTGACGGCCGCCGACGTTTCCCCGTAACGTGCACCTTGAATGGTGAGAAACGCTAAGCAGCCCTGTAATGCTAAGTTACGTAATAGCATGTCACCGTTAAGCTTCATCAGTACCTTCCGAGCTGCACGGTTAAACCACGATGCACTCACCGCGACACCGCCAACGCGCTTAAACGCCACCGCTAGCGCCATTATAGCCATGGTATACTCAGCGATAACACTGGCCAGCGCCACGCCAGCTACAGACAAACCAAGCTCGAACACAAACACTACATCGAGTCCCGCATTCAATAAATTTCCCACAATTTGAATAGCCATGACGCTGCGCGTTTTTTGCTGCCCTACTAACCATCCAACTAATGCCAGATTAAGCATGGCAGCTGGTGCGCCCCATACCCGCGTCGAAAAATAGTCTTGAAGATGCAGGGCAACTTCACTGTTTGGCTGAGTTAAAGCTAAACCTATAGACAAGATAGGAGATTGAAGAGCAAGTACCACAGCCCCCAGCACTAGAGCAACCGCCACCGTTTGCCACAGCACTTTTGCTGACTCTAATGTATTGTTCGGTGAGCCTTTAGCTTGTGCACTCAAGCCTGTTGATGACATGCGAAGAAACCCGCACACCCAGTATATTTGCGTTAAGATAAGTGCGCCCACCGAAGCCCCTGCAAGCATGGCTGGTAAAGACATGTGTCCCAAAACCGCGGTATCCACCAAACCTAATAGAGGCGTAGTAATATTCGCTAAGATCATGGGAAGCGCTAACGCCAACAGACGGGAATGGTCGTCAAAAAAGGAGCGCTGAGTTAGTTGGGCAGGGGACATAAATGATCTCAGTAGGGGTTAATTTCGCTATATACTATCAACCTATGCAGCGGCATAAGTGAAATGCGTACCAGCTTGACCATGTATAAGATTGGCCAAGTCGCATTATTTGGAGTTTACCATGCTATTGAATTTGATTAGGCACTCAGTGGATGATGATATGAAAACCAACAATGTAATTCAAAATAGAACGACGAGTCGTACGCGTTTGAAGATCTTATCTTCAATGCTTGCGGGAATTTTCAATGTTTTGTTGGTCTCACCTAGCATTGCTTCAAGCTCAGATGCAAACCCTGTTGCTGATGCGACTTCCACTACAAAGGAACAAAGTGGTAATAACATCGACTCTAGTGTGAGCACCTCGCCTAACGCCGCCATTTTGCTTTATCACCATGTGTCGTCTTCAACACCAGCCAGTACCAGTATTTCACCTGAAGCCTTTAAATCGCACATGGAATACTTGGACGCACACCACACTGTTGTTTCGCTTCAGGACGTTGTTTCTGCGATACAACACAACACTACACTGCCAGAAAATGCAGTTGCGATTACGTTTGACGATGGCTACGCAAACATTTTAGACAATGCTCACCCAATACTGGCTGACCTAGGTTTTCCCTATACCGTGTTTATCAACCCTGATGAAATCGGCGTAGGTCCTAAGCAGCTAACATGGGAGCAAGTTATTGCTATGCATAACGATGGCGTTGTTTTTGCCAACCACACGCTAGACCACCTTCATATGCTAAACGGTGAGCAGGAAATGGGAGAACGCGCATGGTTAGAAAAAGTATGGCAAAACGTAGCACGTGCTGAAAAGAAGATAGAAGATAAATTAGATATCAGTTTTAAATATTTAGCCTATCCATTTGGCGAGTACAATACGGCGCTCGCTAGGAAGCTCAAAGCTGAAGGTTACATAGGATTCGGGCAGCATTCCGGGGCTGTGGGCCCATCTAGCGACATGCAGGCACTACCGCGCTTCCCCGCGGCCGGTCCTTACGCCAATTTGGCAACGCTAAAGACCAAGCTTAATAGTCTTGCCATGCCAGTGACGCAAAGTTCACATAAAGACCCTCGTATGACAGCGCGAAACCTGTCATCGCCCATTAGTTTAACGATAGACAGTGACGATGTTCGCCTTACACAAGTAAATTGTTTTTTCGGCGGCGACCCTATCGAGACTAGCCTAGAAGAAAATGTGCTTACGTTTACCCTCGATGAAACGCTTCCAGTAGGACGTTCACGTGTGAATTGTACAGCACCGTCTAATGCGCAATCAGGGCGTTATTATTGGTACTCTACGCCTTTCTTTGTGGCAGATGAGAACGGCAATTACCCAGACTAGGGCATGTCGATAAGGCACATCTAGGCTTGAGCGCGAGCGCATATCGATTGGGCTCGCACTTATATAAGGAAACGCTTACCTATACAGGTTTAGAAAATCGAATAAAACCTTTATTTATCGACTCTTCCTCAAAACTATGACGCTGATAGAAACGAATGGCTGGCACGTTCGACACTTCAACATCTAGTACCACTTTACGTTTGTTCAGTTTTTCTGCTCGCGCTTGCATAGCATCTACCAGTATCGTTCCCACGCCCGTTCGACGGGCACTTTCTTCAACAGACAGATGGCCTATCATGAGTTCGGTATTAGTAGGCGGCGTAAGATTGATGGCCACGGTCTGATTGCGCATGAGCACTGTCATAGCCTCATCGAGGGTAAAGTACGATGTGATGCTATCAAGGGTCGCCCTATCAAATGTTGCACCAAGTTTGCTGTGCCAAGAGGTCACAACACCGAGTACTTCGTCGCCGCTACACGCCACCCAATGATTCTTAAAGCCATATTGCCCGCCACCGAGCTCCCATGCATGAGACAGGTAGCCCTCAGCTGTTTTATTTTTATTTTGTCCAAAAATAGACGTTAACAAAGACTGCGCCGCATTCAATATAAGCGGCGTAGTTTGCGCAGCATCAGATGCCACACCTTGCCTTATTTTGATTTCCATATTACTGCTTCGAGATTATTATTGGCATATCAGCCAATATTTGCTGGGAATCACTTATCGATAGCTTTCCTGGCTCTCTTTTTGGTTTGAATCTTCCTATCACCCTAGCTTCAGGGTCGACAAGTACGACAGATGCACTGTGATCAACTAAATAGTTGGGGTTATCGGTACTTTCAGCAATGGCATACATCATTCCTAAATTACGTACAAACGGGAATAGCGCCTTGTGCTCTCCAGTTACGGCAATGAACTCCTCATTAAAATAGCTCACATACTCTGAAAGTCTTTCAATTGAATCGCGATTTGGATCAACGGATACAAAAACAATTCGAATAGGTTCGACACTATTTAATGCTTTTAGTTCAGGATATATGCCGTTCAGTTCAGCCATGGTAGTTGGGCAAATATCGGGGCAGAAGGTATAGCCCACAAATACTAAGCTCCACTGCCCTTCAAGCGACGAATTATCAAACACTTCACCTTCATGAGATGTAAGTGAAAACGGTGATAATGCTCTCGGCTCTGGGTAAGTCTGAAAGTATTCAGGCTGACTTTCAACATTTGGGGGCGCGATATACAGCGCCCCTACGATGCCTGCACATAGCGCTAAAAATGCAACAAGGCCGACGGTAGTTCGTTGATTCATAAACTCAGTGGTATGTAGTGATCTAAGAGTAATACGACAAACAATACCATGAGATGAATAATTGAAAACCTAAAAGTTTTCATTGCAGTTTGTGGCTCTGCATCGAATTTTAACTTTAATGCATAGTATAAAAACCCAATGTTAAGCACACTTGAGCCAATCAAATAAATGAGATCGCTCATGCCTGTAAGATAGGGCAGCAAACATACAAGCCCCAACAATACTGTATACAGCAACACTGACGTTTTCGTAAATGACACACCGTGGGTTACCGGCAGCATGGGCACCTTCGCTTTGGCGTAATCTTTTTCTCTATGAATAGCGAGCGCCCAAAAATGCGGCGGCGTCCAGGTAAAGATAATCAGCACTAAAAGCAGGGCATGGGCATGTATTTCCCCTGTAACCGCGGTCCAACCTAGAAGCGGTGGAGCAGCCCCTGCTAAACCGCCAATCACGATGTTTTGCGGTGTCGCTCGCTTTAAATACATCGTGTAGATAAACGCGTAGCCTACTAGACTTGCTAAGGTTAACCACGCGGTTAGCATATTCACAAAAAGAGCTAACACTACAAATCCAACCACACCTAAAACGCCTGCAAACCACAGCGCGTTGTTTACGCTAACCTTGCCTTTTGCGACGGGGCGATTAAAAGTACGCGCCATCACACTATCTATCTTATGGTCGACAACGTGATTAATAACCGCAGCAGACGCAGACAACATACCAATACCCAATAAGCCACAGATAAGTACGGTTGCGTTTACCCACGAAGGCGTAGCTAAACACATGCCTACTAACGCGGTTAACAGCAACAACATGACGACATTAGGCTTAGTCATTTCATAGTAATCTCGCCACGTGACTACATTGTGCTGACGTGAAGTGCGCGCATGTAAAGAGACCGATTTAGCCATGGAAACCTCCTGGAGCTTTAGGGAGAATATGAGAAGACGTTGACGCGTTTAAAGGGTCGTGCAAAGGCGCTTCGTGGATGCTAAATGCACCTGCACCCTGCAGTGGTTTCGAACCTGAGAATGAGCCTGTATTTCGTTTTTCTGTACCGAAGACGTTATCGTTTTCTAGTGCCAAAAATACGGTAAAAATGAGGTTGAGTAGGGAGAGAAGTAACACGGCTGCGACCGCGTTATGCATTACAGCGATAGCCAGTGGCAGCATAAAGATAATGTTGCTAAGTCCTAATGCCACTTGCGTGCACAATGCTACCAACATAAACGCACCCACATATTTTTGTTTACTTGTGGTGTAGCGGCTTACCAACACACTTATACCTAGTGCTAGCAAGTATAAAAACGTGATGACCGCGCCGAACCTATGCACTATGTGCATGGTAACTCGTTCGCCGTAATCGTGAGCACCAAACTCATAGTTGTCTGCATCAGGCACACTGAATGCACCTGCCAAATCAATTCTTTCCTGCCAACCGCTTTCACAGACCGGCATTTCCGTACAGGCCAACGCAGCATAATTGGCAGAAGTCCATCCACCAAGAGCAATCTGGGTAACAAGCACGCCAAGCCCAATGAAGGCGAAAAGTTTAAGGTTTCGTTGAAAGACTTTGGCTTGAGGTAAGTCGGTAATATCCTGATCATGCATAGCTGACGCTATGGGCGCTTGTTTAGTTTTCGATGCATCGCCTGCGGTGTTGCGCAAGCGGAGGTAGAGAATAAACAGGCAAGAGAGTACAGAGAAGCCCCCCAGCAAATGCCCCATAACTACGACGGGAAGCAGATTGAGCGTCACGGTCCACATACCAAGTGCTGCCTGGAAGATAATAAGCCCCAGCAGTAACAGAGGTAATTTAACGGGCATTCCTTTGTCGCGCTGCCGAATAGCAATAATGGCAATAGCCAGAACACACAGCCCCAGCGTTCCTGCAAAATAGCGGTGAATCATTTCATTCCACGCCTTAAACGCCTCAACTGGACGTTCGGGAAAAGCAGCGTTGGCTTGTGCCACTTTTTCCTCACTCAAAGGCACGGTTAAATTACCGTAGCATCCAGGCCAGTCGGGGCATCCTAGCCCCGCGTCGGTCAAACGCGTATACGCACCGAGAATAATAACGACCGCCGCCAAAAAAATACTGAATAGGGTTAATTTTTTCATGGCCATTATCCTATACGCGATAATTTTAGGAGCTTTCTCATATCTGCCAGCATGTTGCGGCTTTCCATCACGGCGTCTTTTCTATCGTCTTTAATGTCGTAAAAGAGCATGGCGTTATTTTGCGTATCAACAATATAAACACTGCTAGAGGCAAGCGCCGTTGGTGTAGTAACGGGTAAGGTTTCGACAAAAGGGTAGTCTTCTAGCGCGGCTATCGCAGTTTGGTCGCTTGAAGCGGTAGTAACGACCACTGCTTGAGCACGGTCCGATTCTTTACCTAGCGCAAGCCACACTTGGTTAATGCTAAAAAGTGCGTTCTCGCACACTGCGTCACATTTACTTGGCATCACATACAACAAACGCCATTTAGGTTCCGCGTTTTCTAAAAGCGCACTCATGTCGATGGTCGGCGCGAGCAGCTGACCTTTATTTGTCGCGCCTTTAGTAAACCAATCGTTATCAAGTGCGAGCTTTGCCAAAACAACAGGTAAAACAAACACGGCTACCATAATAATTAATGTTTTTTTCGAAGCAGCATTACTCATAACTACGTCCTTTCTTACTAATTGCAAAGCCGCCAATGGCTGCAGCGGCAATAGCTAAACCAAACCATTGAACTGCATAGCCAAGGTGCTTTTCAGGAGACATTACGACGGTCTGATGTTCACGAATAAACGCGGGGTCAGGCGTGGTAAGGTGAAGAATAAAGGGTAAAAGTTTGCGCTCTAAGGCGTTGCTTAGTGCAGGGAATTCTATGTGTTGTACCAGCGCGGGGCTTTGCGACAAAGCCATGTTGGTTTCTTTCACTAAGGGGTTGTTACCCGGCACGCTAAGCACGCCGATTAATTCGCGCGTTTGGCTTGTAAAACTTATATCCGGTAGCGTGCGCGTTAAGTCTGGCGCAGGCACCCAGCCAAAGTTAACCAAGAGCCACCCGACATTGGTATTTACCGGTACGATGACATCGAAACCCACCCGCTGATTGTGAATCTGATTATCTAATAGCAACACATGGTTAGCGTCTATTGCGCCGCTGAACGATACGGTAATATCCCGAGGATCATCATGAGACAACGCCTCTTCTAAACTCAAGGTTCCATTACTTTGCTTTTGCGCTATGCTAGCTAAGCGTTGTTGCTTTTGGACCATGCGATCAAGTTGCCAGTACCCTAAACCGCACATAATCGCCACACTAAAGCCCGTGAGTAACCAAGGAATAACGTGGCGAGTGCGAGAAAACATGATTATTTCGCACCATGCAAAATTAGAATAAAAACAGAGGTGAATATGTTGATAAAAATAGTCCTTGTTGCGTTGGTGCTGTACATGATTGTGAACTTGTTCATGGCGATGCGAATCATGATGAAAAACGACACATCAAAAGGGCCTATGAGTAAGTACATTGGTCGACGCGTGCTCACTTCTGCCGTCATTGTTATTATTATTCTTATCGCTATTGGTACCGGTTTAATTACCCCAAACCCAAGGCCTTACTGAGTTTGGGGATTCCTTTTAAAGTACGTAAACAAAGATGTAGAGCATGACCCACACTACATCTACAAAGTGCCAGTACCAGCTCCCCGCCTGAAACGCGAAGTGGTTTTCAGGCGTGAAATGGCCTTTCAAGACCCTAAAAAACAGTACAATTAGAATGATGGTGCCAAGGGTCACATGCATGCCGTGAAACCCTGTGAGCATAAAGAAGGTGTTGCCGTAAATGCCTGACTGAAGCGTAAGCCCCAAGTCGCGATACGCATGTATGTACTCTTCTACCTGTAGGAACAAGAACCCACATCCAAGTAAGATAGTGATACCCAGCATTAGGGTTAGCTGTTTGCGTTTGTTTTGCTCTAGTCCCACATGAGCGAAGTGCAGTGTAATAGATGAGATAAGCAAGATAACCGTGTTGATTGTGGGCAACCCCGCAGCACTCATTTCCTGTGTGGAAGTGCCGCCTGGCGTTGACACCAGCGGCCACATGGCCTCAAAGGTCGGCCATAAGACCTCATTGGTCATAGCGTTGTTCGATGCGCCGCCCAGCCACGGAACGGAAATAAATCTCGCGTAGTAGAGGGCGCCGAAAAACGCAGCGAAAAACATCACCTCTGAAAAGATAAACCAGCTCATACCTTGTCGATATGAACGCCCCAGCTGATCGCTGTAAAGCCCTGCCATAGATTCGTCTATTTGATTTTTAAACCAACCTACAAGCATAACGAGCAATACTGCTATCCCCGCTAAAAGGATATGACCGCCATAGCCTGTTTCACCTTTGGTTGCTTGCACCACATAATTGCCCGCACCTACGGCGATAAGAAATAGAGCAACGGCCCCTACGATGGGCCATGGACTTTGTGCGGGTACATAATATTTTTGGTATTCGTGATTCTGTACTTCGGGTTGCATTTTCTTCTCCTTACCCCTTCGGCCTATTCGCCATTTGATGGTGTTGAAGCCATAAAGGGATTCGGTGTTGTCGTTAGGTCACTGGCTCGCGCTGTGACGTCATAGAGTGTGTACTGCAAGGTAAAAAACGTAATTTCTTCAGGTAGCTGAGGGTCTACATAAAACTGCATGGGCATATAGGCTTCACTACCCGCATCTAATGGCTGCTGATTGAAGCAGAAGCATTCAGTCTTGTTCAGGTACAGTGCTGCCGTTCCGGGGGATACAGAGGGAATGGCCTGAGCTACGATATTGCTTGATGCAGGGTTTCTCACATAAAACGATACCGTATTAAGTTCGCCAGGGTGCACTTTCACGCGCTTGGTTTCAGCACGAAACTCCCAGGGCATACCGGTATTTGTGCGAGTAATAAACTCGACGGTCACTTCTCGCGACTCATCAATCTCAACCGATTGATAAACCGCAGCCGTGCCTTCGGTTTTTCCGTTAATTCCCGTAACGTCGCAAAATACGTCGTACAAGGGAACAAGGGCAAAGCCGAAGCCAAACATGCCAATGACAATAGCAACAAGTTTAATAACCATCTTGTTGTTTGCGCTTTGCTGTGACATCACGTGACCTCCGGGTAAATCCATAGATGAAGGTTGGTAAACGCTTGTTTAGTCGTTTATCTCCCTCACCACCTGCAATGTGTGAATGTCATTCCCATCGGCTTTTGCCGGTTGAAAGGAATGACCTATTCACAACTCCACCTACCGTTACTTAACGACAGGTGGCGTTTCAAACGTGTGATAAGGAGCGGGTGATGGAATTTCCCATTCCAATCCTTCTGCGCCGTCCCAAACTTGCGCTGATACCGGCTCACCTTGCTTTTTGCATGCCTTGATAAGCAGGGCAAGAAAGATGAGCTGAGATAAACCGAATGCAAAACCACCCAGGCTTATCCATTTATTAAAATCAGCGAACTGCAATGCATAGTCAGGAATACGGCGTGGCATACCAGCCAAACCCACAAAGTGCATAGGGAAGAACAACACATTGACCGATACCAGTGAGCACCAGAAATGCCATTTAGCTAAAGCTGTGTCATACATTTTTCCCGTCCATTTAGGCAACCAGTAATACACCGCAGCCATGATGGAAAAGACCGCGCCAGTTACCAGTACATAGTGGAAATGGGCTACAACGAAGTAAGTGTCGTGATATTGGAAGTCCACGGGCGTGATCGCCAACATTAGCCCTGACAACCCACCAATGGTGAACAGCACAATAAAGGCAATAGCGAACATCATTGGCATTTCAAAGCTCAGTGAGCCGCGCCACATGGTCGCTACCCAGTTAAACACTTTTACGCCAGTAGGCACCGAGATAAGCATGGTGGCAAACATGAAAAACATTTCCATGTACACCGGCATGCCCGTGGTGAACATATGGTGAGCCCACACAACAAAAGAGAGCAGCGCAATCGACGCCGTGGCGTAAACCATAGACGCGTATCCAAACAGCTGCTTTCGAGAGAAGGTAGGAACAATTTGCGAGATAATGCCGAAAGCGGGCAAGATCATAATGTACACTTCAGGGTGCCCGAAGAACCAGAAAATATGCTGGAACATAACCGGGTCGCCGCCACCAGCAGCATCAAAAAAGCTCGTGCCAAAGAACTTATCAGTTAACACCATGGTAACCGCACCGGCGAGCACTGGCATTACCGCAATCAGCAAGAATGCCGTGATAAGCCACGTCCATACAAACAGCGGCATTTTCATCCAGGTCATGCCTGGCGCACGCATATTAAAGATGGTCACAATCACGTTAATCGCACCCATAATGGATGAAATACCCATGATGTGAACAGAGAACACAAACAACGCTGTCGAATCGCCACTGTAAGTCGTTGAAAGGGGCGCGTAGAAAGTCCATCCAAAAGCAGGGCCGCCGCCTTCCATAAAGAGCGAGCTCAATAGAATGAGAAAGGCACCTGGTAAAATCCAGAAGCTCCAGTTATTCATGCGCGGTAACGCCATGTCAGGGGCGCCGATCATCATGGGAATAAGCCAGTTTGCGAGCCCAGTAAAGGCTGGCATTACTGCACCAAATACCATGATAAGCCCGTGTACCGTAGTCATTTGGTTAAAGAAGTTTGGCTCTACAATTTGTAGACCGGGTTGGAATAGTTCAGCGCGGATCACCATGGCCATCGCACCACCAACTAAAAACATAATAAAGGCAAACCACAGGTAAAGTGTGCCTATGTCTTTGTGGTTAGTGGTAAACAACCAACGCGTTATCCCTTTAGGAATATGATCGTGGTGTTCATGGTCATCATGTAGGTGACCGTCATGAGGCGCAGAGGTATCTGGCGAAATAACTTCAGTTGCTTTGCTCATTGTCTGCTCCTAGTTTCCGTTTGCCACTGCGTTGACATCTTTGGCTTGAACCATATCGCCAGTTTTATTGCCCCAGGCATTTCGCTCGTAAGTGACTACGGCGGCAATTTCCTTAAGACTTAGCATTTTTCCAAACGCTTGCATGGCTGTTCCTGACTTTCCATGCAGCACGATGTCAATGTGACCTTGCTGATCTTCTAGTGCCATCTTGCTGCCTTTTAATGCCGGGAACACGCCAGGTAAACCTTCACCATTTGGCATATGGCAAGCAGCGCACGTTGCGTTGTATACTCGCTCGCCCTCTTTCATCAGTTCATCCATAGACATATTCATAGAAAGTAGACGCTGCTCTTCTTCTTTTGCTTTACGAACAATCTCTTCTTGTTCGCCCATCCACTTTTCAAACTCGGCGGGTTCTTTAGCAATTACCACAACCGGCATATAGCCGTGGTCTTTACCACAAAGCTCTGCGCACTGTCCGCGATAAATACCCGGCTCATTCACCTTGGCCCAAGACTCGTTAATAAAGCCGGGGTTGGCATCTTTTTTCACGGCAAAGTCAGGAACCCACCAAGAGTGGATAACGTCGTCAGAAGTAATAAGAAAACGTACTTTTTTACCTGTGGGAATAACCAGAGGGCGGTCAACTTCAAGCAGGTAGTTATCTGTTTTCTGGAATTTGTTCTCTATTTGCTCGCGCTGAGTGGCGAGTAAAGAATAAAACTCTACATCGCTATCCATGTACTTGTAATGCCATTTCCATTGAGAGCCTGTTACTAACACCGTCATGTCAGGCTCAGACGTGTCTTCCATAGCAATTAGAGTATTCGCTGCGGGTACCGCCATGAAGATAAGAATAAGGAAAGGAATAACGGTCCAAGCAATTTCAACCTTCACGTTTTCGTGAAAATTAGCTGGCTTGGCGCCACGGGACTTTCTATGTAGATACATTGAGGCGAACATCACGCCAAAAACTACAACCGCGATACCTACACAAATGAAGAACATCAACATATGGAGGTCGTATACCTGCCCACTGATGTCGGTAGCACCGCGTCTCAAATTAAGCGAAGAGGCTTCTTCGCTTGCTTCTTGCGCAAAAAGCAAAGGGGAAAAAAGCAAAATTGGTATACTAGAACACCATTTTACGAAAACGGTCGTTAGTTGTTTCACTCAGCACCTCCGTAATGGCGTGGTCAAAGACGCTGATTAATTTGCGCGATGCCCTACCAAATGGTTTGCGAACGATTGACCCATAACCTCAACTTGTAAAACAAATTTAGAGCCATTGTTATTATTTTGTTAATCTCTGTATAAGAATTGCGCAATAATGTCGTGCCGTCTAGTCTTTTCTATTAAAAATTTAACGAAGTGGTTAATTTTTAATCATTTACTAAAATGGTCGCGGGGGATTTCACGTGCAAAAAGAGAAAGCCATTGCTGTGAGATGCCCTTGGAATCAAACAGGCATTTTGAACACGGGGTTAAAGTAAATGCTCGACTAACTAGTTAAGAAATCAATAAGTAATCGATTACTCAATGTCGATTTCAAACAAAATTCAAAATAAAAAATGGAAAATACTTGAAGCATTCATAGAAAGAATAACGTGAGTAATGATAAAAATAAGCGCGCAGAAAACCAACAGGTTTGCTGGGCAGGATAAAACCTAAGTTGGCAGATTGAGGAAAAAAACAGGAACAAAAGACATAAAAAAAGCGGCTAACGCGCCGCTTTTATACAAACAAGCTAAAATACTACATCCAGTCAGCGTTTCTGATCACACCCACCGCAATGCCTTCTATCGCAAAATGTTCAGTCGCCAAATCAACTTTTATTGGTGCAAACTCATCATTCTCAGCATGAAGCAATACTTCACGCCCGCGTTTCTCTAGACGCTTTACGGTGACGTCTTCATCTACACGCGCCACAACCACCTGACCGTTGTGTACATCAGTGGTGCGATGAACAGCGAGAAGATCACCGTCTAAAATACCAATGTCTTTCATGCTCATACCGTTAACGCGTAGCAAAAAGTCGGCATGGGGTTGAAACAGTGCAGGATCGACTTTGTAGTGCGATTCAACATGCTCTTGCGCCAAGATCGGCTCACCGGCTGCAACACGCCCAATTAACGGTAGGCCTTCTTCTTCTTGTGCGTCGTTATCAAGAGGGATATTGAGCTTAATGCCACGAGACGTACCAGGCAAAATTTCAATCACGCCTTTACGCGCCAATGCTTTCAAATGTTCCTCTGCTGCATTAGCAGAACGAAAGCCAAGCTGACGGGCTATTTCCGCACGAGTAGGCGGCATTCCCGTTTCTAACATGGTTGTTTTAATAAGTTCTAAAACTTCGGTTTGTCGAGCTGTGAGTGGGCGCATAAAAGACCTGTCTGTTCATACAGTTCCTGTAAGTATATACACCTAAAACTAAATAACAAGCACTTGCCGCGTCTTTTGCGATCTGCAATAGCCTACGACAAGTGCTTTCCTCTTATTTTACGAGAAGAGCCATGTTCGGGTTACTAATTTGTAACTCCAGCTCCCCATCACTATTTTGACGTGTGCGCATGCCTTCAACATTATCGAGCCCAAGTCCAGGGCTTTGCCACACCACATTGCCTTTATTATCAACCTCAACCACGCGATATGCGATGCTGTCATAATAATTGTACGAATAGTCATTCTCGTTAGGCTGGTAGATAGCGAGAATCGACTGATTAGACGACGTCGTTGGAACAGCCGCTATATACTGAGGGTAGAATGACGGTGCTATAGCGTCTTTGAGTTCTAATGCATCGCTCGCCACGTCATAAACATTGATGGTGTTGTAGTTTCTATTTAAACACGCAAATTCAAGTTCGCTATCACTATCAAAATTTACCGTGAGCAATTGGTCACAATTGGTTTCCAATTCATTCAATCCAACAAATTCACCATCCTGCATTTTATAGAGCTTGAGCGAACTATAGCCCCCAACAGCAAAATAATGCACACCGTCTTTTTCAGAGGCAGCAAGCGCATTAATTGAAAAATCGTTAATGATTGAGTCGATAAGCACCTGATTCTCGATATCAAACGCTTTAAGTCGATTGTTCTCAATAATAACTGCATCGGCGTAACTGTCGTTATTTACGTCAATGGCTTCAATAAACGAAATTTCACTATTCTGATTATTGTTCAGTGTCCACTGAATAGCGTTATCTGTAAGTCTCACGACATTAAACGACGAACTATAATCCAGTGCCCCTATTAGTAACTCACCCACACCGTCATTGTTGTAGTCTGTAACGACCGGTTTGCTATAGTTATAGACATCTTCGCCAACCTCAGCACTTATCGCAAAGTTATCCTCTTTATCTACCGATAAAATCTGAATAGATGATTCGTAACTACTTGTATCGCTAACAAAGACGGCTCTTTCATCATTATCGCCATAAGGTGCCCAACCCGCGGCATGATATCTACTCGCGCGCGGCGCACCTTTTATATCTGACAAGGCATATTCACCGTTGGCATCTTGTTGCGCTACTAAAATTTGATTATCACCAGTCCAAATAATGTCGTCCACATTGTCATTGTCTAAATCGTCAATGAGAAGTGACATGCCACTGTAAGTGTTGTGGTTAAGAGCCCACTGCTCAGAGATTTGTCCCGCTTCTAATGCAAAACCTCTAACTTGTCCCCACTGACACTCGGAGACAACCACTATTCCTTCTGTAGCTGGGCTTTCTTTACTATAGGCGATATCACAAATGTCTCCATGTTCCGCCGTTGCCAAACTGCTTTTCGATACTGCTGAGTAGATTGAGATATCATTCCAACTATCGGCACCGATGATTTCATCTACACCATCGTTATTCATATCACCCAGCACAACAAATGCGTCGCTGAACCCGCTACCGTATAGCCATTGGTTGGCACCGCTTTCGATATCAAATACATAACCATTGTTCGTTACCATTTCTATCGATGCGTCATCATCTACGTTACCAAAAGCAAGGTTATTGACGCCGTCAATATCGTACTGTTGCAACTGCTCACCTGTGCGAACATCTACAATGGCAATAGAAGTCGCATTGTAATATTCGCTCCCATATAAATAAGCAACTTCATCAACTCCGTCACCATTGATGTCGTAAAATAAGCCAGAAATAATACTATCTTCAATAATAAACACCGCTTCTGCGTTACTTTCGCGGTCTTTTATTACAGACAATCCCTGTTGAGTAAGAAGGTAGATTTCATCATTATTGTCACCATCAACATCTTGGGTATGCACGCTTCTAATTTCGCCTTTAGTTGGCAGTTTATACGGATACACATAGGTATTTTTAAGCGTATTGCCTTCTAGCGAAAATCCGCCCACGTTGCGAGCATTTACCGTGATAAGTTCACTTACACCATTGGTCGAAGCAATAGCAAAGCCGTGATTATAAATTGGTGTCATCACAGTAGTACGAGCATAAGCCGGGGCCTTGTCCGCATAAGAAGTGATTTCGAGCGTTTGTTGGGATTCAGTTCCGTCTAAGCTAGCGAAACTAAACATATAAGTTTGAGCGTTGAAAAGTTGATTCGCAGGTACATTCCAGGTCATCAGACCTTCCGCATTTAACGAAGCACCGGGAGGCGCTGAAATAAGCTCTCCCGCGACGTCATCGTCAACTCTGTCTGGGTCACTCATCGATACGGTAAACTCTACGTATCCGCCCGCAGTTACTACTTCAGGCATATTCGATGCAGTGAGCGTCATAGGAGAATTGCCGATCTCAACGAAAGTAGGCTGGGATTCAACAACGTTAATACCGTCTGACACCACCATGGTAACTTTAACTTCATCACCGAAGACTGCGCTGTAAGGTGGCAGCGTGGTACCATTAACATCGTCAAGGACTACACCATTTACATACCAGCGAAACGAAATCACCAGCTCTGAGTCGGGAGTATCTGAATCATGATAGTAGCCAGGCTCAACGGTGACTTCATCTGTGGTATAGACAGTCTCATAGGCATAGTAATAAGGCTGATTCACTACAGGAGGTACGGATATCGCATCGATATCTGAAAGCGCAAGGCCAGTATGATTTCCGCTGGCAAACGCTGTTAGATTATTAAAGTATACACCTACATCGTAAATATCATCGCCGTTGTTATCTTCGCCATAGCGAACAGCGCCATCAATAACGTCAATTCCAGCCGTTTTATCTCCTTTTACGACCAGCGAGCCAGATGACGAATAGGGAAGGTCGCCCTGATCAGAAGAATATGCAAAGTCCAATTTGCCTTTAGACGCAATGTAGATTGAACCATTAAGTTCAGACACGAAGGTGTTGTTTGTCACCCCTTCTGCTGATGTGCCACTGACCTTGTAAGTTTCACCATTGTGCGTGACAGTAAGATACTGCCTCGTCTCTTCATAAAACGTACCTGTTTGTGGGCGGTAGCGAAAATCAACACTTAAGTAGCCTTTTAATGTTGTGCGCACGCCACCGTCTAGCATAGACAAAGTAGTGAAATAAGACGTTACTTCGGAGCTGTTTTCACCTGCGTCAGTAATAACTAGCGAAAATTGTCCGTCATACCGAGTGGAGTCGTAATATTGAATGCACTGATCATAGTCTACAGTAATCGTTCCTTTACCCGTGTCTTCATCAAGCTTACCTGAGTATGTTACTGATCCTGATTCATAGCACTCGGTCGTACCTTCAACGTTGCCGTTCTCATCTAGGAAGGTGTAGATATCATATTGATCTACATAGGGTGAGCCACTTGTATTGTCACCAAAGAGCGTGATGTAAACCTCTTGTACTGCGCTGATATCCACAGTAGAGACTTTCGTTTCTCCACTGTAGTTCGCATCAGCATAGGTGGTTGCCGCCGAGTTTAGTCGTGACTCTGAGTAATCTAAAGGATTTGATAAAATTTCTAGTGCTGTCGGCTCAGGTGGAGGTGGTGGGTTTGTAGGTGGAGAAGAATCAGAGCCACCTCCACCACCACACGCAGTTAGAGCTAAAAGAGAAAAAAGGCCAGAAAAACCCAAGCGCGAAGTTTTCATACATCGTCCCTGATTTAAAAGGCATGTCGGCTTTTTAGTTAAAAGCTCAAAACAAGCCTAATTATTAAGTTTAATAAAATATTCGTTTTTTATAACTTAACTTTATCAATCTAGCAACAGCGCCTTGAGCGTATACGCTTATATTTAATGTAGGCGAAGCCACGTACTATTATTATTCATCCCATACGACTTGGTTTCTGCCCTGCTCCTTGGCTCTGTACAGCGCCTTGTCAGCAAGCGATAAGAGGGCGCTGAAATCCGCCTCAAAGGTGTCTTTGATAAATGTTGCGCCAACGCTGATCGATAAATTCATCGTGTCTGTCTTGTAGGTCACCCTTCCTTCTTCAACAGCAATGCGCAGTGCTTCTAGCTGCCTATGGATCTCTTCTTTCTTGTCACCTATCATGACTATTGCAAACTCTTCTCCTCCTAATCGAGCCACGACATTTGGCGTTTGATTATGTTTAGCTATTTTTCTCGCAACAGCAATAAGCGCCTGATCTCCAGCATCGTGACCGTAGGTATCGTTTACTTTTTTGAAGTGATCAATATCGACGATAGCAACACATCCACGACAATGTTGTTTTGAAAATGAGATGCACTCGTCAAGGAACGCGCGTCGGTTATAAAGGCCCGTTAAAGAATCAGTCATCGCCAAATGCCTAAGCTTCTCTTCAGCAACGGCTCGGGCTTCCTCAAGCTCTACTGCGTAGAACAAGCCAGCCAATGCATCTAAAAAGGGCTGTAGAAACTCAGCATCTTCGTCAGTGTAGGTATCAAACTTATTCGCTAAACCGACCATTCCCACTACTTTATCTTTCACTTTTATAGGTAGGCCTAAAAATCGGCTAATGCGCGGATGACCGTGCGGAACACCTTTGGAATTAGGGTGACTGTTTGGCGCATTACTAATGGTAACTTCTCCCGTTAAAATTGAGGTTCCAAAAAGGTTGTCGAAGTTACTAAAGTAGAGGTTTCGTTTTTTGTATTCTGCATATTGAGAAAAGCTACTGTTATCCCAAACAATTTCAGAAATCGCATGAATGAAAAGTCTAGATGAGCTACCGGCTCCTTTCATTTGGCCGACGAAGGCAAACTGGCTATCTGAGATATCTATGAGTTCGGCCAATACGGACTGACACGCCATCGTCAAGTCATTGTTTTGGAGATATGATGCCCGGGTTTTATTGATAAATTGAAGGAGCTGGGTTTTCTTTCTCTCATGCAGTTCGCTTTCCATTCGTTGCGTTATATCTCTATGAATACCTGCTATACGAACCGGCTTACCTTGGGCATCTGTCTCAACGGTTTTCCCATAACTTTCAACCCAAACCCAAGAGCCATCAGTGTGTTTCATGCGAAATGTGGTGTTAAAGACTTTGCTCTTACCAATTAGATGCATGTTGAGCTGCTTTTCAACTTTGACGTAATCCGCGGGATGAATGAGCTGTCTAAAAAAGCGGGAGCCACTGTCATAGTATTCATACTCAAGACCAACAATGTCGCACCAGCGCTTGTTGACTTGATTAACATCGGCGGCCAAGTTCCAGTCCCATGTTCCTAACTCTGAAGCCTCGAGTAATAAACGCATCCGCTGATTGGTTTTATTGAGCTTGTCTTCCACATACTTTTGGTCACTAGTGTCAAACAAAAATGCTTGAACCGAGTACAACATGCCGTCTTCGCGAAAATTTGCCGTTGATATCATGCTCACCCAAATAGTACGCGTTGGCGTCCTTATCTGAAGACGGCAGGTGTGCGTTTCCACACCTTCCATGTGGGCCTGCATAGCAAAGGTAAAATCACCCTCCGCCTCCTCAGACAGCACCTCACTCAATGCCACCGTTCCAGTGAGCAAATCTTGGGGTGAAACTCCCAATACACGCTCACTATTTTTCGAGATATACACCAGCCTCAACGACGTATCATAGCGCCACGTTGCCAACACAATAGGAGACTTTTCAATAAGCCCGTGCTCGCGTTTAAGCGCTTCGTGTTCTCTTGAAAGCGAAATATGCTGACTAACCAAAGCACCTATTCTCTCTAAAACTTCTAAGTGTTTTGCGTCTATTTCTCTTGGCACGGTATCAATTAAACATACGGCACCGATTACCTGATCATTTATCTCGATCGGCGTTCCTGCGTAGAAACAAATGTGAGGTTCTCCGGTGACGAGAGGATTATGCATAAACCGTGGATCTTCTTGCGCGTTGCTAACAACCACCTGCTTGCGCTCTTCAACAACGTGACTACAGAACGCATGTTCACGAGTGACTTTAGAAAGAGTGGTTCCGTAGTGTGCTTTAAAGGTTTCTTCAAACTCTCCGACGACGCCAATGAGTGCGATCGGCACCTTGTATGCCTCTGCGAGCACCATCATTAAATCATCAAGATCTAGCGGCACTTCGCTATTGAGCATAAAGTCATCAATTGTCTTTAACCGGCTTTGATCATCCACTACTGCTTGCTCATATTCATTTGCCCTTATAAAAGTAGTAACAGTCCGGCTGTACCGCAATTAAATACAGCTAATGTTACGTTCTCTGTATTCGAACCCATTATAGAAATGGCTGTGACTCACAAGAAAAGGAGAAGGGCGCTTTTGAACTTCCCATGTTATGGATAGTCATTACAGCATGAGAAGCGATGAAATTGGCTTGTCGCGAGATTGTGACGCGTTTGTGTTACACTTCACCCGTTTTTATTTCATAGGATTACATAATTCATGTCGTGGATGCGAAAAGCCCTTCTGTCGGTATTTCATTATCCTGTTAAGTTACTGGTTAAAGCCCACAGCATTCCAGTTAACGTTGAAACCGAATTAGGAATAGATAAAAGTAAACCTATCGTTTATCTACTCCCCACCAACTCAGTGACAGACCAACTTGCACTGAGAATGTCGACTAAAGCGCTAGGTTTACCTAGTCCTACAGAAACCCTCACATTAGCGGGGCGAGAGTATTCGTCGACCTTATTTTTACGCAAAACCCAGCCTCTTTTCCGTTCGTCGGCTAAAGATACGGGAATTGAAGACGTTTTTACTGACCTCTTTCATTTGCATAGAGACCATGAAAACCTAGATTTACAAGTTGTTCCTGTCTATGTGACGTGGGGCCGTGCCCCGGGTCGTGGTAAGCCAGGCTTAAGCGATCTCATTGCTGATAAAGCGGCGCCAAGTTGGCTTCGTAAGTTGTTCATTGTGCTGTTTTTGGGCCGCGACAACTTTATTAACTACTCTAAAGCCGTTTCTGCACGCGCGATGTCCAATCAACATGGTAGTGACCAAAGTATTGCACATAAGCTTGTGCGCGTAGCAAGCACTCACTTTCAAAGAAAGCGCCAAAGCATGACTGGCCCTACGCTGTTAGAGCGCCAAGAACTCAATAATAGTGTGTTGGGCTCTGATGCAGTGCGTCGCGCTATTGCTGAGGAATCACGAAGCAAGAAGGTGTCTCATGAAAAAGCGAAAGAGACTGCCCAAACCTACATCACAGAAATCGCGGCAGACTACCGCGAAGGGCTAATTCGTTTTGGCGACAGGCTACTTACCCGTATATGGAACAAAATTTATAACGGTATTAGTGTAGGTCATGCCGATCGCATTCGTGAATTGGCGGCTAATGGTCATGAAATCATCTACGTACCGTGCCACCGTAGTCACATGGATTACCTATTATTGACTTACGTGATTTATCACGAGGGTATGGTTACGCCACATATCGCTGCAGGTATCAATCTGAACTTTTGGCCGGTTGGAAAAATGTTCCGTCGTGGCGGTGCTTTTTTCTTACGCCGCAGTTTTGCAGGCAACAAGCTCTACACAGCTGTTTTCAGAGAATATCTAGAGCTGCTGTTTAACAAAGGCTATTCGGTAAAATACTATCCCGAAGGTGGCCGCAGCCGAACCGGCCGTTTGATCCCACCGAAAACGGGCATGCTAGCCATGACCATTCAAGCCATGCTCAAAGGCGTTAACCGTCCAGTTAGTATCGTGCCTGTTTATATCGGCTATGAAAACGTGATGGAAGTGAAGAGCTATTTGAACGAACTCAAAGGCTCTAAGAAAAAAAAGGAATCTAACCTTCAGGTGTTCTCGGCTATTCGTAAACTCAAGAATTATGGTCACGGATACGTGAATTTTGGCGAACCCATTGCGCTTAACCAGTTTCTTGAAAATCATGTGCCTAACTGGCGAGATTGTCGCGATGCCGAGCCAGAGAAAAAACCAGCGTGGCTGACACCTGCGGTTAACGAACTGGCCAATAATGTCATGACGCGAATTAATCGCGCAGCGGCATTAAATGGTATGGCGTTAGCGTCGTTATGCTTACTGTCTTCTAAACGACAGACCATGAGTGAAGCAGAGTTAAAACAAGCAATGGGCGACTTCATGGACTTGTTTAAAGCGGTACCGTTCAGCGATGATGCCACCATTCCAGATTCATCAGCGGAAGAGCTACTGCGCGATACGCTGAAATTAGGCCGCTTTGACGTAAAAGAAGACGATTATGGGCGTTTGATCAGTCCTCAACCAAAATCAGCGGTATACCTTACTTATTATCGCAACAACATTTTGCATTTATTCGCGATCCCAGGTCTTATTATGGCATCTATCTTCGCGAAGAAAGGCACCACGAAGAACAGTATTTTTCAGCTTATTGCGGCGCTTTATCCGTTGCTGCAAAAAGAGCTGTTCTTGCACCTTACCCAAGATGAAGCGCTTGCGCATACTGATGCGCTTATAACAGCGCTACTAAACAAAGGATTGTTGCGTCAGGAGGGCGATGAACTGTTGCCGCCAGATGCACACTGCAAACAATTCCACTCAGCATGGCTGTTAAGCCGATGCATGCAGGAAACGCTTCAGCGTTACGCGGTGGTATTGACCATTCTTGATAAAGAAAAAGTGATTAGCCGAAGTGCGCTTGAGCGCGAAAGTAAGCAAGTGGCTGAACGCTTATCTGCTCTCTACGGGCTAAGCTCACCAGAGTTTTACGATAAGAATGTGTTGTCTAGCTTTATCAGTGCATTGAAAGAAAACCACTGGCTGGACTCTGAAAAAGATGGCAGCTTGAAGTACTCAGAAGAGTGTGAAGCCTTACGTGCTGACGTTATGGCCCTGATTTGGCCAGAAATGATGCAGCATTTGGAGAACGTTACACTAAACGCTTCGAATTAAGGCGACGCTAGCTGGCTGAATTTGCCAGCACTACGGAGCTTAGGTAAAAAGAGAAAGCCCATGCTACTGCATGGGCTTTTTATTGTGCGTCAATCTATCTTGGCAGGCATTGAAAATCCCCATACTTCATTGAAAGATAGACGCTAGATAGAGCCGCTTCGTATCGCTCCCCGGTAAACCTGCGCTTAACGCGAAGCAATACAAAGCGAAAACGGGAGATAGGCTCGTTTCGCCTGTTTCGCTATTTAGACCTTCGCTGGTTGCGACAGGAAAAAACGATAGGCGGGGTTGTCTGTTACTTCTTCAACCTTATAGCCTAACTCAGCAACATGCTGGTTAAAGTCATCTCTACTTTCTGGTGCGATATCAAAACCTGCCAATACCAAACCTTCTGCTGCGCCATGGTTGCGATAGTGAAATAGGGTAATATTCCACTGTTCACCTAACGTATTTAAGAAGTTCAGTAGCGCACCCGGACGCTCAGGAAATTCAAAGCTGAAGACTTGCTCGTTGAGAATAGTTGGCGGACGGCCACCAACCATGTGACGAACATGGAGCTTCGCTAACTCATTATCGGTTAAGTTAACGCAGTCATACCCTTTGCTTTCAAGGTCGCTTTGCAGTGCAGCAAACTCTTGCTGCCCGCCTTTAAGCTTAACGCCCACGAAAATATGTGCTTCGCTCTCACTGGCATAGCGATAGTTAAATTCGGTGATTGCTTTTGCCCCAACGCACTCGCAAAACTGTTTAAACGCACCTTTGTTTTCAGGAATTTTAACCGCAAAGACCGCTTCTTTCTGCTCACCTAATTCACAGCGTTCAGACACATAGCGAAGGGTATGAAAGTTGATGTTTGCGCCACACAGAATGCCGCCTAACTTCTTACCTTTGAGGTCGTGTTGCTTAGCGTACTTGCGAATTGCCGCCACCGACAATGCGCCCGCAGGCTCTGCAATAACACGGGTATCATCAAAGATATCCTTAATTGCTCCGCATATTTCATCATTAGTAACCGTAATGGTTTCATCAATTAAACGATTACACAGACGGAAAGTTTCCTGCCCCATCACTTTAACAGCAACGCCATCAGCAAAAATGCCGACGCTTTCAAGCTCGGTAGGCGCGCCTTGCGCCTTTGCTTTAATGAAACAGGCCGATTCTTCCGACTCTACCGCAACGATTTTTATGCTTGGTTTTAGTTGCTTTAAGTAAACCGCAATACCAGCGGCTAAACCACCGCCACCCACAGCAATAAATAAGATATCGAGGTGTGGGTTTTGCTCTAGCAACTCTCGCGCGACTGTACCTTGCCCAGCAATGACATCGGGGTCGTCAAAGGGCGGAACAAAGGTATAACCGTGGGTCTCACATAATGCTTTTGCATGGCTACTTGCTTGATCAAAGCTGGTGCCATGCAATACCACATTCACGTTTTCACCGCCGAAGCGTCGTACTGCGTCTACCTTGATATCAGGCGTGGTTTCAGGCATGACAATAGTCGCCTGAATACCTTTCATTTTTGCACTGTACGCTAAGCCTTGCGCATGATTACCCGCCGAGGCGCCAATTACGCCAGCTTGCAATTGCTCGTCGCTTAGTGAGCAAATACGGTTATAGGCACCGCGCAGCTTAAAGCTTTTTACCGGCTGCTGATCTTCGCGTTTCAGAAAAATTTCATTGCCAAGCTCGGCTGAAAGCAAAGACATATAGGAAAGTTCACTTGCCACTGCTACATCGTAAACAGGGGCAAGTAAGATCTTCTTCAAATATTCATGATCGCTAACGTGTTCGGCTGCCATTATAGATTTTCCAGCTTAGTCACATCACGCACTGCACCTTTATCGGCACTGGTTGCTAACGCCGCAAAGGTTTTAAGTGATGTGGAGACTTCACGAACGCGATCTTTCGGCTTCCAAGGCTTATCACTGGCTTCCATTTTCGCGCGGCGTTCTGCTAGTTCTTCATCGCTAATAGCAATATTGATACTTCTATTGGGTATATCTATTTCAATTTTATCGCCATCTTCCACTAGGCCAATGCCACCACCACTGGCGGCTTCAGGTGAGCAGTGACCTATAGACAACCCACTGGTACCGCCACTAAAGCGTCCGTCTGTTACCAAAGCGCAGTGCTTGCCTAACCCTTTAGATTTCAAGTAAGACGTTGGGTACAGCATTTCTTGCATACCCGGGCCGCCGCGGGGACCTTCGTAGCGAATGAAGACCACATCACCGGCTTTTACTTCATCGCCCAAGATACCTGCTACCGCATCATCTTGGCTTTCGTAGATTCTCGCAGTTCCGTTGAATTTAAGAATAGACTCATCTACGCCAGCCGTTTTTACAATACAGCCATCTTCAGCCACATTACCGTAAAGCACGGCTAGGCCACCTTCTTGACTGAACGCATGGTCGATAGAGCGAATGCAGCCGTTTTCGCGGTCGTCATCGGCTTCGTCCCAGCGACAATCTTGGCTAAATGCTTTTGTCGTGCGAATACCCGCAGGACCCGCGCGATAAAAGGTAATAGCGTCTTCGTTTTCAGGGTTAGTGATGTCCCACTCGCTGATAACGTCGGTAAGCGGTTTTCCTAAAACATGATTAACATCGGTGTTCAGCAAGCCAGCCTTATTTAGCTCGTTCAAAATACCCAAAACGCCACCCGCTCGGTGTACGTCTTCCATGTGGTATTTGGGTGTTGAAGGTGCCACTTTGCATAGGTGAGGCACTTTGCGAGACAATCTGTCGATGTCTGCCATAGTAAACGGCACTTCGCCTTCCATTGCCGCTGCTAACAGATGCAAAATGGTATTGGTCGACCCACCCATGGCAATATCCAAGCTCATGGCATTCTCAAAAGCCTTAAAGTTAGCGATATTACGTGGTAATACACTGTCATCATCGTCGCCGTAGTAACGCTCGCACAGCTCAACAATTTGTTTGCCCGCTTGTTTAAATAAACCTTCACGGTCGGCGTGGGTAGCCAGCATAGAGCCGTTGCCCGGCAAGGATAAACCTAACGCTTCGGTTAGACAGTTCATGGAGTTCGCGGTGAACATCCCTGAACATGAGCCGCAGGTAGGGCAGGCTGAGCGCTCAATTTCGTCGGTATCAGCATCGCTAACTTTGTCGTCAGCAGCCGCTACCATGGCGTCAACCAAGTCTAGTTTAATAAGCTGGTCTGAAAGCTTGGTTTTACCCGCTTCCATTGGGCCCCCAGACACAAAAATGACCGGTACGTTCAAGCGCATAGACGCCATTAGCATTCCCGGGGTAATCTTGTCGCAGTTAGAAATACAAACGATGGCATCGGCGCAATGTGCGTTCACCATGTATTCCACTGCATCAGCAATAATTTCTCGAGATGGTAAGCTATACAGCATACCGCTGTGCCCCATGGCGATACCGTCATCCACTGCGATAGTGTTGAATTCTTTCGCCACACCACCCGCTTCTTCAACGCTGCGTGCCACTAATTGGCCGAGATCTTTTAGGTGAACATGCCCAGGTACGAACTGCGTAAATGAGTTCGCAATAGCAATAATAGGCTTGCCGAAATCAGAGTCTTTCATTCCAGTTGCTCGCCATAACGCGCGAGCTCCCGCCATATTTCTACCTTGGGTGGTAGTTGCTGAACGTAACTTGGGCATAAATCCTTCCCGTTAATTTAAGGTTCTAGGTTTAGGCGCTAGACCTTTTTGTGAAACTAAAAAACAGTGGTAAACCAGTAATGCTTTGGCTCAACTTCCAATACGCGCTGTTTTACTCAAAATTGCATGTCATACTGATGATGTAACACATCATCTAAGGTCGTTCAAAGCGAGGAGCAACAAAGCCTAACTGCTAACACATCAGTAGCGCTTTGTTTTATATGATATATTTGACATACAATACCTATGTCCATTGGCATTGTAATTATGAAATGTTGTTCGTTAGAGGTTATGGCTTTACCTCATCACTCAATATCACGAACCGTAATCTCAACAGTACGTTTCGATATTGGGCAAAGAAATAGCATGAAACATAAGGCCTGATCAAGTATTTTGCGGTAGGAATGGCGAGTTTTTAAGGGTAGTAAAAGGGTACAAGAAGATGTTTGATTGGTTTCATTGGTTAAACTTAGCGGGGGTTGCAGTGTGCGCAATTTCCGGCACCCTGATGGCCTATCAAAAGCGTATGGATGGATTTGGCGTGGTCGTGCTTGCCAGCGCAACCGCCATTGGCGGCGGAACACTACGTGATGTCATGTTAGATGTCCCGGTCTTCTGGATTGCCGATACCGATTATTTATACACCACACTGATAGCCGCCTTTATACCCATTATCTGGCTGCGTATTAGCCCACGCTTTCCTTTTCACTATTTATTGATCGCCGATGCTTTCGGGCTCGCGCTTTTTAACGTAGTTGGCATAGAGAAAGCCTTAGCCAACGACACAGGCATGGCCGTGGCGGTTGCCATGGGCACCATTACCGGCGTGTTTGGCGGTCTGTTACGGGACGTTATTTGCCGAGAGGTACCGCTGGTACTCAACGGCGAACTGTATGCAATGACCTGTATTGCAGGGGGCGTGGTTTATGGAATAGGCATGCAAATGGAACTCGCCACACAGTGGTGTGGTATTGCGGCCCTTGTCACAACCGTACTGTTTAGGCTTGGCGCCATGCGCTGGCATTGGCAGCTGCCTGTTTTCTACAACGACCACCACTAGCACTAGCCTAAGTTTGCTGAGCAGGGTCATTACATGCCAAGCGTTTTATGCACTCTCAGTAGATCCCATCGTTAGTACAGTTACATCTTCTCTCCACTTTCTCTAGAGTTTACACCGACGGCGTTGGCATACGTTTTATGGCCACGCCGTGACGTTTGCACTTCAAAACCACGAACGATGGATATTCAGGGAGAGGAGGATGTTTAGATTATGGGAATGGCTGTGGTTAAAACCTTTGCAGGGCAGGGCGTGTCAGCACCAGAGGTAAGTGTAGAGATTCACCTAGCTAATGGTTTACCTGCTTTTCAACTGGTCGGTATGGCAGAAACCAGCGTTAAAGAAGCACGAGAGCGGGTACGCAGCGCCCTGATAAACAGTGGCTTTGAGTTTCCCGCAAAACGAATAACGGTTAATTTAGCGCCGGCAGATATTCCCAAGTTTGGCGGGCGGTTCGACCTTCCCATCGCCGTCGGTATTTTAGCTGCGTCGGGCTACATCTCAGACATTAGTCTTCTGAACATTGCCTTTGTGGGTGAGCTTGCATTAAACGGTGAAATAAAGCCGGTAAATGGGCTAATTCCTGTGGTAATGGCAGCCGCAAACGAAGACATTGCGCTTGTATACCCGGGGGATAATGACGTAGAGGCCGCATTGGTTTCTCACGCAACGCGCTATCCCGCTTTCGATTTATTGTCTGTTTATGAACACCTTACCGGCAACAAAAAACTTGCTAAAGGCCAGCCTTTCACTTCTCATTCATCACGCAGCGCTTCAACTGGTTGGGACGATATTATCGGTCAAGAGCAAGCCAAACGAGCCCTGATTATTGCGGCAAGTGGTTCGCATAATTTACTTATGGTGGGGCCTCCTGGCACAGGTAAAAGCCTGCTCGCCAGCCGAATGCTATCGCTATTACCCGATATGAGCGAGGAAGAAGCGTTGGAAGTGGCTGCCATTCACTCTGTGAAAGGCGAAAAACTGCATGCAGAGCGTTTTCTAACTCGCCACCTCCGCTCGCCCCATCATACTAGCTCTGCGGTGGCGCTTACTGGCGGTGGCTCAAACCCTGTACCGGGTGAAATATCGCTGGCTCATAATGGTATTTTGTTTCTAGACGAACTCCCTGAATTTGGGCGAAAGGCACTGGATGTATTGCGCGAACCACTTGAAACTGGCGACGTGCATTTGTCTCGTGCTTCAGGAAGCGCCACATACCCCGCCAACTTTCAATTAGTAGCGGCAATGAACCCAAGCCCGACGGGTGATATTGATGATAACCGACTAACCCCGCAGCAACAGCTCAACTACTTGAACCGGTTATCGGGCCCACTGCTTGATAGAATTGATATACAAGTCGAAGTGCCTCGGCTACCTGACTACGACCTGCCAGAGCGTGCCAATAGACCTGACGACTCGTTACACGCAACGCGAGAGCGAGTCATTGCAGCGCGTCACAAACAAGGGCTACGGCAAGGTAAGCCAAATGGTGCGCTGCACGCAGGTGAGCTTGCCGATATATGTCTGCTAGATGACGCTGATTTGCAGTTTCTACAAGCCGCTGCTAAACAGCTTAATTTGTCTATGCGGGTGTTTCATCGCACGTTAAAAGTGGCAAGAACCATTGCAGATCTTGAAGATGAGCACGCCGTATCGCGGGCGCACATTGCAGAAGCATTGGGCTATCGCGCCCTCGATAACCTTATTAAACAGTTGAGCACTAGCTAAGCACCAGCTATGCCTTAAACTTACCCACGAGTTTGCAAATTAAGCTGCATAAAGGCGTTTATAAGCGGCTCGTTTTGCTTGTCCTGCAAGCAGCATAAACCTAAAGCATAAGGCTCAATATCTTCAACAGGTATTTGGGTTACAGCATTGGCCATACTGGAGTGATCAAGTACCACTTTAGGCACAAATCCCACGCCACATTCAAGTGCCACCATGCTCACGATGGCCTCGTTACCGCCGACATAAGCATACACATTTGGACGAATACCGTGTTCAGCAAACCAGTGATAGGCAGTACGACGGGTTGGGCCAGTTTCGGGCATAATCACCTGATGCTTGGTCCAGTCCAACTGGCTTAGTTGAGTAAGTCGCCACTCTCTTGGAGCAATAAGTACCAAAGGTACATTATCAAGCGCGGTGAAATGTAAATCTGTCGGCATATCAGGGGTGTAGATAGCAATAGATAAGTCGCACTGTTTGCCTTTCACTTTTTCTATCGCAAGGGCAGGATCGCCGGTAATTAGGCGTATATCAACACCCGGGTGCTGTTGCCTGAACTGTCTAAGCATAGCGGGTAAGTGGCTTTGACTAGCGGTAACCGAGCAAAATACGCTGAGCTCGCCCTGCAATGCGTCGTTATCTTCTTTTAAGTCGACCTTTAGCTGCTGCCAATCTTTCAGCGCTTGCTTTGAAAAAGACAGCAGCTTGTGCCCACTGTGGGTTAGCGCCACTTTGCGGTTATCACGTTTAAACAACGTGCAGCCTAGCTCGTCCTCAAGGCGTTGAATAACCCGGCTTAACGTAGAAGGCGACACATACATGGCCTCGGCGGTAATGCCAAAATGTAGGCTGGTGGCTAGGTGATTGAACAGCTGTAGACTGCGAAAATCCATAAACATTTCACTTTATGCAATATTATCTTGCAAATATATCATTTTCCAAAACAAAAGAAATCTTTTAGTCTCAATATCAAGTCGTCATAGACGAGGTCTGTCAACACCAAGGTCGGTGTTTGATATTGACAAAAATGAATGTTGTTCGGAAATTTTTATGGCTAATTATTTCAACACCCTGTCACTTCGCCAGCAGTTAGATCAGCTTGGCCGCTGCCGTTTCATGGCACGCGATGAATTCGCTGACGGTTGTCAGTTCTTAAAAGGCAAGAAAATTGTCATTGTAGGCTGCGGCGCGCAGGGCCTTAACCAAGGCTTGAATATGCGTGACTCAGGGTTAGATGTTTCTTATGCGCTGCGTCAAGCAGCCATTGATGAGCAACGCGACTCATATAAGCGCGCAACCAGTAACGGATTTACCGTTGGTACTTACCAACAGCTCATTCCAGAAGCAGACGTAGTATATAACTTAACACCTGATAAGCAGCACGCTAGCGTAGTCGAAGCCGTTATGCCGCTTATGAAAGAAGGTGCAACGCTAGGTTACTCTCACGGTTTCAATATCGTTGAAGAAGGGCAGCAAATTCGTAGCGATATCACAGTAATCATGTGTGCGCCGAAAAGCCCGGGTTCTGAAGTACGTGAAGAATATAAGCGTGGCTTCGGTGTACCAACTCTGATTGCTGTACACCCAGAAAACGACCCTGAAGGTAAAGGTTGGGATCAAGCCAAAGCACTTGCAAGTGCAACGGGCGGTGACCGCGCAGGTGTACTTGAGTCATCATTTGTGGCTGAAGTTAAATCTGACCTCATGGGCGAGCAGACCATTTTGTGTGGTATGCAACAAGTTGCAGCGGTACTTGCGTTTGAAAAAATGGTTGATGACGGTATCGAGCCAGGATACGCAGGTGCACTTATTCAGTACGGCCTAGAAGCTATTACTGAAGCACTTAAGATTGGCGGTGTGACTAACATGATGGACCGTCTTTCAAACCCTGCGAAAGTGAAAGCGTTTGAGCTTTCTGAGCAGTTAACTGATTTACTTCGTCCGCTATTTGAAAAGCACCAAGACGACATCATCAGCGGTGAGTTCTCTCGCACCATGATGGAAGATTGGGCCAATGGCGATGCGAACCTGCTTAAGTGGCGTGAAGAAACCGGTGAAACCGCGTTTGAAAACGCACCGGCTTATGAAGGTGAAATCAGTGAACAAGAATTCTTTGACCACGGCATCTTACTGGTTGCCATGATCAAGTGTGGTGTTGAAGTTGCGTTCGACGTAATGGTTGAAGCCGGTATTTTACCTGAGTCTGCGTACTATGAATCACTGCATGAAACACCGCTTATTTCTAACACAATCGCACGTAAGCGTTTGTATGAAATGAACGTGGTTATTTCAGACACAGCAGAATACGGAAACTATTTGTTTGCTAACGCAGCAATTCCAATTTTGCGTGAGAAATTTATGCCTACCATTGATACCAGCGTTATCGGTAAGGGTTTAGCCGCTACTTCTAATCAGGTAGAGAACAAACGCCTTGTTGAAATTAACGAAGCCATCCGCTCACACGGTGTGGAATCGGTAGGTAAGACCTTACGTGGCTACATGACTGACATGAAGGCCATCATAGGTTAGGACAGTTTCTGTCGTTAGGTGCTTAACTAAGCCCTCTTGCCCGACCATTTTGGTCGGGCTTTTTTATGTCCGTAAGCCTGCTAATAAGTATCTTTCTTACGCAACTGACCTCTGCGACACGCCGATACACCTTCTAAATAGAACCTTCACGAACGCGCTCAGCATAGCGTACGGATACGTAAGACAAAGCAAAAAAGACGAGAAATCCCCAGCCGATAGGCATTAAATTTCCATTTAAGAAACTGTCGACGAACAGTGCAACAGGCACCGAGAAAAGGCTAGAAAATGAGCCAATTATGGCCGCGCCTAAACCTGCCATATCGCCAAGCGGCTGCATCGCCATGGCGTTTAAGTTACCAAACAGTATGCCCACAAAGAAAAAGCCTACAAACATAACCGTAACCGTAGGAATTAAAGGCGGCAAGCCGTCGTACGCCAACAGCAACGCTAAATACACAACAGCAAACCCGTTAACTCCTTTAAGTGCAAAACGACAAAGCTTGCGCATCCCAAAACGCATTACCATTTTGCCGTTAAAGTAAGAGGCGAGACCAATTGAAAAAGCAAGCGTTGCAAAGATGTAGGGAAACCATTCACCTACGTTGTAAAACACAGTAAATATGGTTTGCGAAGCACTTAAATACGCCAAGAATGCCCCAAAAATACAGCCCATGGCAAAGGTGTAACCCATCACTGCTGGGTTAGTGAGAATGAACTTTGAAGATGCGAAAAACTGCGCCCATGAAAACTTTTTACGCCTTGCTCTTGGCAGGGTTTCCCCTTGACGAGAAAAAAACCAAATGCCGGCCATGGTAGCCACAATGAGAAACATAGTGAAAATATGGAACCATGAGGTCAACTCCATCACCGTTTGCCCAATAATAGGCGCCAACATAGGCACTAATATAAACACCATCATGATAAACGACATGACTTTTGCCATCGCATCGCCAACGTAAAGGTCGCGAATAATTGCCATAGAGGCTATTCGTGGCCCAGACACCCCAAATGCTTGAATAACGCGACCTACCAGCATGGTCTCCAAATTGGTGGCCATCATGCAAACAAATGTACCTAAGGCGAAAATACACAGGCCCACTAATATAGTTAGGCGACGACCGCGGCTATCGGAAAAAGGCCCAAAGAACATTTGACCCAGTGCCATGCCTAAAAAGAACACGGTAACGATTAAGTGGGTTTGATGCGCCTCGGCGACCTGTAGTGACTCGCCAATTTGAATCAACGCAGGCAGCATAGCGTCAATGCTCAACGCGACAAGGGATGTCATCGTAGCCATTAGCGCAACAAATTCAACAAGGCCAAGCGCTGGCTTTTGCACAACTGCAGTATCCTCAGATACGCCATTAGAAGTCTGGGGCATAAAGTCTCGAATATGAAATAAAGTGGGGGAAATTAAAAAGGCGCGAAATTAACGCGCCTTGTTGAGTATACCTGAAACTTGGTTAAAAAGCCGCCAGCCAAGCAAAATCTTGTCGTAAATACTGGTGCATTTAACGGGTGTTACTCGGAAGCTGAAACGTTTGCCGTTGCAGCACTCGCTTTACTCGCTGGCCTAAGGTGTTGGTCTAAAAATGCATCCATTTCCTTAAAGAAAATATGACGATTTCGCTGAATAGACAAATTGTGGTCGCCACTTTCAAGCTCTACATATTTGTAGACCTTGTCGTAATCATCTAACTCGTCAGCCATGTAGCGACTATGAAGTGGAGGGACAACTCTATCTTCCTCTCCATGTACCAGCAAAATTGGCGTCTTTATCCCTTTCGCATTGTAGTAAGGCGAGCGCGCTTCAAGGTCATCATAATCATCCCCAATTTGGTTTTTCACAAATTCGTTGTTCAGGAAACGGCGAGAATGAATAATGACGTGTTTAAGTGAACTTACGCCAGCAAAGCTCACCGCACACTTAAACAGATCCGGGGTTTTGACAGTTGCCATCAGGGCGGCGTAACCGCCATAGCTAGCGCCCACAATACACATGTTGTCTTTCTCAGCGTGCCCCTGCTCTACCATCCAGTTTGCCGCATCGGTGATATCATCTTGCATAGCCAAGCCCCAGCCTTTCATTTGGCTTTGCGCAAAGCTGTACCCATACCCTCTAGAACCTCTAAAGTTAGGCCTTAGTACTGCATAACCTTTCGACGTAAAATATGCTGTCCAATAGTCGAAACCACTGAAATCTCTTGCTCCAGGGCCACCGTGGGGATGAATAATGGTAGGAAACGGGCCTTCGCCTTTTGGTAAAGTCAAATACGCTTCGATTTTGATGCCGTCTCTGGCTTCATATTCAATTAACGTATGCTCAGATAATTTTGCCGGGTCTATTTGAGCATATTGCTCAAAAAGCATCACTAACGTGCCTTCTTTACGGTCACCCAGCAAATAAACTCCTGGTAAGGTGTCAGACTCTGAATAAACAATATATGTTTGTTCGTCGTCGCTAAAGCTCACTAAGGTATTGTCGTAATCAGGAAGACCAGCATCGATACCATTTTGAAGAGCAACGTAACGTTCATCCCAATAATGTCGACCGTCATGGCGTACTCCTATTGCATCTCGGGTAACCGGTGAATAGATAAGGCTACCATTAACATCGTACCCTTCATCAGCATACACCTCTGTTCGCTCATTAGTAGTAAGGTTCAAGGTGTACAATGCACGGAAGTCTCCTTTATAACCTTTGAAATAAAGAATATTTGGGTCTTTTGCAAAGCCAACTGGGTATTCACCCTTGTCAGACATAGCGTTGTAAGCAAATAAGGTGCGCCAATCGTCTCCTTCTTTTAGAAAGACTTCTCGCTCCCCTGTATCGTAATCAAGCGAAACACCTATACGAACGTTATTTTGTTGGTCCGTCATCCAATCTCTAATGCGTTTTTTCCCGCGAATAATGCGACTTACGCCACCATCATTAACATTGATTTTGTAAACCGACGGCAGCCCCAACACCTCAGCGTCTAAGGCAATTAGAATATGTTCTGGGTCGTCAGGCAGCCAGTCGATAACGTCATCGTGAAATTGAGGAATGTGGTTCGGGTTACCTGCTCGACGCTTTATTCTCTCCCATTCAACCAAGTTGAATGCACCGCCTTCACCGTCAAACTTAATGCTTAACAACCGTGTGTCGTGAACTTTCGTGGTCCCACGTCGGGTTTCGTAACGAGCGCTAACCACCAGCCGTTCATTGTTCACCCAGTTGTACCAGTTAATTTTTACGCGTTCATTGTCCGATCGCAGTAGGTAGTGCTTTTCACCCTTTTTTAAGTCGTAAGTGGCAAGCATGGCAAACGCTTCTTCTTGCTCAACGTTTTGAACAAAAGCGATTTTTGAGCCATCGGGTGACAGCGACGGAGTCCAATAAGTTGGCAAAGAACTGAATTTTTCGTACTCGGGTTCTGCCTTAGTTTGATCTGCGCCCAGTGTGGAGAAAGAGCAAACCAACAGTAGCAAAGTAACTAGTGTCGTAGGTAAGAGAGCCTTATTAGAAGACATAACATTCCCTTGTTGTTTTTTATTGTTAGTGGAACTTAGCTTAGGCAAAAAACTCGAAGTTAAGTTACACAGAGTATACTCACTCATGCCCATATGTACAAAAACAAAGCAATACTAGGCTCTATGTTAAGTGAGTGGATGTGCCAGATATGTTCTGAAGAAGGGCATTCTAGTTAGGATAATACGTTGAATGCATTCTATACCAATCCGCATAGATCATTACCCACTCAGCGAGAGTTAAAATGTTCGTAATCGCGGCGTGTTACCGCAGGTATAGTGGTCTACATCAAGGTGACACAACAAAGAGTACGGACATTTTAAACTCGCCCTTCGGGAAGGTCTGGCAAGCTTCCTAGCAAAGCGCCTTCTGAGTGGGCAATTATCTATGCGGATTGGTATTATTTACCGATGTCAGCGCAATTATTTGATCTCTCGTCGTAGTTTGCGGATACAAATTGCAAATGTGGTATCATTAACCACAAACATAATATGGATTTTACCATCAAGCGGTAAGCTTCACAGCCCAGCGTTACCTTAAGGACTTAGCCTTTTCATGCCTTCGATTTGGAGCGGGCTTGCCAGTTTGCAAGACCATCTTTTCCGACAATTTATGTTCAGAATCACCAAAGCAGTCCGAGTTTTGGTGGGCGGTACATTGTGCACGCTAGCGTGTGCTCTCTTTACTTTTTCACATGCCCAAGACCCTATTTCCTATAACATTCAGGGCGTAGAAGACGACAAACTGCGTAATAATATCCGCCTGCATTTAAACAGTCTTGACGTGGAAAAATCGTTGCTTACTGACCCTTACTGGCAAGATGAAGTGGGTGAAACGGTAGCGACAGCGGTTCAACCTTATGGTTATTACAACAGCGAGACCAAGGTAAGTATTGAAGAGGGCGACAAGGTTACAGTGAATGTTGCTTTGAATGCGCCGCTTACCATAAATAAGGTTACTCGCGAAATAATAGGTGCAGGACGTGAAGATAAGGCTTTCAGAGAACGTTTTAATTCACTAAAGCTTAAAGAAGGCGACGTGTTAAACCAAACCATTTACGAGTCGTTTAAGTCGTCCATGTTTAACTACGCCTTATCTAATGGCTATTTTGATTATTTTTGGCAGGCGACGCGTCTCGACCTAGTACGTGATGAAAAACAAGCAAACGTGCTTTTGATTGCGCAAAGCGGGCCCCAGTACCAATTTGGAGAGCTAAAATTTATTGGCGATGACAAGGCGAAAGCCATCATTGAGCGGCTAAAGCCGTTTAAAACAGGCGATGCGTACTCTTCAGCAACACTTGCCGATTTCAACAGAAGCCTTAATCAATCTGGGTATTTTACCCGCGTTATTGCTCGCCCGGTTGTAAGTGAGGCTGATGGTTTGCTGGTACCGGTTGAGGTATCTTTACTTCACAGACCCACAGACGCATTTAACGTTTCTGTTGGCGCAGCCACTGACACGGGCCCACGGGTTCGCTTAGGATGGGAGCGTCCTTGGGTGAATAGTAAAGGGCACTCTGTTTCATCTGATATTTTCATTTCAGCGCCAGAACAATCAGTGACTGCCGACTACCGTATACCTATGAGAAACATAACGCGGGATTACGCGAGTATAGAGGCGGGTTACCAATTTATAGAGTACAGCAACACTTCCTTTGAGAGTGAAACCTTATCTTTGTCTGCACACCGTTACTGGCAACATGACAATTCACCATGGCAACACGATGGCTCGGTGACCTATCTACGTGAAACTTATGATCAAGGGGAATTGATTACAAACACCACGTCCCTAGTATTACCCGGGTATTCGTTAACCTATCGCGATAAAGACAGTGAGCTCAACATTAATAATGGTACCTACCTTCAAATGCTCACTCAAATAGGCAGAGAAGGTTATGGTTCTGATATCGATTTTGCCAAAGCCGTGGTTGAAGCCACACTTATCCGTACCTTTAACAATGTGCACAGAATAACCATACGCGGTGAAGCTGGGGTTATTAAAACCAATAGTTTTGATGAGGTGCCAACGTCGTTGCGTTTTTATGCAGGGGGCGATAAAAGTGTTCGCGGCTTCGACTATCGCGAAATTTCTCCGACAGCTGAAGTCATTGATCCAGAAACAGGAGAACTCATTGTTGACTCTATTGGAGGGAAGTACCTTGCTACATCGAGTGTAGAGTATGCCTATCAAGTGGCAGATAATTGGAGAGTGGCAGCGTTTGTCGATGCAGGTACAGCAACAAACGACACCAGCACAACGCTGACATATAGCGTTGGGCCTGGTGTACATTGGCTTTCACCAATAGGTCCAGTCAGACTTTACGTGGCAAGAGGCTTTGCGCCAGACGAGAATACATGGCAGTTACATATTTTGTTGGGGCCTGAGCTATGAGAAAACGTACGCTTTCGGCTATTTTACTTTCACCGGTTCTTATACTGGTCGCGTTGTATGCCGTTTTGATAAGTCCCTTAGGCGGCCCTACCGTTAAGTTACTGGCCAACACGTTTGTTGAAAACCTCTCCATCGATGCCATTGACGGTGGGTTTGCTGACACACTAGAAGTGCATAATGTGGAGTGGGAAAACCCGCAATGGAAGGTGTCTGCACAATATGCCTACATTGATATTACCTGGCGTTGTTTGTTTGAGCCTAGAGTATGTGTCAATGAAGTCACGCTGGAAAACGCTACGCTTACACAGCGATCAAACGCGCCTGACTCTTCCGATGATGCACCTGCAGGTGGCCAGATTGAATTACCCCTGCCTATTGATGTTGGGTATTTAGCGCTAGCGAATATCAAACTTGCTCTACTTACGACAACAGTAGAAATTGATGAACTAGAGCTAACCGATTTTGAAGGAAATAGCGACCTCATACTTGACAGCATCGCCGCGAAAGGTGTTCGCATTGCTCTGCTAAACCAAGATGAAGCTGCCAGCTCTTCACCGGCAGCCATGACCAATGCATCGGAAACTAATAGTGAGCAGCCTGCTCCCAAAAAAGAACAGGCTCCAAGTGCTGATAGCGCTTTGCCTACGTCATACTCACTAAACTACGACGTCCCCGAACTACCAAATATAGCTACCCCTATTCCTTTGTCTCTTGGTACTTTTTTAGTAGAAGATCTACACATAATTCAAGGGGAGAGCAAACAGCACATTTCACTCATCTCGCTGTTAGAGGCTCACTTTAAGGGCAGCGATGTCGCTATTGAAGAAATGACCGTTGTACATGAACAAGGTGAGGTGAAAGGAAAAGCGAGCGCAACACTTGACGGAAACTTCCCATTAAATGTGGCTATTAACGCGAAAACGAAGCTTGTTGACACACCACAAGAACTGAGTGTAGCGGCCGCGGGTGCGTTGGACGACTTAACGCTGTCAGTTGTTGCCAGAGGCGCGGTAACCGCAAACGCTAACCTAATGGCCAACATTCTAGACAGTAACCTTCCCATAGAATTCACTGCGAACTGGCAAGAACAAGCCATACCGACACTGGAAAACACTACGCTCAAAGAAGGACAGTTAACGCTTTCCGGCACCATGGGTGATTACGTACTTAAAGGAGCAGGCGCAGCTACATTGCCTGACATTGGCAATGTACCAGTATCACTTGATGTGGTGCTGAAAAAGAACAATATTTTTGTTAATGAAGCCAATATAAACGCTTTGGATGGGAGCTTAACCAACACTGGTACCCTTTATCTAAATGAAAGTATCGCGTGGGAAGGTAAGACAACGCTTAAGAATGTATCAGGGCGGCAATTCAGCACTTATGCGCCTGAAAAAATTAGCGGAGAAATAGACAGTATATTGCAATACTCTGAGCGCGGCGGATTACACATGAGCCTAAGAGATATGACTGTCTCGGGTGTACTTCAAGGCAAACCGCTTCAGGTGAAGGGGAATGCGGTTTATGCTGGCCCCAGCGACTTATTCGTTACTAACGTCAATATCATTCAAGAACACGAGCAAGAGCGAAACACGATACGCGCCATTGCTCAAGTACTGAATAAGCGGCATTTAAATGCAAATATTGCGATAAACGTTAACGCTATTTCAAGCCTATACCCAGAAGTGACAGGTGCGGTAAGTGGCAATATCACAGCCGCCGGTCCTTGGCAAAATCCAACTGCTAACGGCACACTCGCCCTATCTAATATCGCTGTGTCACCCAATTTAAATGCCTCTGCCGCGCAGCAAGGACCATTGAACGGCGAAATCAAAGTTAACGGTACCTATCGCGACCACACCGCAGATATTGACCTAGCTGTGCCCAACAATAATATTGGGCTGTCTTTAAAAGGTGCATGGACTAACAATCACTGGGTGGGGGAAATTAGTGATACCGCATTGAAGCTCGCTAATATGCAGTGGACGTTATCAAGCCCGTTCAGTGTAGATATAGGCACCACACCTATAACGGCTAAAATAGGTCAGCACTGTTGGACCTCTCGAAAAGAAGGTGAGCTGTGTATTTCAAACGTGAATTATCAACAAAACAAAGCCAGTTGGGATATCAGCGCGACGGCGCTGCCCATCGGGTTGTGGGCGAACGAGTTAGCGCCTACTGTTGTTTCAAGTCCCTCACAGGCAACACTTACCGTAAAAACCAAAGGCAGCTACTCAGCTAACGACCCAATCGATGCCACATTTACTGCGTCTATGAGTTCTGCGCCATGGCAACTTGGTGAAACGCGCCCGCTAACGCTCACTATTAACTCCATAGAAACTAAAGGAGAGATAAAGCAGGGGCAGTTAGCATCAACATCTGTGATCTCAAGCCAAGATGTCGGGGATGCAACACTAACCTTGAATACCCGTCCTTTCGAATCGCGTATACCACTTGATGGTAAACTAGAGATGCAAGGGCTTAATGTTGCACCATTCAAACCCCTTTCCCCTGCTATCAGAACCCTTACAGGAAAGTTAAACGGGAACGTATCGTTAAGTGGTTACATTGACGACCCTACGCTTAACGGTGAATTGACAGTTTCAAATGGCGCTATCGATATACAAGATACACCTGTGACACTGGCCGATTGGAATCAAAAAGTATCGCTTAATGGTCAAACCGCTGCTCTAGACGGCACCTTCTTACTAGGCGGAGGAAAAGGGGCGTTAAAAGGCGAGTTAGACTGGTCATCCAACCCCAGTGCGACATTTAATTTAAAAGGAAACGGTTTCGAAATTCGTCAGCCAAACATTCGACTCAAGGTATCACCGAATATCGATATCGCCGCCACAAAAGAAAAAGTGGACGTGAGTGGCGAGGTAAATATTCCTTGGGCGAGAATTGAAATAGAGTCGCTACCTGAGAGTGCTGTTTCCCCATCAAAAGACGTGCACCTGCGTGGCGAACCGGATAGAGAGGAACCGCTAGATATCGTCCACGCTTCGGTATTGGTCAACATCGACAAAAACAAAACCGAAGAAGTAAAACTCGAAGCGTTTGGCCTTACTGCAAGTTTGTATGGTGGCATTCGCGTAAACACTCAACCTGCACTTGTGGGCTATGGTGACCTTCAAATTTTAAATGGTCGATACAACGCTTACGGACAACAGTTAATTATTCAAACCGGTGAAGTACAATTTAACGGCCCAATTGACCAACCTTTGTTGCTGGTCGAAGCCATCCGCGACCCGGCTAAAACCGATGACGACGTAATTGCAGGTATCCGAATTGATGGCGCGGCTGACTCGCCAAGTATTAACCTGTTCTCTGAGCCTGCGATGGATCAACAGGGCGTATTGTCATATCTACTCACAGGTTCTGGACCGAACTCGGGCACACAAGATCCTAACTACGCTGCGCTGCTGGTAGGTTTTGGTTTATCCAACACCAAAACCCTGACAGGGCAAGTGGGAAGCGCGCTAGGTATTGATGATTTTAGTTTAAGCACTAACGAAGATTTACTGTCGGTAAGAGGGCAGATTAACGAGCGATTATCTGTGGAATACAATGTGGACGTTGGTCTAAGTAACAACGACGCTAATAGCACGCTACGACGCAGACAACTACCGCCTGACTTGGCGGTAAAATATCAGCTTCTACCTAGTTTATATTTAGAAGCCATTCAAACCACACTGGAAGACCAATCTGAGTTCGCGTTAGACCTTTATTATGAGTTTTTCTTGGGTGATAACAGAACCCGCAGAGATAGTGATGAAGACGACAGTGAATCTGACGAGTCCAATGAAAGCGCAGAGCAAGATCTGAAAGATAAGGTGAGCACTCCGAGCACAAGTAATAACAATTAAGCGCTCAAAGTCAAAACATCGTACTTTTGCACTCATGCGCCCTTAACGCTGCTGTGCCATCTTCTCAAGCGTTTCGAGTTGGCGCTCAAAACGCTTTTGTCTTTTGCTCGCCCACACATACCACACTAGCATCACAACGCTCATGGACGTCATAACTATAGCCATCTTCATAACTTTCTCTGGGGTAAGCTCTCCGAAAAAGTAGCGTTCTAAGGCAATAACGGCTCCAAAGATCATCCCAAGCCACGTTGAATGTTTAGTCATCCAGGCGATCTTGACGTTATTTTTTATCTGCTTAGTCAGCCGCGCGAGGTGGTCAGCAGTTTGCGTATTTTTATAAAACGCAGCCACGCGTCTTAGCCAAAGCTGATAAATTAGGAAAGGAGATGTTGTTATGAGCATAAATACAATTATCATGTGTGAAACATAAGTCATATTGTCCCAATACTTCATAAATACATAAACACCGGGGACAAGCATTAAAGCGTCAATCACCATATACCAGCGCTGCTTAGTTCGCTCACTGCTAAGATTGGCTTTTACTTCCTCTATATTGATAGTCGTTACTGGCTGAGCCTGCCAAAGTGCAGACAAACCATCGTCTGCTTGCTCTTCCATCAGATTTTTCGATGTTTTTTTATGCTCATTATCTGAATTATGCATGCGGTTGCTCCTGCATGATACTTTGCTTGGCGCGCTTTAAAATCACACCAACATGATTTTTAGTCAGACCACAGACGTCTGCAATTTCATCGTAACTTAAGCCTTCAAGAGAAAGCGTTAGCACTTGTCTTGACTGCAATGGAAGTGCCCGTACCGCGCGAAGTAGGCGTTCTAATGACTGGTGTTGACTAGACATTTCCTCTGGTGAATGGGTAGTACTCGCGAACCCGTCAGAGCCCAAATCATCGTGGTCATATTGATGGGTATCGAGACGCTTCACTTGATTTGCTACGTGAGTAACTGCGCGGTTATGAGCTATCTTCAAAATATAGGTTTTCACGCTGCTATCGCCCTTAAAGCGAGACAGCCCCTGCCAGACGGCAATAGCAATTTCTTGCAATAATTCTTGCTGCATCGCTTCGTTTGCTTCATAGCTGTTGGCTACACGGCTCAGCATTGCCCCGTATTGCGCAAAAACATCTTCAAAACCCTGCCCCAACGTCACATCCCTAATCACAAAAACTGTTGTTATTTTATTGTGTTACTTCTATCAGTCTGCCCCCACGAATTTTTATTACAAACTTTTTTCGTCAATGCTGTAATTTTTTTAAGCAACAAACGACTAGTTAAAACAGTAAGTGCAGTAACGTGCGTTTAGGGCATTTTCCCTAAAAGCCTTCAACCTTGAAATTTGGATTAGGAAAAAATTATGTCTACGTTAAGTATAGTTTTGTTAATTGGCAGCCTGACGTCGCTTGTGCTTTTGGCAAGCTACTTAGACGCAAAATTTCAGTGGCGACTAAACGACTGGATGAACGGCGAGTGCAGCAACCCGTTCGTTAAAAGCGTGACCGACAAACAGCAGCAGCGTTTAGAGGAAAAAGATGCGCAGATTGAAGCTTTAATGGCGCGAATCGAAACCCTTGAAACCATTGTTACCGAGCCTGCTTACGAACTGAATAAGAAAATCAACGCGCTCAAATAAACGGTTTTACCAGCTCCTAGCTCGACACCGGTGGGCGACGCATAAAGCGGGGAATTTTTCCCATTGCAATGGCGTTGCCTACCAGCACAATGACCACCCCAACCACAGATAAAACGCTCCAGGTATAGCCTTCGAAAAAGGTGGAAATAACCAGTGCAACCATGGGGTATACCAAGACCACATATGCAGCCTTGTCAGCGCCCATTTGCTTTAACAGTTTCATGTACGCGCCAAACGCAAACACAGAGCCAAAGATAGCCAGATAAAGCAGCGACAGATAGAACTCGGGTTGGGTAGGAATGACCAACTTACCCGGCATTGCCAGTGAGGTGATGAAAAGCAGCACCATGGCATAGCTCATGGCATAGAAGTTCATTTGGATAACAGGCGTACCCGAGGTCAAAATACGCTCGGAGATAACGTTACCTGTTGAGGCGCAGAAAAAGCTGACAAACGCTATAGCGAGGCCGGTAGCAAGCGCCGCATCCATGGAGACTTTGGAAAACTCCGGCACAAACAAACACACAATGCCCAGCAAGCCAAATGTAGCACCTATAACCACTTCTTTTCTTATAGGCTCTTTAAGCCACCATCGCCGAAGCACAACATTAATGTAGATAATACAAGAACTCATAAGGGCTAACAGCGCGCTAATTATGTGCGCTTGCGCCATATACAGCAGCGTGTAATTTAAGCTGTATAAAAAAAGACCGACTGCGGCCATTTTCACATGAACATGTACCGGTAGCTTAAGCGGCAAACGCCTAATAACACAGTAAATCCCTAAACAGGCCGACGCCAATAAATAACGCAGCGCAATGGCAAACGTTTCAGAGGTATGCCCTATTTGGTAAGTGATGGCTATCCAGGTTGAGCCCCAAATCAGGCAGCACAGAGCAAATAAGGTTGCGTTATTCATAGCGGTGTTCTAGCCCTGGGAAGCTGATAAACAAGAAGATAAGTGGGCAGATAAATGGTCGATAGCACTATCTAGCAGTTTTTGCCTAGCGCCATTACCAATCCACGCATTATGCGGCGTTACCAGCAAGTTAGGTAGTGCCTCTTTAAGCAATATATGATCAAAAGGCGGAGGCTCGACACTTAGTACATCTAATCCCGCGCCACCAATTTGGTTGTTTTTAAGCGCATGATAGAGTGCCTCCTCATCAATCAAACCGCCGCGAGCCGTATTAATGAGAAAAGCGGTTGGCTTCATCAGCGACAACGTCTCGGCATTAATCAGCTTATCGGTGGCTTCAGTAAGCGGGCAATGAAGACTTACCACATCGGCATTTGGTAAAAGCGATGCAAGACTTGGACGAGGGTCGTCTTGTTTACCTGGGCGAGCAGCGATACTCACCTGCATACCCATAGCCTTAAACAATGCCTCTACACGCTTGCCAAGCTCGCCATGCCCAACAATTACCGCATGCTTACCCGCCAATTCCACCACGGGATGATTGAGTAAGCAGAAATGAGAAGATGCAGACCATGCTTGGTTGCGCATATCGCGCTGATACGTCACAAAATTGGTGGCCAAATTCAACGCCAAGGTCAACGTATGTTGAGCAACGCTATCAGTGCCGTAGCCCTCTACATTTTGAACGGTAATACCAGCCTGTTCGCAGTAATCACGGTCGATATTGTTCATGCCGGTCGCAGTTACACCAATATAGCGAAGCTGACTGGCCTGCTGTAAATCTTTGGCTTGTAGCACGACTTTGTTAACCAGCACAGCATCGGCATTTTTAATGCGCTCGGCCACATCTTCGGCTTGAGTTTGTTGATGAAGCGTAATCGCGGCGTCGAAATTGTTTTGTACGTCATCGAGTGAAGAGGTATCAAGACTGGGCAAATCCATGGTTTCGGCGTCTAGAAAGACAACCTGCTTTTGATTGCCGTTGCTCATCGCTTGTGATGCATTGTGTTTCGTCATTTTTGCCATGCTCTACATTACTTCCACAATCGACTCTAACGCTGTTTTCACATTAACAGGAATAGGAATGGCCTTGTCGGTTTTTCTATCTACAAACACATGCACAAATTGGCCATGAGCCACGCGTCGCTTATTCTCTCCGGCATAAACCGATAGACCATAAGTCACTGAACTTCTACCAATTTTGATAACGCGCAAGCCTACAAAAAAGTCTTCAGGGTAGGCTGCCGGAGCAATGTACTGACACTGACTGCTTACCACATACGCCACGGATTGCCCGTTGTGTATATCTAGCCCACCTTCTTCAATTAAAAAACGGTTTACCGCGGTATCAAAGAAACCATAGTACACAACATTGTTGATATGTCCGTACGCATCATTGTCTTGCCAACGCGTGGCGATAGTGACTTTGTAAGGGTAGTCGGCAAGTGTAGGTGTGATATCAGTCATGATCGTCCCTTAGTGAATAAATGTATCGCTTTGTTGTTGGCGCAAATAATGGAAATCGATGAACGACTAACGCCAATTAATGTTTAATGTGCGGTAGTCTATTGCAGCGATTCTTTTGAGTAGCGCTATGAGTAAAGCACCATATCGTCACGGTGAATGGCAACATCCGTTGTTTCATAACCTAACACACTGGCAATTTCTTTCGACTTTTTCCCTTTTATAAGCGTTAAGTCTTTTGCGTTATACAGGCAAAGCCCCTTGGCAATAACTTCGCCTTGGCACACCACTTCAACAGCATCGCCTTGTTCAAACAAACCGACGACATCAACAATACCCGATGGCAGTAATGACGCGCCTTTTCGCACTAACGCCTCTTTCGCACCGCTATCAACTTCTATTCTGCCAGCGGTTTTTAGAGTATGAGTAAGCCAAAGTCTGCGCGCGCTGGCGGGAGTGCTACTAGCATTGAATAGGGTTCCCGGCACTTTACCTTCAAGTAATGCATCGAAGGTTTCGCCTTTTCGCCCGTTTACAATAAGAGTTTGAATACCGCTACTGGTGCACTTATCTGCCGCTTCAATTTTTGTGCGCATGCCGCCAGTTCCTACCGCAGTTCCAGCGCCGCCGGCAAGGCCGTAAATAGTGCTGTCTATTTTATCTACCTGTGGAATGAGTGTGGCGCTGGCGTCTTTTCTTGGGTCTGCGGTAAATAAACCGTCGATATCTGAGCAGATAATGAGGGTGTCTGCTTGGGCGACCAGGGCAGTGTAAGCACCCAAGTTATCGTTATCACCCACTTTGAGTTCGTTGACAGCTACGGTGTCGTTTTCATTCACAATAGGTAACGCATTGTGATTCAAAATTTCGCGCAAGGTATTTTTAATATTTACGTAGCGGGTTCTATCGCGTAGATCATCCGCCGTTAACAATACTTGTGCACAGGGAAAGTCGAAAAAGCGCTGCCAGTTGGCCATCATTAAATTCTGGCCAATCGCAGCCATGGCTTGTTTTTCTGCAATAGATGCGTTGTGACGAACCTTCACTTTGCTGCGGCCCGCGGCAACACTGCCAGAAGAGACAAGAATAATTTCTTTGCCAGCTTCGCGACTAGCAGTAATAAATCGAGCAAGAGACAGTAAATAACGCCCACTACACTCATTGCCTTCAGGAGCAATAAGCGCACTGCCAACTTTTATAACGGCACGTTGCCAATTAAAACGGTTCATAGGGGGAAGAAAAAAGAAAACAAGAGCTTAAGAATACGACAGTTAAAGCGCGAAACAAAACGATCTGTTACAGTTTTTTTGCGTTAAAACATGGTTAGTTTACGGTCAAAAAATTGGATTGTGACAGGCATACTTATATACTAGGCGGTGTTATCTTATAACAATTCTAACTTACAAGTTGCAAGGAACCTGCATGAGCACCGCAAAACGACACTTTTTCTGGCTAGCGCCAGTGTTGTCTATGCTGATTTCTCTTCCTAGTACCGCCGCTATTAAACAAACTAAAGGCGATTTCGAAGATAAATTCCGTCAGCTGGACGAAGTTCTTCCTACTCCAAACGTATACCGTAACGCCGCTGGTGAGCCAGGCCACCAATATTGGCAACAACAAGTAGATTACGATATTGACGTAAAGCTACTTGAAGACAAACGCCGCATTGAAGCAAGCGAAACCATTACTTACCACAACAACGCGCCAGATACGCTTAAGTACTTGTGGATCCAGCTTGACCAAAACAAATTCCGCGACGATTCAATGTCTGCGCTTACTACCACGTTTGGCGGTATCGGTAACCGCGGGCCGGGTACGCAAGCTGCTAGCGGCGATGCGCCAGCTAAGCTAAGCATGGGTGCATTGCGCCGTCAGCAGTTTGTTGACGACAACGAGCTGGGCTATACCATTTCTCGTGTTGAAGACAAAGCGGGCAATGACTTACGTCACACAGTAGTTGGCACCTTAATGCGTGTTGACTTGGCTCAACCGTTGAAGCCAGGCAGCAAAGTTACGTTCGATATCGATTTTGCGTTTAACATTGTAGAAGAAGACGCTGTTTCAGCACGTGCAGGTTACGAGCACTTCCCTGATGACGAACGTGAAGGTGGTAACGACATCTTCTTGCTAGCACAGTGGTTCCCACGCCTAGCTGCATACACCGACTACGAAGCATGGACTAATAAAGAATTTATTGGCCGTGGTGAGTTCACGCTAGAGTTCGGTAACTACGAGGTAGATATTACGGTTCCTGCTGACCACATCGTATCGTCAACGGGTGTGCTTCAAAACCCGAAAGACGTGTTAACTAAAACACAGCGCGACCGTCTGAAAAAGGCAGAAAAAGCTGACCGTATCGTATTCATTGTTTCACCAGAAGAAGCGATTGAGAACGAAAAAGAAGGCACGACTAAGCTTAAAACCTGGACCTTTAAGGCAGAAAACGTACGTGACTTTGCATGGGCCTCTTCGCGTAAATTTGCGTGGGATGCGCGTGGTTATCAGCAAGGCGGTGACACTCAACCATTGGTAATGGCCATGTCTTTCTACCCGAAAGAAGGTGGCGAGCTATGGCAGAAGTATTCTACAGAATCAATCATCCACACCATGGATGTTTATAGCCGCTTTAGCTTCGATTACCCATACCCAGTAGCCCAATCAGTAAATGGTCCAGTTGGCGGCATGGAATACCCCATGATCACCTTCAACGGCCCGCGTACAGAGCTTCGTGACGATGGTTCACGCACGTACTCGCTTGCTGAGAAACGTTTCCTTATTGGCGTGGTTATTCACGAAGTAGGTCATATCTATTTCCCTATGACAGTTAACTCTGACGAGCGCCAGTGGACATGGATGGATGAAGGTCTGAACAGCTTCCTAGACGGCGTTGCCGGTCGCGAGTGGGATCCTACGATCCCGTGGGGCGTAGAGCCACGTGATATCACAGGCTACATGAAGTCTCAGACGCAGGTGCCAATTATGACCCAGTCTGACTCAGTACTTCGCCTTGGCCCAAATGCCTATACCAAGCCTGCAGTAGCACTTAACATTCTTCGCGAAACTATTCTTGGCCGTGAGCTGTTTGATTTCGCGTTTAAAGAGTACGCGCAGCGTTGGATGTTTAAACGTCCTACACCATCAGATTTCTTCCGCACTATGGAAGAAGCGTCAGGCGTTGATCTAGACTGGTTCTGGCGTGGTTGGTTTTACACCACAGACCATGTAGATATTAGCCTAGACAGCGTATACAAGCTTCGTTTAGACACTGAAGATCCAGATATCGACTTTGCTCGCGAACGCGAAGCAGAAATGGAGAAACCGAAGTCACTTACCGACCTTCGTAATAAAGAAGAAGGCAAAAAACTTTGGGTAGATCGCTTTGAAGATATCAGTGACTTCTACGACGAAAACGATCGTTACACCGTAACTAACAAAGAGCGCAACAAGTACAAGAAATTCTTGAAAGATCTTGAGCCCTGGGAGCGTAAAGCGTTTGAGCGTGCGGTGAAAGAAGACAAAAACTACTACGTGCTAGATTTCAGCAACAAGGGTGGGTTGGTGATGCCAATCATTCTTGAACTAACGTTTGAAGACGGCACGAAAGAAGAAATGCGTATTCCTGCGGAAATCTGGCGTCGTACACCTAAAGCCGTAAGCAAGCTTATTGTTACCGACAAAGACAAAGAGCTGGTAAGCGTAACCGTTGATCCGCACTGGGAAACCGCAGACGTAGATGTGGAAAATAACCACTACCCGCGTCGTATCATTCCTTCGCGTATTGAAGCGTATAAGAATAAGCCGCGTAACACTTACGAGTACCGCGACCTTATGCACGACTCAAAGACCGAACTGAAAACCGACGACGAGGACAAAGATGACGAATAAGTTGTCTTTGGCTCGCTTGCAGCAGAGCGCTCATGCTCTGCTCGCAAGCGTAAGTGCATTCGCAATTACGGCTGCGCTATTAGTTAGCGCAATGTCGTACAGCACTGCAGCCCAAGCGCATCAAATAAAAGCAGCAATTACCACGGTACTGTTCAATCCTAGAACAGAAAATATTGAGGTGATGCACCGCTTTAATTTGCACGATGCTGAACACGCGGTTAAGGCGCTGTTTGACAAGCACGCAGATATTATGGACGACATAGAAACGCAGCAACAATTCGCTGATTACGTCGCCCACCACTTTGCAATTTTAAATGCAGCAGGCGAGCCATTAAAGCTTGCTGATGTTGGCTTTGAAGTTGAAGGTAAGCACTTTTGGGTTTATCAGGAAACTGCTGAGCCGCCTGTACTTGAAGGCATTAAGATTCGCCACGATGCATTGCGTGACTTGTGGCCGAAACAGGTGAATACGCTAAATGTAGAAGGCAAGGGTGATATCAAAACCCTGACCTTTGCTGATAGCGTAAATTTGCTGGAAGTAAGCTTCAAAAGCCAAAATAGCGACCATCACTAATACCTAACGGTATAAGTTTGTGAAAGCCCACCCGCATTCCTTGTCAAACGGCAGTGATTGCGGGTGGGCTTTTTTGTTTACGTGCTTCACGGTGTTCTTGTAGATAATGGATGCCTACCTCAGCCTTTGCCCCCTCTAATTCGAGCGCCGCATTCGAATAGTGAAAATCTAAAACACGTTTTCTAATTGTCGTGTGAGACCGAAGTCGTATAGTCATCTTGGCAAGCATGCTCTACCTTAACTACGGATAAACAGTTACTAAATTCAGTTAATGAGGTACATCATGACCCATAGCGCTGCATCACCGTTGCCTTCACAGGTCAAGAAACCCCAATCAAGAAGTGAGCGTAGTGCACGAAAACTACGTGCATCCAAAGCAGCTCAGTGCGCTGTTCAAGCAGAAGATGCGCAGCAAATGCAAGATGCCGATGCAAAGAACGTCAAACAAAACAATGCGTTCGCTGATAAGAAAAATATCATGTGGGTGCTGTTAAGTGGCGCAATGGCGCTAACCTTTGTCGTCATGCTGTTTTTGCCAGATACAGGGATGGGCGGCGGCCTTGTTTCCACCTATTCTGCCATGCTTTGGTGTGGCTTTTTTGGTGCAGCACTTTGGCGTTATAGAGCGACAAGTGGCTGGGCTGGGTTTGCTTATGGAAGCGTTGTTGGACTAGTGATTCAATTTATTTCACAGATAATCTAGCACACAGTGTTTATACAATTGCCTTGTACAACTTGCCTAGTTAGAAACCGCTGAGCGACTAGGAACGGTAAGTACACATTTCTTTTAAGTACATTATGGGCAATCTAAACGGCGCTTTTAAATCAGACTTCTGTTTAAACAGGTGTCTTATCCGTTGATCGCCCTGTGGCAACCTCACTTCCTAAACATTAAGTCCTGTTGATCTTTGATGTACAGCAATGGTCAACAGGTCCTCAATGACTTTTGGCTGGAAACCCGATCCAGACGTTTTGTCCCACAGTATAATTTATAAACTCCAGTTACTTTTTTAGGTTATGTTTAGCCAATAAAAAAACCAAACGTTACCCTTCGCCCTTAATAAAACTGAGTGAGCCTATGGCAGAGAAGCCCAATAAATCCGCTGAATCACCAACCCGTTCTAGTAGAGCGGTACCGTCGTCGCGTTTATCGCGCATAGGCCGCTTGGGCTCACTGGCAGGTAGAATTGCAGGTAACGTAGTATCACAAGGTGCAGGACAACTGTTAAAGGGCGAGAAGCCCGCGTTGTCTTCGCTGCTCTTATCGCCCAAAAACATTTCAAACATTGCAGATCAGCTTGCCAGTATGCGTGGTGCAGCTATGAAGCTCGGGCAGCTTATTTCAATGGATGCAGGAGATTTTCTCCCCGAAGAGCTCGCGGTAATTTTAGGGCGATTACGGGACGACGCTGACCCGATGCCAAAAGACCAGCTAATTGCCACGCTGAATCAGTGTTGGGGCGAAAAATGGCAAGATGACTTACTTTACTTTTCCTTTGCCCCTATAGCTGCGGCCTCTATTGGTCAGGTGCATAAAGTCATTACGATGGACGGTCGGATGTTAGCAGTAAAAGTGCAGTATCCTGGTGTGAAAAAAAGCATAGATAGCGATGTAGACAACGTAGCTACACTCATAAAACTCACTGGCTTGGTACCTAAATCATTAGATATCAACCCGCTTTTACAAGAGGCTAAAGCACAGCTTCACCAAGAAGCTGATTATGTGCGAGAAGCTGACATGCTCAACCGTTATCGCGCGCTGGTTGAAAGCACCGACATCCAAAACAAGGGGAGTAATGCGTTTGTCATTCCGCAAACCTTTGCTCCCCTTACCACCAGTACCGTGTTAGCGATGGATTTCATAGAGGCGCAAGACTTAGATGCGCTATTAAACGAGCCTCAGGACGTCCGAGATGCCGTGATGACGGCGCTAATGACTTTATTTTTTAATGAAATTTTTCATTTTAAGCTGCTGCAGAGCGACCCTAACTTAGCCAACTACCAGTTTAAACCCGATACAAAAGAAATCGTTCTGTTAGATTTTGGTGCTACACGGGATGTGCCTGACGCCATTTCAGCCCAGTATCAAGCGTTACTCAACAGCGCCGCAGCCAACGATAGAGCGATGATGCAGCAAGCCGCGTTTCGCATAGGATTAATTGACGAAAGCCACTCTCAAACGCAAGTCGACGCCGTCATAAACATTGGTATGGAGGCGTGTGAAGCGATTCGCTGCGAGGGCGCTTATGACTTTGGACAAAGCGATCTTATTGCAAGGCTTCACGAAAAGGGAATGGCGCTGACTATGGAGCACAATTTTTGGCATACGCCGCCAGTAGATGCCCTGTTTATACACAGGAAGCTAGGTGGCTTATTTCTGTTGGCTAAACGATTGAAAGCTAAAGTAGATATGCGAAAGGCAGCGGGCACATGGCTGAATCTATAACCTGCACTTCGTTGCTGTGTTAAGCGAGTAAGAAACTACTTATTACACAGCTTATATATCGTTTGGATCGGTTTTGCGATGCTGTGCCATGTTTTACTGTGAAAACGTTGCGCTGCGACCTTACAGAACTCAAATAGGACCCACTTCAAGAGCCTATAGCACTCGTACAACAGTCTAGTAAGGCAAATCCATGCTGAACGGTAACGCCATCTGCTCTTTACTTTTTGGCGGGTTGCCAATCATTTCATCGTAAGGCGTATCGTGCTTCATCACCGCCTGCTGAACATGACAATGCGCGAAGGCTTCGCGAATGTGGCCGGCACTAAAAAAACGCATGGGCTTATCTTTGTTGTCGTAAAGCATGCCACTTTGACTGCCGATAGTGAGATAAACCAGGTAAACGTTCATCTCATACGACTGAACTTCCAGATAATCTATCGCGGTAGGCGACTCTTCAATATCTCGAAAATAGAACTTCTGCATTTTTCTACCTCATGAACCAAGTATGCACCTTGCACGCCCTATATTCTTATTTAATGACGGAAGTTAGGGCGAAAAAGCAGAATATATACGTTAAGCAAGGTGCTCAGGTTCATTAGATAGATCTAGCGGAGGTCGATGGTTTTTAAACCGTACTGCATTTGCCAACACCAGTAAGGATGCAAGAGAGCAGGCACTGTATAGGAACGCCGCCGTTCCCATTCCAGAAGCAATCCATAGTAATGGAAATACCAGCAACCTAGGGCCTTCAACAGCTAAAGCGACTTTCGCTTTAGACAGTATAAAGCCATTTTGTATACTCATAACAATGACAGTCGCTACAGCAATGATCTGATGCTTAGTTGACAAGTTATTGATATTTAAAAGGAGATAAAGCATTACTCCCAGCATGATTAGATGCTGCATAACACTGTAGCGTTTTACTGCTCGGTGTAATTTAGGGTGATACTGTCTAAACTTACTCACGCTAATTATCCTATAAGGGCACATTTAAGTTGAAACGGGGTCGTGAGGCTCGAAATATTCACTAATTATTATAGATAACAACGAGCTAGCATTTGCTTTTCAATGACTAATCAACACATTAGTACACAAACCCAATTTGTTAAACATTTGTTTAAAAATAATTTTTGCATTTACATAATATCGAATGTGAATGAGAAGAAAAAATGAGGGTTTTCCACTAAATTTGTATAAAAAGAAATCGGAAAGTGACTTTTTTACGTTAAAAAGTGTTCAAAATAAGGAATTTACAATCTAAGGGAACATTTCTCTTGATTGATTTTCTAAATTTGGGTGTTATCTCTGGTAGTATTACCAAAAGGATAGTTTTGTAGCGGAGTCATTATGAGCGAATCGTCGGAAAAGAAATCGTTAGGCCCACACTTTATCATTGTAGGCATCCTTCTTGTTGTTATTCTGGCTGTTGTGTTTTGGCCCAGCGACGATGAGCCTGAGCCAGTAGTTACGCCTGAGCCCGAAGTGACTGAACCTGAAGTGACTACGCCAGAAGAGCCTGAAGTATTTGAGCCTACTCAGCCAGCCCCAACAGTAGAGCTTGAGGAAAAAGACGAGGTTGAGCCGCTTCCAGAGCCAGTTGAACCAGAACCGGAACCTCTGGATACCAGCGATCCTGCGGTGAAAGCTTCACTTATTGAGAGTTCGTCTGCGAGCGAAGAAACCGTTAACCGCATGCTGGTTGATGAAGGTTTAATTCAACGCTTTGTGGTGTCGGTTACGAATCTAGCAAATGATGAAATGGCGCCTAATCACCAGTTACTAACGCCACCTGAGCAGAACTTCCGCGTATACTCTCAAGCAGGCAAGCAATGGATTGATGCAGCAAGCTATAAACGTTATACACCATACGTAGATATGTTGGAGTCATTCAATAACGAAGCACTGCTTAACATATACGGTATTTATAAAGACGACATTCAGGCGAAGTACGCCGAAATTGGAAGCCCTGACCAAGACTTCAACAGCGTATTGCTAGAAGCGATTGATCAGCTTCTTGATACACCTGAAGTGCCGGTTCCTGTAGAGGTTTATACCGACTCGGTCGCCTACAAGTATGCTGATGATCGTCTAGAGAGTTTAAACGAGCCACAGAAACAACTTCTTCGTACTGGCCCAGATAACATGCGTCGCATAAAGGCAAAGCTACGCGAACTGAAAGTATTGGTTGAAGAGCGTGGATCTAACTAGATTTCAGCAGCAGCTTAAGGGCACGTCGTCAAAAGCGCGCCCTTTACCTCCTGTTGAACAATGGAACCCCGATTTTTGCGGTGACATTAATCTAACTATAGCGCTTGATGGAAGATGGTTTTATGAAGGCAGTCCTATTGGGCGCGCAAGCTTGGTTCAGCTTTTTGCTTCGGTGTTAAAGCGGGAAGGTGAAAAGTACTTCTTAGTTACTCCCGTAGAGAAAGTAGGCATTACCGTTGAAGACACACCTTTTCTTGTAACTCAATGGCATAGAGAACAGGGTGAATCAGCAAGTGACAGCACCTATGTGTTTACCACACAAACAGGCGACATTGTAAGGTTAGAGCGTGCTGATCAGCTCGAACTTCGCGTTCCGCCTAAAGCCATACAAGATCCAGAGGCAACGCCCATTCCCTACCTATGCGTTCGCAGAAACTTGTGGGCAAGACTACATCAAAATGCCTATTATCAACTGCTTGAACAAGCTGATGAAAAACCGGATGAAGCCGGCACGCAATTTAGTATTCAGTCAAACGGCATCACCTTTATTTTAGGTGAAGTAAGCAACTAGCCTACTTTGTTGCTTCTGTCTCTTCGAACATATCAAAACGTAATTCATCTTCAATAAAGCACCGTTAACAGCGCTTTGTTTTGCGTTATACCTCTGACTGCATTACATTCGATATAGTCTATAAAACAATCAACAAGAAGACCTATATCATGAAAAAGCCTCTGATTACGCTGGCTGTTGCCAGTGCCTTACTCTCATCGCCCTTTTCCACTGTAGCCGACACGCTGATTCATGCAGGAAAAGTGTTTACTGGCACATCAAACTCTCTTCAGGAAAATGTGACTATTGTTGTTGAAGACAACAAGATCAAAGCGGTAAAAAAGGGGTTTGCTGAAGCCCAAGAAGGCGATACTGTCATCGACTTGAAGACGTCAACCGTTATGCCAGGTCTGATGGACATGCACGTTCATTTATCGTCGCAGCACGGTGGTCCACAAACGTATCTGGAGCGCTTTTCACTAAATGAAGCCGACTATGCATTACGGGCAGCGAACTACGCTAAGATTACGTTAGATTCGGGCTTCACCACGGTTCGCAACTTAGGGGATGGCTACAACGAAACCGTTGCGCTAAGGAACGCTATTAGTAAAGGCTATGCTACAGGTCCGCGAATCTATACCGTTGCCAAATCTATTGCCACTACAGGCGGACATGCCGACCCAAGTAATGGCTTATCTCATTTACTTCGCCCAGACGTAGGCCCTAAGCAAGGTGTGGTTAATGGCGAAGCTGAAGCCCGTGAAGCAGTAAGAACTCGTTACCAAGATGGTGCGGACTTAATCAAGATCACCGCAACCGGCGGCGTATTGAGCGTTGCTAAAAGCGGCCAAAACCCACAATTCATGACCGATGAATTAGAAGCAATTGTTGAAACGGCAAAAGACTACGGTATGACAGTGGCGGTGCACGCGCATGGGAAAGAGGGAATGAAGCGGGCTATTGAAGCCGGTGTAGATTCTATCGAACACGGCACTTATATGGATGACGAAATCCGCAAATTAATGAAGAAGCACGGCACCTACTATGTACCAACAATACTGGCAGGAAAGTTTGTAGCAGACAAAGCCAAAATTGATGGCTTCTTTCCGGAATTGGTGCGCCCGAAAGCTGCAGCCATTGGCCCGCTTATCCAAAATACCTTTGAACAAGCACATAAAGCAGGCGTAAAAATTGCTTTTGGTACAGACAGTGGTGTATCAGCCCACGGCGACAATGCGCAAGAGTTCTCATTAATGGTTGAAGCTGGTATGAAGCCTGCCGACGCGCTGCTAAGTGCCACCGTGAATAGCGCGAATTTACTAGGTATCAGCGATATTCTTGGCACGCTGGAAGAGGGTAAGTTGGCTGATATTGTTGCGGTTCAAGGCAACCCGCTTGACGATATATCGCTTATGGAAAGCGTGTCTTTTGTGATGAAAGACGGAGTTGTTTACAAGCAGTAGAGAAAATAAAGTGGTAGGGATTACATGGAACTAGGTAAAAAGGTTAAGCACAAAACCAAAAAACTTGTCGATTCTAAGCATATGTTAAAGGGCATCACTCTTGCCTCATTTTTAGAATCAACCATTGTTCCCATACCACTAGAAGCCGTAATGGTGCCACTAATGCAAGCAAGACGGGAGTCGCTTTGGAAAATTGCATTAATGGCCACCATAGGCTGTGTGATTGGCGCAGTCTTCGGCTATGCTCTTGGCTATTATCTTTTCGATATGGTTGGTCAGTGGCTTATAGATACTTTTTTCAGCCAGGAACAATTTGATAATGTTAAACAGCAGATGCAAAACCAAGGTTTTTGGTTCGTAATGACCTTAGGTATTGCCCCTATCCCTTTTCAGGTTGCGATGCTTGCAGCAGGTGCAACCCAATACTCACTTCCGCTTTTTCTTTTAGCTACTGTTATTGCACGTTCAATTCGCTATTTCGGACTCGCAGCCGTGGTCTATTACGCAGGAGACAAAGCTGAGCAGCTCATTAAGCGCTACAAAATGAAAGCGGTTATTGCTATCACAGTTGCAGTGCTTCTTTTATGGTGGCTTTCAAATTTAATCAGCCAATAAGCTTGCCTGTACTAGTGACTCAAAGCACTTAATAGGCGAGACAAACGATGCCGTTGGTTCACGACAACGTAAATATCAAATCAACCCAATAGATTTTTTGAACTTTACATTTGATAATGATTCTTATTTGCACTAATGTAATAGAAAACAGGAGGTGCTTATATGAATGTTCAGCGGCTATGCCCAGTTTACAAAAAGTGGCTACAGCTAAACCCTTCAAACGCGCGACAGCATCGCTATGCTATGCAAGCGCAGACGCAACAGGCTCATCAACAGGGTAAATTGGATTATGCGAGAGAATTAGGTTACCAGACCTTTGAGGCCGCAAAGGTTATCCTTAATGCGCTTCAGCCTACCTCTTTGCAGAAAGTCAGTGTAGTTCAAGAAGACGTACTCGCTTTTTCCACTATGGGAATGTACTTATCATCTCTGCTTGCCGAAGAACATAGGAAGCGAGAATCTCACGCTATTTTACAAGAATGTCAGCAACAGCTTATTGCCATATTACCCCTGCATGCCACCAATCCTTCTATATGCAGGCTAATCGCGGCCATTCAGCATACCCTTGAGCAAACCTATGTCCCCCAAGCAAGCAAACGACTCGCTTCTGTGGCAGTGCATTAAATACTTTAGATAAAAGGAGATAGTTATGGCGTCGAAACAAATTTCAAGCGAAGACGGCTTTGTCTCATTAAACGTTAGAGCTTCTGTACTTCAAAAAATGCTTAATGGTGAAGTGCTACACATGACAGATATTCACTGTACCTGTTCGCGAAGCAAGCAGGTTTTGAAGCAACTTTTATTGCAGGCTGCTAGCGGCCGCGAATAGAAACAGTAACAAAAAAGGCGCTCAAGCGCGCCCTTTCTTAATTACGTATTGGTAAGGCATGGTCTCGGTTTGAGACGCAACCAGCGTGTGGTCCATAAAGCGGCAAAAGCTAGGAATATCTCTGGCCGTTGAGGGATCGTCAGCCGTGACCGATAAAGTTTCCCCATCGGCCAGCTTTCGAATATTCAGACGCACCATCATTACTGGCTCTGGGCAACGCAATCCTAGCGCATCTAAATGCTGACTAGCCGCGCTAAATGCGCTGTCAAAATCAGATGCCATAATTTTCACGATAGGTGTTAATGGCGCTGATTTCGCTATCAAACCCGCCTTTCTCGGTCAGATAAGCCACGACATCGGCAAGCGATACAATAGAGATAACCTGAGTGCCAAAATCGCGCTCGACCTCTTGAATAGCTGACAGTTCGCCATTACCGCGCTCTTGTCTGTCTAGCGCAATCAGCACGCCAGACAAGCTAGCCTGCTGTTGCTCGATTAAGGTCATCGATTCGCGAATAGCCGTACCCGCAGTGATCACGTCATCCACCAGCATAACCTTACCTTCTAGTGGGCTGCCAACTAGATTGCCGCCTTCACCGTGGGTTTTCGCTTCTTTGCGGTTGAAGCAATAAGGGACATCAAGCTTGTGGCTATCGGCCAATGCAACGGCTGTTGTTGTCGCAATAGGAATGCCCTTATAGGCTGGACCAAAAAGTACATCGAACGCAACGCCTGCGTCCATTAACGCATCAGCGTAAAAACGCCCCAACTTAGCCAAATCGCCACCGCGATTAAACAAACCGGCATTGAAAAAGTACGGGCTAACGCGGCCTGACTTTAAAGTGAATTCGCCAAATTTAAGTACGCCACGTTCAATGGCAAACTCAATAAAATCACGCTGAAACGCTTTCATGATGACCTCTTAATTTCTAATTTACGCGTTGGTTCTAACTACGTGTCGATGACTCGCTTACGCTAGCGCCGCTTTTTGAATGTCGAACAATTCACGTAAACCGTGCTTACCAATTTTCAGCATCTCGTCAAGCTCTTCAAACGAGAACGGTTCGCCCTCTGCAGTACCTTGAACTTCAATCAGCTTGCCGGTTTCGGTCATTACAATGTTCATATCTGTTTCTGCCTCAGAGTCTTCGGTGTACTCAAGGTCAGCGATTGGCGTACCTTCGTAAATACCTACTGAAAGGGCGGCAATCATATGTTTAAGCGGGTTAGTTTTGATAATGCCTTTTGCACGCATGTAAGTAAGTGCATCAACAAGAGCTACACACGCACCGGTAATTGACGCTGTACGCGTACCGCCGTCGGCCTGAATAACGTCGCAGTCTAACGTAATGGTGTTTTCGCCCAGAAGTTTTAAATCTACCGCTGCGCGTAGTGAACGCGCAATTAGACGCTGGATCTCTAACGTGCGGCCGCCTTGTTTACCGCGCGCCGCTTCACGGCCGCTTCGCGTATGAGTAGCACGTGGAAGCATGCTGTACTCAGCTGTAATCCAGCCTTTCCCTTGGCCCTTCATAAAGCGTGGCACACCTTCTTCTACCGTCGCATTACACAACACCTTAGTGTTACCAAACTCTACAAGAACAGAGCCTTCTGCGTGACAAGTGTATTGGCGAGTAATTGTAACAGGGCGAATTTGACTGGCGGTTCTGCCGCTTGGACGCATAGTGTTCTCCACAACGTAAGTGCTTAAAAAAGGGTAGCGTTTTACAGGTTTTATTGGCGATATGTGAATAGAAAGCCCAATTCGCGGTCAAAACCTATAAATTCGATGTAGCTACGAAATTGCGCCTAAGTATAACGCAATACCCGCGGCCGTTAAAAACGAACTTTACATGTTTGCTTATTGAATTACGTAAATGTGCGCTAATATACAAAATACAAGAAAACCTGCTGTAGATATTCACGTATACAACACGACGTTCGGGTTGTTTTTGCAGGCTTTCAGTTAAATTTAAAGGATATTTATGATTTACAGCATGACAGCGTTTGCACGCGTAGAAACCAAAAAAGAGTGGGGCTCAGCCGTGTGGGAAATACGCTCGGTCAACCAACGCTTTTTAGAAACTTACTTTCGCCTGCCGGAACAGTTTCGCTCATTGGAGCCGGTTTTACGTGAACGATTCCGTAAAAAGCTAGCCCGAGGTAAGGTGGAATGTGCGCTGCGTTTTACCGCCAACGATGCTGCTGTAACCAAGCTAAGCTTAAACGAAGAGCTGGCGAAACAAGTACTTCACGCCGCTGACTGGGTGCAATCCCATGGCCAATCCACGGGGGTTAACCCACTAGACGTTTTGCGCTGGCCTGGGGTAATTGCAGCGGAAGAAGCCGATATGGACGCCATCCACGCTGACGTAATGGCCGCGTTCGACCAAGCTCTTAACGATTTTATCAGTGCCCGCGCTACCGAAGGTGAAGCCCTTAAAGGTATGATTACGCAGCGCCTTGACGCTATAGAAGTGGAAGCTGAAAAAGTAGCCGCGCGTATGCCTGAAATCATGGTGTGGCAGCGAGAAAAAGTGCAAACCCGCTTTGAAGAAGCAAAGGTTGAACTTGATGCAGGCCGTTTTGAACAAGAAATGATCATGCTGGCGCAAAAAGTAGACGTGGCAGAAGAGTTAGATCGTCTGAATGCTCACGTTAGGGAAACCCGCAATATTCTTAAAAAGGGTGGAGCAGTAGGCCGCCGTCTTGATTTCATGATGCAGGAGTTTAACCGCGAATCGAACACGTTAGGTTCAAAGTCTATCAGCACCGACATCACACAATCGGCGGTTGAACTTAAAGTCCTGATTGAGCAGATGCGCGAGCAAATTCAGAATATTGAGTAAGGCTCACTAGGGCTCAAAAATATTCATAACCAACTGAAAAACCTCACTTTATAGCGGGGTTTTGTTTTTTATAGTTCCGTATTTTTTCATTCTGTTTCATCCAATTGGTGAGTATTGTGGTGAGTATTTTTCACTGCTAGTCTCAAGCTACTGGTGAGTACAAGAGGTGAAGAAATGCCAAATTTAACAGTTAAACAAGTCAACATACTTGCTAAAGGTCAGCATAGTAAAACATCAGATGGCAATGGATTGTCCTTCGTTGTTCCGAAGCGTGGCGAACCTTATTGGTCTTTGAGGTATTCTGTTAACGGTAAAAGAAGGGAGAAATCCCTTGGAAATGCTCGACAGATAACGCTAGCAGAAGCAAGGGGACTCGCTGAAGAAGAGCGTACAAAACTTCGTGAAGGCTTAGACCCATTATCGAAGTTTGCAGGAAGTGTTCTCAACATTCGCTCTATGGACGAGTTATTTAATGATTACTACCAAAACAAGCTATTACGCTTAGTTCACCCGAACATTCCTAAAAGAAAGTATCAAAATGATATCTCACCTTATATTGGCAACATGGACGTTAGTAATATAAATCCTATTCACGTTAGGAGCATCATAAAAAGCATTGCTGATAGCAAAAGACCTTGCGTTTCCAATGATGTATTGGATTTACTAAACAACTTGTTCAAACATGCAACTCAACTAGGTCTCACCCTTAATAATCCCGCATCTGTATTTTCATATTTGGATGCTGGAGGACAAGAGGAGCCAAGGACTCGTTTTCTCACGCTAGACGAAATCAAGCCCGTATATGAAACATTTAGACAGCATCCTGAGTCATTTACCCGAGATAACTATCTAGCTTGTTGCTTATTACTTGTTCTGGGCGTACGCAAAAATGAGCTATTGCAGGCACCTTGGGCTGAGTTTGATCTAACGAATGCAGTTTGGCACTTACCTAAAAATAGAACAAAGAAAAAATATAAAGGTATTGATATACCTTTACCCCCAATAGCACTTGAATGGCTTCAAGAATTAAAAATTCGAGGTGCGGAGTCTGACTATGTATTTCCCGCTAGACGCCGAAGTAAAAAGCCTTATATGGGGAGTGATACATTGAATCGTGCCATCGATGGGCTCTTCGGCATTGCACAAGGAAAAAAAACTCCTCCACCTAACAGGATGGGCGATATTGGCCATTTTACAGTGCATGATCTTCGAAGAACTTTTCGATCATTAGTGTCCATGCTTGGATACTCTGGTGAGCTCGGCGAGCGATGCTTAAACCATAAAATTAGCAGGTTAGATGATACCTACAACAAATATGATTACTTTGAAGAAAGAAAGGAAGTGCACATCAAAGTGTCAGAAGCATTAAGCACTTTCTTTTAAGGAAAAAAGAAAGCCCCCGGCAGCTATGCTACCAGGGGCCGATATCTCACGCTTTATGTCGATGAACTGGCACCATTACTAAGATGGGAGAAGAACGATTCGACTAGCTAAATACAACTCTAAACGATCCTGACGCATGTGTCAAAATTATTTCGCACTACAAGCCTTTCTTCCAAAAGCTTGGTAGTATGACTAAGAGTATCAAAATAGATAGAAAAATCTCAATATGCCACACGATTATGATTATACAGAGCCTAAAAAATTAATTAGCTCAGCCAGGCTTTCAAGCTATAAACATTCTTTAGGGTTAACCAGTGATGCGGAGCTTCTTGGCGCTTATAGCTGGAACTTAACTTTGGTGGGTTCTTTCTATCCACTTATTCAACTAATTGAAGTTGCGCTACGGAATGCAATTAATGAAGTAGCGAAGAACAACATAACAACGCCTCCAGGGCAGTTCTGGTTTCAAGCTATTCCTTCTACTCAAGAAGAGAATGAACATGGAGATTTGTGTCACCCTGAGCAAGTTAAAAAGTTTAAAGAAAAGCTCAAGAGTGCAAAAAAAGAAGCCAAAAAGGCCCTAGAGGACAAAGGTAGAGACCCCGAAACTGTTACCTTAGATCAAATCATTTCTAAAACCGATTTTTCAGTATGGGAATATATTTTAGACAAAAGCTTTTACGATGGTGGTGATAACAACTACTTGTGGCCATCAAAATTGACTAAAGCCTTTAGAAAACTACCTAGAGTTACCGTGAAAAGCAACCCGATGTTTCATCAAAGGGATGCGTTACGGAGACGAGTTGAGGAAGTAAGAGGTTTTAGGAACCGCATTTCTCATAACGAACCCGCTTGGCGTATTAGTGATGTGAACTCCCCAGAAGATGCAATAGCAACCCTTACCGAAAAATTAGATAATATGCTAGAGCTCTTGTATTGGATATCGCCAAAGTTTCAAAAATATGTACGCGATGTTGGTTTGGAATCAAGAATTAGACAGGTTCTAAACTTACAAGAGTTTAGTCGATATATTCACGCATTTGAGACTTATGATATAGAAGATTTGGAAGGCCTTATTGAGCTCGTTCAAAAGGCCAATCAAGACAATAGTCGATTTTATGTCAAATTCGGAGCTATTCCGTCAATCATTGCCCCTCATAACACCCCGTTGTTACAGTAATGAAAATTAATTTCCATTAATCCAAAGCAAAATATCAGAAAGCAACCAGCGGGCTTTCCCCTTACCAACGCTCGAGGCTGGCGGGGTTTCTCCCGCCTTTTGCATACGCCACCAGGTAGTGCGGCTTATGCCGGTTCTGCGGCAGCGCTCAGTCTCACTTATCAGTCGCTCTTCTTCGCCATAAAGCTTTAAAATGCCCGCTCGTTTTTCAAATAGCTCGTTATTCATGTTCGTCTCCAAGTTCCACGCGATTCTTGAGTATCCAAGTATCAACTTCTGTTCTCTTGAAAAAGGTTCGCCGGCCTCCAAGCTTGTAGTAGGGCAACCCTTCTCTAACTTGTTGACGCAAGAAATTCGGGCTTAGTGCTGTGTACTGAACACACTCATCAAATGTGAGGAACTCTTTGCTGTTGAGCGCTACTTTGCAAAGCTGGCTTTCAATCACGCATTTAATTTCGTCAAATAGCTGGTCAGTAAGCATCAGTAATTCTCGCTCTGGGAAATTGGGAAATTGGGATTGGCCTTACTATTCAATGAGTTACCATTTTGGTGAAAGTGGGATAGATCCACACTTTCACCGCATTCGCGACAGATTTTCTCGGGAAATAACTTAATAAACCGCTTCCCCCCTATTTTAAATGTACGTCGCGATCTCTCATTTGAAGTGGCCCAATTTTTTTGAAGCATATAATGGACTGCTTGGCTGTATTCGTGAGCAACGGATTCTATTACTTCCGATTTGAACAGCTGCTGAGGGATGTACCAAGTCAGCTCAGGCTCTGATTCGAAGAATCCTATGCTCCCGTTATGTGATTCCCCCCGAGGACTCAGGCTATGCCGCCACTTATTGATTAGCTTGATAAGTTTTTTGATAATTTTCTTACTTTCTGAGTTTTCTGTGCTATTCCGGTCATCTAGCCAAATTGTTGCTACTTGTTCTAATGCATCTTTAGCTTCACCTAAGTGCCATGGCAACAGTCCTAAATTAATGGCAATTTCCCCTGCGGCCGCTAGCAGAGCAAATTTATCTAAAACGTTATTGGCCTGGCTCTCAATGTTTTGTGGCCAGGGCCATTCCTCGCGTATACTTTTAAACTCTCTTATTATTTCATCTTGCGGACAGTTAAATCTCGATAGGGCTTCCAACCAAGATTTGATGAAAGTTCCGTGATATTTATTAACGCTGGCTGATAAATATTCAGCAAATTCCTTTGCTGAAGGAAACTCATGAGTATTTTCAAAGGCATCATACGTACAGAAAGTTGGTACCTCTATCAGGCGAACAGATTGCCCTGCGCTCACACTCTGATTGATACTCAGGAAAAGCTCCTCAAGAGTTAACTCTCCTGTACTAAGCAAAATAGTGCGCCACCGATACCGTTTGTCTAGCCCACCGTTTTTTGTACTTCTAAGCTTTGATACACCATTACATAAGTGGTAAATCAGTCGATCCATTTCATGTGCAGGGCACTGTTTAAATTCGTCCAAACAAAGCAACATGTTATTTCTTGCCCGTGCAATAGACTCAATCCCGTTTGAAGTCGAGCTCCAAGTTTCCCAGTAAGTTTGATCTGAATAAACACTGGCAGCCACTTTCATGACCGTAGACTTGCCGGACTTAGAGCTCCCAACAATCTGTATTCCAAAGCTTTCCAAATCTGTCCATTCGATAATGGGGGCCGCTAGGGCTGTACACACAGCCATAATCAAGATTGGATTACCTCGGCAGTATTGGGCGACATGTTTTTGCCAATCCAATAGAGAGCCTGAATCTTCTAAACTAGCACCAGCAAAATCACCGACATAGATAGCAGGTGTCTCGTGTCGACCTACGCTCCAATCTGGAGTCACAAATTGCCCGTTAATCCATCCACTTTGTCTTGCACTGTAGGCATGCAATTTACATGGAGCCTCAATGAGGTGAGCTAAAAGTAACTCCCAAGATCTTTTTTCAGGAGACAGTTGAAATCCAGAGTTCAACAACCGCTGTTTAAAACTTGTTGCTGAGCCTTCGCATACTTCTCCCATAGTGAGTACTTCGCGAATTGTTAGGCCAAAGTAGTTTTTCCATTCTATAAGACGACCAAAATCGTCACGCTTGTTGGGGGAAGACACAATTGCCTTAACCTCAATTGGCCCAGATATTTTTTTCTCTTCACCGCTACTACTGTAAGAGTAGATACCATCGGGTTTTGCCTTTAGCATGACTTTTACCTCTCAAAATCAACGCATTTGTATTACTTGAATCATTGAGAGTTAGGTTGACACGGTTTGAGACAGTTTGGATCGAGAAAACCCACCTTACTTTTGATGGGTTTTTCAGCCTTTTAAATATAAGTACTCCAGAAAAGTCAAGGGATAATTGTTACTGGAATTTGGTATGAAAATGCTGCTTTTTAACGTAAAACGTTAGGCATGCCTAATTTTTTCGCTGGAAATATTGGATATCAGTCGAATTTATTGAGATTGTCGCGATTAAAATGAAATAGCAAAGCAAAAAATATCACCAACGCCAGAATCATGGCGCATCCTGTAAGCAACGGAGCCATAACTATATCCTCCCCTCTTTAATTGCTTCAAATAGATCGTGCTTTAGTTTTTCGTAATGTCGAGTAGCGCGAATAGCCAGCACCATTAACACCCACATTTGAAACCATTCATATGTTGTCATAGCCGTTCCTATTAATTTTAATGCCTAGTAATGCCGGTAAATACGTCTCCTGCCCAATTACACAATTCGATAACCCAATTAGTGATTTGTTGCCGCTTATTAGGATTATAGCCGGTAAACGGGAAAGTTATTTTGATGCTACGCGCCTTAAATTTAGCAAACGGCTCCAGCCTTACATCCCAGACAACCCCATTTTCGTTGGTGACATCGAACGCAAACGCCTTTTGGGATATTAGAGTGAGTAACATGTCCTCTTCAGTCTGAACATCCTTATCAAAAGAAAGGCCTAGTGGCTCACATTCAACTTCAATACCACTCAATCGATGTTTTATCTCAGCAAACGCGGGTAAAAATGGCCATAGCTCAGAGTTACTAATCAATTTTTCTTCGTTCATAAAATCCGCCCTCAATTTGGCATGCCAAATTGGTCAATAGTTGAGCTTATTAGTCAAATAAGGTTATGAGATTAAATCAATAGCATATATCTCACACTGAAAAGCATAGAAGGAAAAATTTTCTTTTTATTCAGTTATTTAATATCTAATTGTACTTACATCTATTTTGAAAAAATCGATTTTTGCTCAACACGATCGTTAATGAATCGCCTTACTGCGATTTGGCATGCCAAATTGGCCTCGAATTAGATCTAGTGATATGTGTCATATAACTCGCCTCGTGCCTGAGCATCCTCGGCCTCTTGACGAGTCATATGTTCGCCATCAGCGATAATATTACCCATACCATCATCAAGCTTATCGAGTTGTTCATTTTTCGTAGATGACTGATCATCGGCGGTAAATACCCAAACTAGAAAGTAAATAATCCCAAATATTACGAAAAATAACGTTTCCAAAATCACTGCTCCTCTCCAATGCCAATTTGGCATGCCAAATTGAATGCTAAGCATTCCTTAGTATCCAGACTTCATTAAAGCTAAGAAAATCTTAGTTTTCAATAGCAGATCTCCTACACCCGTTGAAAAGTAATGATGGTTCGCCGTTTCCAACACGGCTAAAGCAAGCAAGAACAAGACTTGGTCTGTCCCAGAAGCAGTTAGGAATAATGGCGGGGATGGATAATTTTGTTGCGTCTGCTCGTATGAACCAATATGAGCGTGGTGTTCACACTCCAGATTTCAAAACAGTAGTAGCGCTTAGTGATGTTCTGAAAGTGCCAACTGCTTTCTTGTATTGCATTGAAGACGAATTGGCAGAAAATATTTTAGATTGGTCAAATAGTCCCAACTGCGCCTAAAGATGTTCACTTATTAAACTACTCGTGACAGTATAGATTTCTGGGCAATAAAAGGCCCAGTCCAAATATTTGTATTAATTAATCTGATGGAGCAGAAATATGGCCGTGAAGCATGTACCAACTGGAATTGTTCATAAGGGAAGTAAAGGTGGAACAACAGGATGTGGTTTTGATACTAAAAAGGAAGCTACCCACTGGGTAGAATCCCACTCTAAAATCAACTGTGATAAAAACGGTTGTAAAAACTGAAGTTTCGTTGAGCAGTAAGCTAGGGCGAAGTTAGTTTCTTCGCCAATTAAAAATTAGGCATGCCTAATTTTAACTGCCCAAGTAGGCATAGGTGATCTTCAAACGTTCATGACCTAACTCTTGGCTAATTTGCTCACGAACTTTCGTATCAAGCTCATAATCAATAGGTGATAACTCTCTTCTACGCGGGCCACCGTCGGCAGGGCATTTCCAACCTGTAAGCTCTAAATAACGCTCCCTTGCGTAATGGTGACGTAACCCATGATTTTTATTTAATCCAACTCGAATTGTTTCGCGGTCGTACTCACCCATTTGTGATTTATAGTTATTATCAGGTTCGATAAGTGCGCCTTTAGTAACAGCGGCAATATCACGAATAAGCTGTCGTTGAGATTCTTTTCGAATTGGGATCGTGCGGTATTTGCCACCCTTAGCCCATGAGCCTTTTATTTGTACAGTGTTAGCGTCTATCAATGCATAAGACAAGCTGAATTTCATACACTCCTCTTTTCTAAGCCCAAACTCTTGCTGCAAACGCAGGGAAAGCTTAATTAAGTCACTCTTGATCTTGGCATGCTTATCCATGTCTAACGTTTTTGACTTGCCAATTGGGTTATTGCGAACTCTTGGAATGCCGTAATCATCATTGCTACGTGAACAGATATTAGGTTTACCTATTTTTTCGGCAATCCAACGCAAGGCCGCCATTCTGTTTTTTATTGTTTTTGCTGCCAGACCTTCATCTTGCCAACGTGTAACAAGGTGATTGATATGCTTGGTTTTAAGGCCGGTCGGGTCTTTTAATCTATAACCATGTTTGAGTAGCTGCTTGGCAGCAAGGTTTAAAACTTTGCTTCGGGTAGCTCTAGTGCTAAAGCTACTTTCGCGGTATGTGTCGTTCACCATTTGATGAAGACGATATCCTAATTGGCTCATTTCATGTTCCTCATAAATTTAAAAACTAATTTTTGAAAATATTGAGAAAAACACCAAACCGAAGACCAGGGGGCGAAATGCCAAAATAGGTAAGTTTTAAAGCCATATGAACGGTGCGTAACCGAGCATATTGTCATAAGACATAAAGGCTAACTGGTCTAAAGCAACAAAGCTGAGCCTTGTGATTTCTGTTGAAATACAGCGCGAACTACTGTGGTTTATATTTGTGTTGTATATAGTGGAGTGGCCGTGTGGCCCATAATGCTGCGAATGCAGCTCCTCAAGAACGTGTTGCGGGCAGTGGATACGCCCTTTTTCTTAATGCTCATGTCGAGCTAGTTCATAAATAAAATTATCACAGTGATCAGAGATTGCAACACCTTTGTGACACGCCCAAATCTCCATCCCTCTTCTGGCCCTGCTAATTTTCAAGGCGGATGGGTATCGATGCATCATGAGCAGTGGCCTCGACGGGCGACTCTGCGAGTCGTCCCTACCTCTTTCGAGTAGGGACGACTCGTCGCCAATCCGCCTTCAAAAAAACCGGGGAAAACTTAGGGGTGTTTTTCTGGCGCACAATTTAGAAAGGTCAGTTATAGTTCAAGTCGGTGGCTGCACACCAGCCCCGTCGACTTTACAGACGACCTCTACCTAGGTGGCCGTATGGCTAATGGTACAACCGGGCGTTGCCCATGAGGTGAGTAATCCAAGTAGGTGTTTTTAGGGTTTTTAGCATCTACCGTCTCAAAGGATAGTCGTATCTAGATAGATACGCGGCTTTAGTTTTTACTATAAGCGTCACAGGTGTGCAGCTACCATTCAATATTCGAATAAAAATTAATAGTCATGAGCATAAAAGGTGGATGCCTTTACAACTGATTTTCATGCTTGAAAACTGCTTACTTTATTCCTCATTTAATGAAGTAATAGCCGCAAACACAAGGTAATCTTGCTTAAATATCTTCACCTCAAGTGTTTTTCTAAAACAGAAAAAGTTTAAATATTTCAGATGATTACACATTTACATTTCACCTGAAAGCCGCTTCCATACCTTTAAATAGTCTTCACCCGACAATGATGAATTATCAGGTCTCAGGCGCGCCCAATCATCCGGTTTCAAAGACTTCAGATATTCGCTGGCTTTTCGAGGTGACAGAGTATTTTCTGCACCGGCTTCAGTTCGAGCCTTAAAGTCTTCACCGGCACGTTCAGCAATACTACGCGGAACGCTATTCATACGCATCAATACGCCTTCTTCGGTTTTCACACCATGGTAAAGCATCGCAGGAAGGTTATTTAATCTGCGCTTTTCTTCGTCTGTCATGGCTTCAAAATCAAGCCCTGAAGTTGGCATTTTGCTTAATGCCGACAGTCCCCAAGCGCCATTATTGGCCAAATCTCTATAAACCGCTTTGCAAGCTTTAGATATTTGATCTGTAAGGCTATCACCTTCAAAGTAAGTCTTCGCTATAGATTCAATGGAGCTACCTGTTACCCAAGCCTGGGTAATATCAGCAAGTTTACGATGACTATTCCCCTGTCCTTTACTAATCTCTTTTAAACTTTCTTGTAACTGCGGAACCCGCAACATAATCCCCATCAAGCTTGGCAGCACAGACTTCGATTTATCGCCAAATAGACTCGAAGGCTCCCAATCTGCAAGCGTTAACTTGTTTTCAAGGTTATTCAAATCCAATAAAGTTGAACGAACGCCCTCTGGAGAGAAGCCTGTAACATCAGCAAGAGAAGCATTTTCTGGATGCTCAGCTAACTTTCTAACATACCCTTTGGTAGCCTCAAGAAGCGCATCAGCTTTCTCTTGCGAGGCTTTATCAGCTTTAGCGCGAAGAGAACCAAACCCGTAGGTATTTCTGAGTAATTGTTCAGCTTCACCAATTACAGCGTCCAAGTTACGTTTTTCATTCCATAAATGAGCGATATAGCTTCTGAAGTCTGCCCATTGTTCTTGCTGCATAACCCAAGATAAGTCTGCTAATTTCCCCGCAGTTTGAAGATCATCCAGCATCCCTTCCAAACGGGAAACTAACGATGCGGTTGCATCACTAACATACTTTCTTACCTCATTCGGCTCTTTGCCCGCAGCAATACCGATTACGCCTACGCTATCATGGCCGATACGCCCAGCTCGCCCCGCGAGGTTCCAAAATGCCCGATGTGACATTTCATTATCATAAGGTGGTTTGCTAGACGGCAATTTTCTCGTCGCAAGAAAAACAGATGAAACAGGGAAGTTAAGCCCTTGTGCTATGGTTGTCGTTGCACACATCACTCGAATATGGCCAGCTTCTGTAAGCCACTCGATTAATGAAAGCGCCTCAGCGGGTAAACCTGCATGATGCAAAACAACACCTTTTGATAGCATATCAATTAGCTCAAAGTCCTCACTAATCTCAGCCGCAAGAAAACGTTGAACCAGTTTAATGTCTTCATGCACCTGAACTAAAGGTTCAAGCTCTGCGGCAACTTTACGAGCAATACTCCAAGCATCTGGAATTGTCTGCGCTACAGCAATACTGGTACCACGCTTAGAGAAAACCTTAGCCATAGCAACAGCCTGTGTTGCGAGCCCCTTAGCGCTAGAGTACGTCAGTTTTTGCAGAGGGCGGTTACCATCTACATTGTGGATTCCTTTAAGGTGAATCGTTCGTTGAGTGGTCGTCAACGTTTCAAAACTTAAATTCCAATCACCACGTTTTTCACCTTTATGAATATCAAATAAGCCAACAATTCTCTCATTCGGTTGCCAAGCAGAGGTGCCCAAACTGATGCTTCGGCCACGATCGGCAGCTAACCATTGAGCTAAATCGTTAGCATTTGGCACAAATGGCATCAGTAGTAAGAAGTTTGCCCGAGGTGATTCTTGCTTAATCGTTGCAAGTAGAAGTTCAATACGTAAGCCACGAGACTCATCTTCAATATTGTGAGCTTCATCCATCACAACCAGGGCCAATGGGCGCGCGACTTTTTTGTTTCTCATCACCAATTGAAGTTTCTCAGGTGTTGCAACCAAAACCTGAAAAGCACGTGCTTCACCCAAAAGCGCTTCTTCAAAAGCATCGACTTCAATCGCGCCAGTTAACGGCTCAACTTGAATACCTAATGGGCCAAAATCTTCACGTAATCGTCGGGTAATTTGAGAAACCAAAGCGCGAGTTGGCGCAACATAGGCCACCCAACCATCATCCTGATCAAACTGATTCAGCGCTTGCAACATGCGGAACTGTGCCAGCGCGGTTTTACCGCCGGATGTAGGCAAATCAACAATTACCGCTCTACTGGCTTGATCGAGTAAACCTTGCTCTTGCAGTGCCGCTCGTTGCGGAGGTAACAGTTCAAATAAGCTCTTGTGCTTAGTCACATGGGAAACAAAGCGGGTCACACGGGAGTTAACCGTATGCGCCACCCACCATAAAGAGCCAGCGACCATTTTTCGGCTTGCGACATGTAACCAGCGTAAAATCATTTCGAGCTGCGGGTCTTTCGAGGCTTGTGCCGCTTTTTGCGCCGCTTCAAAATGCTGATCTAATTGTGCATCGATCGCTACCGGTTCGCCTTGCAGCATGTATACCGCTAAACGCTCTGTTGCTTTGGCCCAGTGATAAAGCGCCACTAAACGCATTGCTATGCTTTGCGCCTCTGCACCTTGGGTTTGTTCTAGTAACGCTTTTTCGTAGTTCGCTTGATCGTTTCGTAAGCCAAGCACAATCTCTGAAATCTGATCTAAGTCATCCCAGCGGTTTTTGCGAAGCAGTCGCAACCAACAATCAAAAATTCGGTAAAGCAAGCGCTTATCCCAAGTAACACCTGCCACACTGGGTACTGCTACTGTATTGTTCTGCTCTTCAAACCATCGACGTAAATCGGTCCAGCGATCGGCACAGTAGGCCAAACCCGACACATGCAAAACATGAAACAAGCGCGCCTCATTGTCACTTGGTACGGGTAATACACGATAAAGCCCGAACGCTCGAAACGCGCCAGCTTGTGCAAGCTCACGAATATTTTTATTGTCCTGCTTGGCAACAGGGTGCAACAAAGCGCCAATGCCTTCGATCGCGGCCAACTCATACGCTGTTGCTACTTGCTCTAACAAGTCAATGTCAAACTTCGTTGCCGCATGTTCAAGTAGATTACCCAGCGCCACATCAACCAAGCGCCGTTCAGCCATTTCAATAGCTTTATCACGCCGCTCAGCGCCAATCGACTGAACAGCCCAATGCAGATCTACCTGTAGTAAGTGCTCTTGTGAAAGCGTCATGACGCCTCCTGCATAGCCGCTTGAGCACGAACAGACAGCGTACCAATCATTTTATGAGGAAGATATAAAGCGTACATTTCAATATCAGTTTGCACTGGACAATCGGCCGCCAGTGCTTTTGCTCGGCCAGCAATATCAGAATCGATTGGGGCAATATCGCGCACCAAAACACCATAAACAGCAACGTCCGTTGTGTTCGAGCTCAAATAGCGTTTGGCAGCGCTTTTAAACATCGGTTCCCAAGGTGCTCGCACCGCATGGAGTCCTAAATAACGTAAGAGGGCATCTTTTACTTGGCGATTATCTCGTAGCCCAAACAATTGGGTACCCAAGCTGGTCATCACGCTTGGCGGCGCTTTGTCCTCTTCAGACGTTTTTACTTCACCAAACGCAAAACGGTAGGGAAGCTCAGCATCGTTTACAGGTTGAAATCCAGTCAAATCGCACCCTGCTGGGCTGGCATTCGGGTTTTTAAGATCACGCCCGGTGGGCCACGGAAACACGCAATTACCTTTATCTGCCACAAAGGCTTCGGCAATCGCTTCACCCACTCGCCAATTATCAGGCACGGTTTCATCGATCAGCGCTTGGCGTAAACCCTCTTGCTCAAACTCCGTGCTTACCACACTGCCAAGTAACTCCTGAAGCTCATCATTGCCTGCGGTATCTTGCAAAATATGCTTCACGGGGCCAGCTAACATCTCGCTCACTTGCTCGTCCTGATAAGAAAAGCCATGAGCAATAACAGGCTCGGTGCCAGCATCATATGCAAGCGTCGGTGCAGGCATAGACATTAAACCAATTCTCCCTTAAAGGCTTTATCCAAAATTGAAGGCATCAAAGCCTCTAGCTCAGTTGCATTTTCTGACTGAGCTTGTTTAATTTTTTCAACATAGCTTTGCAATTGATTAAACCAAAGCTGCTTATCGTAATCGGGTACGGGGACAGTGAATTTATTTAGCCTTGCCATTGATATCACTCTGTTTCTATCAGCGCTTCCGCGTGATCCACTGTCGATTTGCATTAACCCTTCATTCGATAAAAAATAAAAACAGAGAAATTGACTAGTAACTACGCCTTTTATTGGCACGCATGTTAAATAGCTATTATGAGAAGCTACTCGCCCATGATCTTGAATACTGGCGACACCTATTGAGCCCTCCCAAGATTTTCGAACATTAAAGATCAAATCATCATTTTCAATTCGATAAAATTTTTGCCACTCAGGTAGGTCTACACCTTTAAGCGTCGGTTTATGAAAAACACCTTTACCAAAAGATCTCGTTCCCAGCTCTGGGTATTCGCCTTCAAATGTAATTTCAACTTGTCGTTTTACAATCGGGGCAACTTTCGACATCGGCTTATAAACAGCGCCTTCAATTAATTTGTGAAATGTGCTGGTTAACAACGCGTGGAGATCACTTAAAATCTCTGTTCGGATTTTTCGCGCTAGCTCAATTTTATTCTTAAACTTTAGAATCTTATCGACTACTCTTTTCTGCTCTGCAAGCGCAGGTAGCAAAATCTGTTTATCGAGAAACTTATTTTCGTCAAGATACTTTCGATTAGTAGTACCTTCACTTGCAACGACACAAAAATCTTTAAACTCTGGTGTTTTAGACATGAAATCGAGGTATTTAACATCTGCAAGTTCGGAGTTGACGTCAAATGTCCAAAAATTTCCTGTAATAATTGCCCCGTCACAGCTTTTAGGCACTATTCCGAAAGCACCGTTCCTTGCATCAATTTTAGATAGCACAAACTGATCAGAATTCACCAGAAACTGGCGCTTAGTTCCTATATCTTCACCAATTACTTCGTCTCTAAGGAGCACTCCATTACCATTCATTTTAATGGTAATGCGCTTATACTCGATATCATCCTCAACGGTGATGGCCTCTTTTTGGCGGATAAGAACATCCCTTAAAGTATACTCTTTCATTTAGAGATACCTTGAGTGCTTATTTCAGCTTTAATCTGTTTTAAGATCGCTAAAAGAGACTCTTCTTTCGCGGCTATTTTCTCTATCAAATCCATAGGCTCTTCGTGTTCAAGCACTTCGAGACTATTAGGGTTTTTTCTATCTAAATTTACGTCAATCAGTTGTCCACTTTCGGAGTATTTAATAATCTCTGAAGCGCTTTCTTTCCAGGCATTCTGATTAACAATCCTGTTACTCCACCAGTTCAAGCATTCATCAAACTCATGGCCTTCCATCGGTTTAGTTTTAGTATATTTTTTGCGCCCTTCAGGAACTGTAATTTGGTAATACCAAATATCCTCGGTTGGGCCAGAACGATCGAAGAAGAGTAAGTTGCCTGCAATATCGGTATAAGGCGCGAATACCCCTTCCGGCAAACGAACAATGGTATGCAGATTAAAGTTCTTTAACAGCTCTTCTTTAATGCGTGCGCTGATACCATCACTGAAAAGCGTACCATTTGGGACAACAACCGCGGCGCGACCGCCATTGTCTGAACCGTGACCAGGGCGCTTGAGTTTACGCATGATCAACTGAAGGAACAGCATTGCGGTTTCGGCGGTTTGCATGTCTTCTGGAAAGTTACCAAGAATGCCTTTTTCTTCCTCACCACCAAACGGTGGGTTAGTTAAGATCACGTCCACCCGATCTTTGTCACCCATCTCTCGTAGTGGAAAACGCAGGCTATTTTCAGGGTCAATTCTTGGGTACTCCAAACCATGCAGTAACAGGTTCATTTGTACCAACAGGTAAGGCAACGATTTGGCTTCACCGCCAAAGATAGTGCTTTCTTGCAATACTTCGCGGTCTTCGACTGTTTTACACTGGCGCTCTAGGTGTTCGAACGCTTCAACCAAAAAACCACCCGTGCCGCAGGCTGGGTCCAATACGGACTCACCCAACTGCGGGTCCATCACCTCAACCATAAAGCGAACCACTGGACGAGGAGTATAAAACTCGCCGGAGTCACCAGCAGCATCGCGCATTTCACGCAACATGGTTTCGTATAAGCGGCTTAAGGTGTGCATCTCTTCAGATGAGTTGAAATGAATGCCGTTTATTTTGTCGACAACATCACGTAACAAATAGCCGTTGACCATGCGGTTTTGCATGCCTTTAAACACGGTCGCAATCACATCTCGGCGATCCCCACCGTTGTCACCTTGTAGGCTACGCAAGTACGCAAACAAACCGATGCCACGCGTGCCATCAGGTCGCATTGCTTCATCGTTGTTAATAAAGGCAATCAGCTCGTCGCCGGTGATACCACCTTCAATCGCTGCCCAGTCTCGCCAGCGGTATGGCGCTTCGATGGCTGGCTGAAAGCTTTTTCCTTCTAGCACGGCTTCGGTTTCTCGCATTTGCTCTAAGTCGTCGAGAAACTTCAAAAACATGATCCAAGTGAGCATTGGCAGGCGATCGAGATCGCCGTTTAAGCCTTTATCTTTACGCATGATTTGCCGAGACGATTTAACAATCGCACCTAATTGCTGGGCGGTGGTCATCGGCTGATCTGCTTTCTTTGTTCGTGTCATAAATCGTATCGTCACTTCTGTTATTGCTGGCTATAGAGCAGCGTTTGTAATTGGTCCACGGCGGTTTTCATTTGCAATGCGCCGCCAAAGAGACTGGCTATTTCCATCACATTGCCATATTCAGAAATGGGCGGTACCTGTAGCGAATCCGGAATACTGAATTGCTTAGGACCATGGTCGGTATATTTGTCCAGTAAAGACGTTAAGATCGCGCGGGCCTCTGGGCCGTACTGATCAAAAAAGTCCGGTTTGTTTTTCTTCAAGTAGTCAGCGCGCTCTTTTCTGGTTCGCAGCGGTACGTTGAATGCAATATGGCAAAGTAAATCCAATGGATCTGCATCGGTTTTGCCTGACTCTGCGACCAAATCATCAAACTGGATCCCGCGTTCTTGTAATTCGAGAATGATCTCTTCTCTCTTTAACGGATTAGCCCAGCTATCTTTTAGTTCGTCCAGTGAGGAAAAGAGGGTCTTTACCTTTTCTGCGGTGTAGTCGGTATATTGGATGACGCGAAGCTGTTTACCGTCTTCGTCTAGCTCATAGACCAAATGAGACGTAATTTTAACGCTGCCACCGTCTACGTAGTACTTTCGTGACTCTTTGTCGTCTTCATCACTAGGATTTCCAGTGTCTGGATTGAACTCTTCATCAATTTCGTCTTCGGCATGTTCAACATCATCGTCATTCGGGAGTGGTGCCTCATCAATAACTTCTTCACCATCCTCATCAATGAGAACTTCTTCTTCAATTTCTGGGTAACCATCAAAGTCCGGATCAGCAAAATTCTGTGTAGCGGAGCCGGTATAATCAATGATGTTGAACCAAAGCTTGCCGTAATCTTCGCGTAAGCGGGTACCACGGCCAACAATTTGCTTGAACTCACTCATTGAGTTCACAACACGCGCAAGCACAACATTTTTACAGGTTGGCGCATCTACCCCCGTTGTTAATAGCTGTGAAGTGGTCAGAATAACTGGGGTACTGGTTTCAAGCTCTTGAAAACGACTGAGGTGCCCTTTGCCAATTTTCCCTTCTTCTGATGTCACGCGTGCAACGTAATCTGGATGCTTGCGTGAAAGGTCAGAATTCAAGTTATTAAGCGCCCGACGCATTTCATCTGCGTGCTCTTGATCGACACAAAACACGATCGTTTTTGCAAAACGATCGGTTCGCTTCATAAACTCAGTGAGATGCTTAGCAAACGCATCTGTTCGAGCCTTCAACGCAATAACCCGTTCAAAGTCCTTGGTTTGGTATTCACCATCTGGGATTTCTCGCCCAAAGCGGTCTACATCGCCTTTGCTTGGTCGCCAACCTACCGCATCGACTTCCGAAATAACTCGGTGCACGCGGTATGGCGCAAGAAATCCATCATCAATACCTTGGCGCAAACTGTAGGTGTAGATTGGGTTGCCAAAATAACGATAAGTATCGCGATTATCTTCACGCAGCGGCGTCGCAGTCATACCGATTTGGAAGGCAGGCTCAAAATACTCGAGAATTTCGCGCCAATTACTGTTGTCGCGGGCACTGCCTCTGTGACATTCATCGATGATGATTAAATCAAAAAACTCTTGTGGAAATTCTTTATACAAGCCTGGACGACGCTCATCACTGGCAATAGATTGATAGATCGCAAAATAAATTTCACGACTTTTAACAATTTTGCCGCCTTCAATTTTGTGCCTGGCATCACCAAACGGGGTAAATGTTTTATCCTTTGGATCATCGACCAACACATTTCTATCTGCCAGAAATAGAATGCGAGGTTTTCTGTAGTCCCCCGTGCGATTCCAGCGAGCGCTCCACAGCTTCCAACTAACTTGAAAAGCGACGACTGTCTTACCCGTACCGGTTGCCATCGTAATTAAAGAGCGTTTTTTACCTTGAAGTACCGACTGTACTGCGCGGTTTATGGCTATTTGTTGGTAGTAACGCGGGGAATATCCCGAAACATGGTGGTAAGGGGACAGCAAGGTATCAAGATCTTTATCCTTTAAACCTTCATCGCCACAAAGACGCTTGAATAACTCATTAGGGGTTGGAAAGCGCGACAACAATTGCTCTTCACCTGTGGTGTAGTCAAACTCTAAGATCTCCTGACCATTGGTTGAATAAGCAAACTTTAGCCCTAAGATTTCTGCGTAATCTTTTGCCTGTTGCATTCCTTGGCCGACAGGGCTATTTTCCGGTTTAGCTTCAACAACGGCAATAGGAAAATCGCGAGTGTACTTAAGTAAATAATCAGCTCGCTTTTGCTCCCCACGTTGGACTTTACTGCCCTTAAACTGAACGCGACCATCAGTAAATGTGTACTGTTCAGCTATTGCGCTAGGATTGTTTTCCCAACCGGACTCTTTAAGTTTTGGCGTCACATAGACCCGACAAGTATCCGCTTCGTTTAAGGCCATACTATTTTTCTTCCTTGCTGTCATCTGATGCACCACCAGACCTAACCCACTGATCCACCTCGTCAGCTTTAAACTTCCAAGGCCGACCAATTCTATGAGCTGGCATTCCTTTTTTACTGATCCATGAGTACACAGTATCTTTGCTTACACCAAGATATTCGGCTATTTCTTCAACAGATAACCAGCGGTCTGTAGTCACAAGTGATACCTAAAAAATATTGTTTGAGGTTGCAATAACAAATTCTCAGCTTAATTAAGAGGAGTATACCTGATTTAAGCTGATTATGAAGGAATAGGCAGGGTATAAAAATATTAGCTTGTTATCTGACTCTTTTTATAAAGGTGAAATTGGAACAAAACGCCCTAAACCACTTCGTTCAAATCCTGTAAAGCCATAAATCGGAACCCCGCAAGCGGGGCCCCCTTGCTACGCAACCCTTCGGGCGATTTCTCGCTTGACTGGCTTTTCTCTGCGTAGTCTGTGTTGGCCATGAGGTATGGCGCGCCTTTAGGCGGCAAGCGCCTAAAACTTACCAACCTCATAGCGAAAGGGGCTTATATGAAACCTATGGACTTTATAAAAAGGGCTAAAAAAGTAGAATTTGCTGATATAGCAAGGTCGGCAAAGCCGATTGAACGTACCACTCTTAAACACGTTCGGCCTACAGATAAATGTTACCTGATTAAAGCAGGCAGTAAGTTACAATTCTGGATAACTCGTGATGATTGCTTGTTGTCTGTGAATGTCTCTCTGCACTCACCATTTTGTGTTTGTACTGATGCAGATAGTTAGTTATGTTTCCCATATCCCAACTTTCCCAGTTATAAATTGAGCGTTTTTTAATTTTTTTTTATAAATTTTTTTCGATTTCTTTATGGTGAGTACACTGGTGAGTAAGAGGGCTTAAAAAAGGATCAAAAGTCCTTTGCAAGCCTTGTTATTAGTGAAATAGTGAAATTTAAAACGATAAACAAATTCAGAATATTGAGTAATTAAAAGCAGACTCAAACTCATTCAATAAATAACACCAAACCCAGCTTTCTACCTGGGTTTGAGACTTCTGTAGGGCGTTTGGTAGCTCGTCGGTTACGAGCTGCTTAAGTCACTGTTGACGCGCTACCTGCCGCCAACATCTAACGCTTCTAATAACTCATCTCAGATACTGTGTTAAGAAGGCCTCGTGCGAGGGGAGTTTAGCTACGTGATTATCCACCTGCTGCTTTAATCCTGCCGTAAACTGCTTAAGTGACTGTTCACTCATCTCATCGGCAACACGATGATACTGGCTAGGTGTCATGCCTTGGCCCATTAATACTTGGGTCCAGGAATCAACACGGAAAATATCTCCGTCATCTAAAAATACACGGCCAGATTCAGCAAACAAATCCAATTTATGTTTAAGAGAAGACGGGATGTCCATGCGTTGACACTGCTGCCAAAAGGGGCTGTCCTCGCGCTGTGTCACCTTGTAATGCATAACAATAAAATCGAGTATGGCCGACATTTCGCTATCAAACTTATTATTGTATTCGTCGATTGCGCTTTGGGTTATGCCATCGAAAGGGAATAGGCGCATTAAGCGTATAAGGCCAGTCATGATTAGATGGATACTGGTCGACTCTAAAGGCTCAATAAAGCCACTGGATAGCCCTAGCGCCACGCAGTTTTTATTCCAACCACGCCTGCGTTTTCCAGGCGTAAAACGAATCACTCTCGGCTCATTAATGGGCGCGCCTGTCACCTGCGATTTAAGTGTATTGATGGCATCTTCATCGCTCATAAATCGGCTACAAAATACCAATCCATTACCCATTCGTTCTTGAAGAGGTATTTGCCAGCGCCAACCGGCCTGATGTGCCACACTTTTGGTGTATGGCACAGGTGGGGCTGTAAGCTCAGTTTGCATAGCTACCGCACTATCGCAGAAAAGATAGTGTCGCCAATCGTCGTAACCGGTGTGAAGGGCTTGTTCAATAAGCAGCCCTTTAAAGCCTGTACAGTCTATGAAAAAGTCGCCATCTATGACTTCATCGCTTGCTAATCGAAGGGACTGGATGTTGCCTGATTGCGGGCATACTACGACCTTTTCTATATCTCCTTCCTTGTGAGTTACCCCAGCATCACACGCTAGAGACTTTAAAAATCGACCGTAAGCAACAGCATCAAAATGATAGGCAAAGTTAAGCGGCATGGCTTCTGATGTGGCGAACTTGCTCTGTTTAGCGGCAATAAGTTCCGGGCAATAATCACCAAATTCACCACCAAATCCGTATTCTTTAGCCCTCAGCCAAAAATGGTGAAACTCGCCAGCCCAACACTCTCTTCCGGTTATACCAAAAGAATGAATATAGCTGTGACCTTGTTCACGCCAATTTTCAAACTCAATACCCAGTTTGAACGTGGCTTGTGTGGCACGCATAAATGCTTTTTCGTCGATGCCAAGCAACTTGTGAAATGTTCTGATAGGCGGAATAGTCGCCTCGCCCACACCTACAATACCAATATCTTTCGACTCGACTAACGTAACGTTTATTGACTTACCCAAAAGCCGTGACAGCGCTGTGGCCGCCATCCATCCCGCAGTACCGCCACCCGCAATGACTACGTTCTTAACGGGCGTTTGATTTTTACTGCTATCTAAACCCGATACGGTCATAAGAGGCGTCCTTTTTATCTGAAGTATTTTTTATGTCATTACAACTCGAAGCTGAAGCGTGCTCGTTCTTTTCACGTTGAGCATGCGAGGGCACGTGTTGTTTTTCGTTGCTGTAGCGCTTTGCAATATTATTGAGCAAAACTCTGTTAGACGGCAATCCCTGCAGATAAGCGTTTTTAGTTTGTTGTAAGGTTTCGCGAATGTGAACTGCTTTACGCTTATGCTCTTCATTTAGCCGTAAAGGCGATGTAGAAGAAGAAAAGCCCATTCCATATAGTACATACTGATAGCTAGCAGAGGGGAAAATCTCTTCGTTCTCGATAAGATCTAAGCGTGAAGGGCTTTGATACTTCCACAGTTCAAGCAATTCAGCGAGAGAATCGGGTATGGACGCCTTCTCTCTTTGCGCTAACCAATACGGCTCTTCTCTATCGCTTAAAGCATAATGTAGTTTTAGAAAGTCGATAACGCGCTGCCAGCGATATGCAAAGCGCGAGTTGTAGCGCTTACTGACTATTTCCATGTGTGCTTTGTTTTGCGGAAAAGCCTCACAGAGCATACGTAAGCCAAGCTCGACCATAGCAATGGCTGATGCTTCAAGCGGTTCAACAAACCCCGAAGACATACCTAAGCTCAAACAGTTTTTTACCCAAAACTGTGATCTATAGCCAGGCTCAAAGGAGAGTGTACGAAAAGAAAGCTCTGCATCTTGTGCACTAGGGTAACGTTCACGAACGTAGTCAATCAGCACCTGCTTTGCTTGATCTTCATCTGTGAATTGAGAAGAGTAAACTAGGCCTACACCTCGGCGGTGCTGCAACGCAATATCCCACGTCCACCCACAGGTTTGTGCAGTGGCCACTGTGGTACTTTTTATTTCAGCATCTTCGTTTGAATAAGGCACTTGAAGCGCAACGGCGCGATCATTGAGCATTGTGCGCTTAACGGGTATCCAGGGAATAGTAAAGTGTTTATTGATGAGCAGGCCGCTGCTGCCAGAGCAGTCAATAAATAGATCGCCAACTATTTTTTTCCCGTCCTTTGTTGATACGCTTTCAATATCTCCGTTTTGATGAGAGTGAACACTGTCAACATGACCAACGACATGAGCGACATTTAACTTGTCTACGCAATGATTTTTTAACAGCTCAGCAAGCTTTGTGGCGTCGAAATGGTAACCGTAATTGAGCACATGGGCGTAGTCCGGCGTAGCAATTTGCTTGGGCGCCTTGCCTGCGGCACACATGGCGGCTTGTAACGAAAACGCATCTTCGTATGACGTATTGGGAGCGAGTTCTTGCCAGCAAGTATGAATATCAAGTTCGTTGTACCCTGTTGGAACGGTAAATGGATGATGATAGCAGTGCCCGCCTTTACGCCAATTAACAAAGCTGGAGCCTTGCTTGAAAGCGCCATGACACAGCGTTAAGAATTCCGTTTCACTAATACCAATATCAAGAAGGGTATCGCGCAGTGACGGCCAAGAGCCTTCGCCCACACCTAAAGAAGGGATGTTGGGTGACTCTATCAAGGTAACGGTGTGATTCGCGCTTAGTTTTGCGGCAAGTATCCCTGCTGCAAGCCACCCAGCCGTACCACCACCGACAATGACGACCCGATGCATACTGCTATGACTTTCGTTATCACTCATACGTTAAGAACCACGATATGCCCCACTGCACTTCTACAAACATGTTCAGTCGTTTTTCTGGTTACTATTCAAACAGCACTATGACAAAAAAACCCGCTAAAGCGCAACCCTAAGCACTTTAGCGGGTAAACACACCCCAATCGTTAAAACTTGTAGCGAACTCCCAGTGCATAGCGAGCGCCAAGCTCATCTAATTTCCACAACATAGCACTTGTTCTGCCGTGTCTACGGATATTTTCATCTGTGATGTTTATCCCTTCAAATGACACCGTAAGATCTTCAGTGATGTCGTAAGAAACATTGAAGTCTATTTGTGAATAGTCTTCGGTATAGCCCGGCTCATTAATGTACTGAGAGGTTGTATCAAGGAACTTATCACGCCAGTTGTAGGCAATACGCGCTTGCAAAGCATCTTTCTCATACATCAAGATGAGGTTTGCTGTGTCACTTAGTCCCACAAGGGCAAACTGAGTTATCGATGGATTTGCGTCATTATCAAAACCAATATCACCTTGCACTGTGGTGTAGTTAGCCAGTACCCCGAAGCCGCTATCACCAAAGAAGTGCTGCGCAGCAAGTTCGAAACCGTAAATATTCGCCGCTTTATTGTTAACAGGTTTAGAGTTAATGAAGGTAATCAACGGATCTTCGCTATTGGGCAGCACATCGAATTGCTGCTCAAACTGTTCGTCAGTCAATGAGTCATACTCGATACCGTTTTCCATCGCAGCAACCATGTTAAACAATGACGTGTCATTAATTGGAATACCACGCGCCTCTAATTCAGCGCGAGCCGCCTCTGCACGCGGTCCATTGGTAACGTCTCTCAACCCAAAGATATTTTCTTCAACTTGTTCATTACCGATAAAGTTCTTAACACGCTTATCGTAAAAACCAACCGACACATAGCTTGTCTCATCGAAATAATATTCGAATGAAAGATCAAGGTTGTCTGATTCTAATGGTATCAGCGATGGGTTACCTGAACTCGCGGTGGCGGTAATGCTGTCAGTAAGAATTGTCGGCCCGCTTTGAGGCGATACTGTCGCAGCGGCGCTCAAGTTGTTGTACGTGGGTCGCGCTATTGTCTTACTGTAAGAGAATCGTGCAATCATGTTTTCAACAACTTCGATATCGAAATCTAATGCAGGAAGTACATGGTCGTAACTTGATTCAACTTCAACATCTTCCATATCGCTTCCAAAACGGACGTTGAAGTCATTATTACCTTCCCACGCAATGCCGCTAGGTAAACTTATATTTGCAATTGAAGTTACATCGGTATTTTCGTAGCGTACACCTGCCAACAGGTTGTACTCCATGCCGTTTAACTCGCCAGATAAATCCAATTCGAAATAAACCGCAGTTATGTCTTCTTCAATAGTACGGTTAGTTGCAAACGGGTTGTTGGCAAGAAAATCAAAACCGTATTCTTGAGCAGCGAATGCACCAATTTGCGCAACACTACCGGTAAAGCCCTGAGAGAACATCCCCTCAGTATTGAAATCGCTAAACTCACTCGCCAAATCCAGCGGTGTTAAAGAACCAGCAGGAAGCTCACCCGGGTTCTCAATTCCCCAGTTGCCCATGGTGTGGCGGGTTAGAGATTGGAGCGATGTGCTCTCCATTGAGCGTGACTCAATACCAAAGTTAATACTTCCGGTATCCATAACGTAAGAGCCATCAAGACGAGCTTGAGTAATCTCGGTGTCTTGCGACGAGAAATTCATGTCCAATATCGATGTACCTACATCATCTTGGTCAAGCACGCCATTACCGTTAAGATTATCACGAGCTTCATCGTCAAAATCGACGAACATAATAGGGAAGTCGCCTCTGAAATCGACACCTTGCCCTTTAACTACGTTTGCGCCTAAACCAAGATTTGTCCACGTTCCATAGGGCGCATCTGGGCGTCCTTCTGCCGTCGAATTATGAAGGTCGAAGACTAGAGTTAGCTCGTCATTTACGAAGTACTCAAGATTTAAACCGATTGACTTGTTTTCGTTGACTTGGTTTAGTTCTTGAAGTGCCAAACCTAGATCACGAGGTAGCAAATCTCGGCGTTCTTGAGTGATTAATACCGGCGTTTTTACCGTTTCATCATCAAAGGTTAGTTCGGTGAAGTACCTATCATCCATCCATATCGATTGCTCGGCTCGAGCTTCGTATAAGTCTTGCTTTGAATAGGTGTAATCAAGCGTGGCCGTCATTTTTTCTGAAGGAGCAAACTGGAACGTTAGCTGTGCATTCGTTCTTTCACGCTCTCGGTCTGCCATGTAATAACGTAAATCTGAGGGAATGGCGAAAAGCTGTCCCATGGCTGGTGCGTTGTTCAGCACAATTGGGTCACCGCTATCTGGGTTCGCTGGATCAGGTGATTGGGGCACCGTGCCATCAAATGGATTTACGCGCCACTCGTTCACAAACGCACCTTGTGCAGCACTGTCACGCTGTTGGAATGAACCGGTAAACGTAACGCCAAAGGTATTGTCATCATTGAGGTAATTGATGAAGCCAGATACTTCAGGCGTAACATCATCACCTACACGGTTAGTCGTATCATGCAGTGCTTTTGCGCCTACACTTGCGGTAATGCCATTGTCAGATGCTTGAAAGGGACGTGCTGTTCGTATATTTACCGTAGCCCCAATCCCCCCAGTTGCAATACTCGCTCTACCTGTTTTGTACACTTCAACCGCTCTCACACTTTCAGAAGCAAGGTCAGAAAAATCGAAGGCGCGAGAATTTGCTGCTCCGCCACCACCAGGTAACGCAGAACCAGGCATCGTACGTCCATTCAGCGTTACCATATTAAAGTCAGGTCCAAAACCACGCGCTGTGACTTGGCTTCCTTCACCATTATTCCGACTAATCGAAATACCAGTAATACGCTGTAGTGACTCTGCTAAGTTAGTATCAGGAAATTTACCAATATCTTCTGCTGAGATGGCATCAACAACACCAGCAGAGTCACGCTTGATACCCATCGACTCTTGAACACTACTTCGTATACCTGATACCTGAATAACTTCTATGTCTTTTTCTGTTTCTTGCGCCGTCGCAGATGACATCACGCCGCTACTCAAAGCGGTCCCGAGTATCAATGACAAACTTGCTGCGATCTTGCTTTTATTTGGTGTTGTTTGTGTCACGGTCTATCTCTCTTTAATAGTGGCTTTTATGTGTGTTGTGAACCTTACGCGCCTCCAGAAAGGGCTTTCCCAAAGAGAAACTAGAACACCCAGACATAAGAAAGCGCTTTCCGAACATTAATTCAACAAAAGTTTAAGATCAACACATTTTTTACAATTAATTCACAGGTAACAACTATATAGGAGAACACCAAACTCCTCATAAAAAATTATAAAACCAACACATTCAATAGTTTACAAGAAAACCAAAGCTCTATTAGATTCCGGTATTAGTCATATAAATATTATCAGTCACTTAATTCCATTAACGTAAAAATGACATAAATATGAGAAAGCGCTTTCTAATTGTTTTTTATTTGTGCTATAAACCGCTTTGTTATTTCAGATTCATTGTACTGCCAGCATCCGTTTAGAATTTGTGCAGTAAGAAAAAGGTTATCGACATATGAACAGCATTTCGCTTCCCGCAGGCAGTCCCTTACTCAAAAATTCGTTTCTTTATGGAACTGCCACGTCAAGTTTTCAGATAGAAGGGGATGTCGACAACCGTCTCGAATGTATTTGGGATAGATTTTGTGAACGGCCTTCAGCCATCGCTGATCACTCCAATGGCGATGTCGCCTGTGATCATATTGCTCGCTGGAGAGAAGATTTCGACATTTTGTTAGACTTAAACGTAGACGCTTACCGTTTCTCTATTTCTTGGCCGCGCGTTATCACTCAAGAAGGTGAGCTAAATCCAAAAGGCGTTGCCTTTTATAAAACGCTAGTTGATGCGTTAAATGAAAAAGGCATTAAGCCATTTGTTACCCTTTATCACTGGGATCTCCCGCAGCACCTGGAAGATAAAGGTGGGTGGCTTTACCGACAAACTGCTTTTGCATTTGAAGACTATGTTGACAAAATAACGCAGGCGTTAGGCGAGTCCGTTTTTTCCTATGCAACGTTCAATGAACCTTTTTGCAGTGCTTATTTAGGGTATGAAATAGGCGCACACGCCCCGGGCAGAACGAGTAGAAAATACGGAAGAACTGCGGCTCATCACATTTTGCTAGCACACGGCCTTGGGATGAAGGTGCTTAGAAAAAATGTCCCAAATAGCGAAGCCGGTATAGTATTGAACTTTACGCCATGCTACCCCGCCACACAAAAGAAAGAAGACCTCTTAGCCACCCGCAAAGCAGATGACTATATCAACCAATGGTATATGCAGCCTGTAATGGAGGGAAGCTACCCCGAAGTGTTATTTGATATAGACGAAGCGGATAGACCCCCAGTTGAAGCTGGTGATATGGAGACAATCTGTCAGCCCATCGATTTCTTAGGGGTAAATTTCTACACGCGATTACACTATTCTGCGCCCAAAGAGAAAGGTGCATTGTATTTCGAGCATCCTCATCAAGGTCCATTAACCGATATTGGTTGGGAAATCTATCCAAAAGCGCTTTATGATTTACTTACTTCATTAAACGAACGATATACGCTCCCTCCCATTTTTATAACTGAAAATGGTGCTGCAATGGCAGACGAACTCAAAGATGGTCTTGTTAATGATGTGGATCGGGTTGATTACTACAATGCCCATTTAAACATGGTACACAACGCAGTGATTGATGGAGTGGAAGTGAGTGGTTACTTCGCATGGAGCCTCCTTGATAACTTCGAGTGGGCGGAAGGATATGAAAAGCGATTTGGGCTAGTTTATGTGGATTTTGAAACGCAAAAGCGTACGCTTAAACTTAGCGCCAATGCTTATAAAGCGCTCATAGCAAGTCGAACATAACAACAGTGGAAATAGCAATGAACCATAAGCTGACATTAAAAGAAAAAGTGGGTTATGGCATGGGCGACGCTGCGGCCAATTTAGTTTGGCGGGGCGCACTAGCATATTTGGCGGTATTTTATACCGATACGTTCGGTATTACAGCCGCTGCAGCTGCGATGCTATTTCTTGTCGTTCGTCTTTCTGACGGTGTGACCGATATTATCATGGGAATGATTGCTGACAGAACCCAGACTAAGATGGGAAAGTTTCGCCCTTGGATATTAGGCTCCACTCCTTTTCTTGGCCTTTTCATGGTCCTTTGCTTTACCACACCTGATCTCTCGTATTCAGGCAAACTCATTTACGCTTACCTGACCTACATCGGACTAACCTTAGCGTATACGGTTAATAATGTACCGTACTCAGCGCTAATGGGCGTGATGACCAGTGATGATAGAGAGCGTACAAGTTTGTCTGGCTTTCGTTTTGCTGGGGCATTCTTTGGTGGACTGCTTGTTATGGGTTGTTTGCCTATGCTGGTGGACTTGCTAGGCCAAGGGAACACTGCTGTAGGGTATCAATATACCATGTGGTTGTTTGCCACGTTGCTTGTCATATTAATGTGTGTAACAGTTTTTACCACGAAAGAGCGCGTTACGTTGCAGCAGGTTTCAAAGCCTCAAGACACTAAACTGGACTCTCCAAAAACAGAGACAGGTACCCAAGTAGCGCCCGCTCCTCGTTCACTAACATCTGAACTCATCGACTTGGGAAAGCAACTACCGTTAATTCTAGTTCCTCTTTCAGCAATAACCGCCTTCTTTTATTATCGAGACGTTGTAACTGGGGCAATCTTCATTACTGTTATAGCGCTTACTACTATTGCAATTAAACGGTTAACTCGCCGACCGGATGCCGAAAACACCCGTTCTCAGCAGGATATTATCGACCTGCTTTCCAATAAACCCTGGCTAATTCTGTTAGGAATGGGTTTTCTAACCATGATGTTTAATGGCATCAAATATGGCGTTATTGCCTACTATTTCAAATATTACATGGGCAATGAGCTACTCACAGGCTACTTTTTCATTTCACTGCTGGTAGTGTCGATTTTCGGCGCATTAGCAACGTCCAAATTAGCCGCTATGTTTGGTCGCAAGAAGCTCTTTATTATCGCGCTGTTAGCAAGTAGCGTATTGACCTCTGGCATTTATTTTGTTCCTCAGAAAAGCGTGAGCGCCATATTCATTCTAGGTTGCAGTGCAGAGTTTTTTGCCGCCATATTGCCTACCTTATTTTTCTCTATGCTAGGAGACTCGGCAGACTACAGCGAATATAAGACAGGTCGAAGAGCCACCGGACTCGTCTACTCTGCAGGCTCTTTTGTTCAAAAAACAGGGGGAGGCTTTGCAGGGGCGCTCGTCTTGCTAGTATTGGGAAGCTATGGCTATAACGGTCTTGATATCAATACAATTGATCAAACGCTTCCAGGTATGAAGTCTTTAATAAGTTGGATACCGGCGCTATTTGGCTTTGCTGGCGCAGCGTTAATCTGTCTGTACCCATTAAATGACGAAAAACAAAAAGAAGTTACACAAGCTTTACTCTCTCGACGTAGCGAACAACCGCCGATATCGGCATAATACAGTCAGTTAGAGTGATTGTTTTAGAGAACGAGGTCTTATCACGTGCCCACCATTTATCAAGTTGCCGAGCGTGCAGGTGTTTCTTTATCTACGGTATCCCGCGTATTAAATGGTAAGGCTTCGGTAAACAAAGTACTGAAAGAACGCGTAGAGAAAGCGGTTAAAGAGCTAAATTACCGTCCAAACTCTGTCGCTCGTTCATTGGCAAATAACCGCACTGACAGCGTCGGGGTACTTGTACCTGAACTCAACGCCCCGTTTTTTGGCGATCTGATGCAAGCTGTAGAGTCAACGCTGCGCGCCGCAGATAAACATGTCATTATTTCGGTAGGACGGAATTGCCTAGAAACAGAGAAAGATGCGGTAGAGTTTCTTATTAGCCGTAACTGCGATGCACTCATCATGCATGCAGAAGCATTATCCGATGAGTATTTATTGCAGTTAAACCAGTCGAAACTTCCCGTTGCTTTGGTTAACAGACAGGTGGAGGGGCTACCTGAGGCATGCACTAGCCTCGATAATGAAAAGGGCGGATATCTGGCTACCCGCCACTTACTCGAGCTAGGCCATAAAGACATTGCATATATTTCTGGACCGACTGACAAGTGTGACGCGAGCTTGCGCTTGGAAGGACATAAACGCGCCTTGTCGGAAGCAGGGTTGCCCATAAACCCACAGTTGATATTTAACGGCGACTATTCTGAAGAAGACGGGAAGATTGGCTTGTTAGAGCTCATGGCGCGCGATGTTCCTTTCACGGCTTTAGTGTGCGCCAACGATTGGATGGCATCGGGTGCGATAAGCTGCGCGAGAGATTTAGGCATGAGCCTTCCCCACGACTTGTCTGTGGTTGGTTTCGATGACGTGGTATTTGCCCACCATGTTTTTCCTCGTCTTACCACGGTCAGTAACCCAATTGCGGAAATGGCTGAAATGTCAGCCAAGTACATTCTTAATAAAGTATATGGTCAGGCTAATAACGTTCAGCTGTATTTCGAACCTTCCTTGGTTGTTCGGGAATCTACGGTAAAACATGAAGGATGAAGCCAAGCTGGTAAGTCGAAAACCGACTTTCATCTAAACTCTTAATTAAAACTTTCAATTAAGCGCCTTTCGCTCCCAATAGCGCACTTTGCTATCCACCTTAATGATGATACGACCCACAATAGACGCGAAGGCCTGTCTTACAAGTATTTAAGCCAAGGGGCGTGGTGCTTTGATTTATAGGCGCTAAACCATTTAACAGGGAAATAAAGCACTAAACTAAGGCCAGCAGCTATTAACCATATTTGATAAATATGGTCTACGCCCACGTATTTTCCTTTATTCGCCCCCCAAATAAAGAATGCAATACCGTACATCACCAGCAATACGTACAAATGCAGGATGTAGAAAAACATCGGGACCGAGCCAAAGGTGTCGAGAAACGCAAACTGCGTATCCTTAACGCGCTCGAAAGCAAACAACAATAGAAACATGCCGGCCAGCGTAAAGAGCAAAAATGCTAAAGACGGGGGGTACTTAGTCAAATTAAGTAATGACATCAACGTAGTGATGGCACTTTGTTGTAGCTCCCAAGGAAAGGTCTCACCATAAATATTTAAACCGCGAAGTAGGAAAAATAGGCTGAGCGACACTGCAAATAAACCAAGCAACCACCGACCGCGTCGCGCTTTATCAAGCTGTTGACTGTAAAGAGGCCCACATGCATAACCGAGCAGTATTACCCCTATCCAAGGAAGCACGGGATAACTCACTTTAATGTTTAGGGCGGCTGACTGAAGTATATATCCTCTATCGTGCAGCATTGTCCAAAGCGTATAGCCTGTTTCATGTGGAACATAGCTAATTGGCGTTAGTGCATTATGTCCAAAGACAATTAAGAGGCCTAAAATGAGCAACAGAGTTCTTGGAAGATAACTCAATACAGCCAGAGCAATCATGCTGATACCTATGGCCCACATCACCTGAAGATAAAGCGTTTGGAAACTCGCCCCCCAGCTAAACGTAATAAATGTGACCTCTAAGAACAAAATAAACAATCCACGCTTAATTAAGAACTCTCTGACATTACGTGTCGGTTTAGCCTTATTCGCTGAGTCCATTGGATTGGCATAGAGCCATGCAGACAGCCCCGTTAAAAACACGAATGTGGGTGCGCAGTAATGGGCGGCTAACCGTGTGAAAAATAGAGAAGGTGACGTAGTATCGATATCCATAGGATCAGATACCTGCAAATGCAGAAAAAAGCGCTCTCGCACGTGATCGATAAGCATAATGAGCATGACCAAGCCACGCATCATATCGATGCTTCGAATACGGTTTCGTTGAATACTAGAAGACATTTTAGCCATTACATCAAGGAGGAAATATTTGCTATCAACACAACTTCGTTCAGAATTTAGCGGTAGTTTTAGCCACTCACAGCATCGATAGTTAAACGATTAACCCAATGATATAACATTGCAGTAAACAGTGGCAATTATTTGCTTCGAATATACTAATGATGCGTTCAACAGCATAATAAGAAATACTAGAAGAAAAACGGAGTCACTATGAAATATCTATTGTTAGGTCTGGTCATGCTTGCTGTTGCGACGACGGCCGTTGCGAACAACGACCGCGACGCAGTGAATCAGACACTTAATGCTCTACATCACAATGCGTCTATTGCAGACTTTGAGCAGTATTTTGGTTTGTATCACGACAGCGCGATCTTTATTGGCACCGACGCATCTGAGGTATGGACCAAAGAAGCGTTTAAGGCGTATGCCAAACCTCACTTTGACAAGGGCAGAGGATGGACATACCACCCGCGAGACAGGCATATCTATTTTTCCCCTAATCACGATGTAGCCTGGTTCGATGAACTGCTCGATAATGAAAGCCTGGGAGAAACACGAGGCACGGGTGTCTTAATAAAAGAGGGAGCAAAGTGGAAAGTCACCCAATACCATTTAACGATCCCTATCCCCAACGCGCTTGCAGATAGCGTTGCTAATCAAATTAAAACCATGCAATAAAAAAAGCCCCGACGTAACGGGGCCTTTGTTTCTCTTTGGGTCTTAACTACCTTTAGGTATTAGACTGTGTGAGTGGTTGAATTTCCATCTCTACTCGACGGTTCATCGAGCGGTTTGCTGCACTATTGTTAGGTACTTTAGGTGCGTATTCGCCCATACCTACCGTCGTGATACGCGTCGGGTTAACGGAATAGTTAATAAGTAAATTCTTAACCGCTCCTGCGCGACGCTCAGATAAAGACTGGTTGTACTGCTCAGAGCCAGTGTCATCCGTATGACCTTTGATCATAAGAACGGTTTTTTCGTAATTGTTTACGACTTTGGCAACGTCTTGAAGAACCGGATTGAAGTTAGGGCTGATGCTAGAACTGTCAGTAGCAAAGGTAATGTCGCCCGGCATGATCAATCGCAGATTATCGCCTTCTCGCACAACTTGAACGCCAGTATCAGAAAGCTCATTTCGAAGCTCTTCTTCCTGTTTGTCCATGTAGTTACCTATCGCACCACCTGCGATTGCACCTACCGCAGCGCCCCACGCATAACGACTTTTGTCGTTATCACCTGTCGCTTTACCCAGCAATGCGCCTACTACCGCACCAATAGCGGCACCTTTTTGCGTATTATTCGGATCAGTTGCGCAACCTGCTACCGTTAGTGACGCAGCAATCAAACTTACAGCAAGAGTCTTTTTCATAACTTCCTCTTATTTCAATTAAAAGCTCAATATTGATGAGTTGCATTTATCCATTGCCACTCTCAATAAGCTCAGTGTTAGTTTTGCATTAAACAACTACAGTGATAGCAATTAGCGTTCCACTGGCAAATATTCTGTATATAAGCAACAACGAGTATCTGAGCGCCACGAGTTCGCTTCCTGCTTAACTTTTTCTAAAAATCAGCACTCAAAGGCACTACAGCACTTCATGTTTAGAGGATTGTAGGACATCAAACCTGAACGTTAGCTAAATGAACGTTGGAATAAAGAAGAAAAAATGCGTTGGTACACAGTGTAAATACTACACTGTGTTGCTAAAAAGTAACGTTTTAGCCTATTGAAACTGAACGCTCAAAAAATGCGTTCACATCAATCTTATAGTCAGACGCTATGACGGCTTTGTTGATACTGATTGTTTTATCCGATGATAGGTCAACATCTTTCGGCGTTAGATAGTGGTTACTGCGAACCGAATAAAAAACCTTTACGAGTGGCGTAAGCGGGGAGTCTCTCTGTTCAAGCACCATCGCTAATTTATCATTTGATAATAGAACTAGGCTCCCTACGGGGTATACGCCCAGACACTTTATAAACTGTTGAACGAGCGACTGGTCAAGACGCGTTGGCGCATCACTCATCAAAATAGAGAATGCCTTTTGGCTAGACATACCGGCCTTATACACCCGGTCCGCGGTGAGTGCATCGTACATATCGGCAATGGCAAGCATTCGGCCTGCTTGACTAATATCCTCACCTTTGGTCCCAGCAGGGTAGCCTAACCCGTCCAATCGCTCATGATGCTCACTAATCGCTTGAATCAGTGGCTGCGCAATTTCCGTACTTTTTAAATAGTCGACCCCGTGCTTTACATGACCTTTCATGATCTCCATTTCGCTGTCCGTAAGGCGGCCTGGCTTATGAAGAATTTCATCTGGAATTTTGATTTTGCCCAAGTCGTGTAGAAAGCCAGCATAGGAAAGGTCTTGCACCTCTTCTTCAGACATCCCTAAATACTTGCCAAAATTGGCGAGTAAAATAGCAACGTTCAGAGAATGCTCTAGTAAATAGTCGTCTTTTTCTCGAATTTTAGTCAGACAAAGTAACGCATCGGGGTTTCTATCTACCGACTCTACCAACTTGTTTGAAAATGCTTTGGGAATACTCGCATCAAAAGGCGTCTCTTTTTGTACATTGGCAAGTAACAACTTTTGAATTGCCTTTCCTTGCTCGTGAAGCTTTGCGGCTCTTACCAGCTCATTTTCGAGTGATATCTTTTTTGATTTTACCGGTTGATTAGAAGACGAGTTTTGGTGCTTTTCCACAGTAGCCGATGAACTAGGTTGCTCAACGTTAAACGCCTTATCTGTATCAATGGCGAGGGTTTTCACACCTCGCTTTCTAAGTGTTTTAACCACGTCATCAGACGTAACGCGGCCTTGGCTCGTAACCCTCAACGCACCTTTTTGCTCTAAAATTTGATGAACAAACATGCCTGGCACTAACTGATCAATAGTAATCTTTTTTATCATCTTATATGCACTGCACTATATTAATCGCCATATATTTGCTAACTGCTTTCGTATAAAAAGTGAAAGCTCAGTACTCTAACTCTACTAGTATAGTGTGTAAATCTGGCTTCCAACCAAACTTCGTCATATTCACTCGGTAGTTTTTAACGACCACACCTTCCTCTGCTAATCGCTCTCGCTGCTCATCCGCTTTATCAGAGCCAGCAGGAAAAGCAATTTTACCGTCAGCACGTAGTACGCGATGCCAGTGGCAGTCAGCATTTATCTCTCTTAAACACTTTCCCATCATTCTAGCTCTGCCGGGTAATCCACACAGGTCAGCGAGCAAGGCGTAACTTATTACCTGCCCCTCAGGCACTAAAGAAAGCGTTTTCTCTACTCGAGATTGTACTGCTTCATTCGGCATGTTGTATATTATCCTATCTATTAAGTTACTTAGTTAATAAGTGCGATAAACGTTCAAAAGAGAATAAAGAAATTCAGTTATGCGCCTTTATTGTGAACACTGTGGATATCCTCAAAAAACCTGTATTTGCTCTCACATTAACACAGTAGATACATCGTTAGAGATTGTGATAATTCAACACGAAAAAGAAGCACTTCACGCCAAGAATACGGCGCGCTTAGTTTCATTGTGTATTCCTTCGACGCGAATCATACTTGCTAATGATGTCGTCGCTATGCAATCCCTATCCGAACACTGCTCACGTCGACATTCAGTGCTTGTTTACCCAAGTGAATGCAGTACACCGATAGAAAATGTCGATGCCGTTGCACGTTCTGAGATCACAACGCTAATTCTAATAGATGGAAGTTGGAAACAAGCATTTGGTCTAGTTAAACAGAACCCATGGTTAACAAAGTTACCAGCGTTTCACTTCATTTCTGCACCCACTTCTAACTATGCTATTCGTCATACGACATTAAGCAATGCACTTTCTACGCTAGAAGCAACAGCTTATGCACTACAGTGCTTAGATCAAATCGACGTTTCTGGGCTTTACAGAGCACAGACAGCCTTACAAGATAAGTGGCAAGGCCCTATGTCACATAGAAGGCATTTGTAGCGTAGAACTTCGTTTAGCGCACATTACGCGTTCATGGGAATGAAGCCCTTTTGATCTTTGACTAAACTTATCCAATTTCGAATGGCAGGATAGGCGGAAAGGTCAAACCCGCCCTCGTGGGCAACGTGGGTATACGCAAACAATGAAATATCCGCAAGAGTTAACGTGTCACCTAGCAAAAACGGCGTAGTTTTAAGTTGATGCTCCATGACAGCTAGTGCGCGATATCCACCCGCTTGTTTAGATTCGTACTCCGCTTTCCTGTCCTCGGGTAGCCCTAAATAAACATTGATGTAACGAGCAACGGCGATATAAGGCTCGTGACTGTATTGTTCGAAAAACTGCCACTGTAAAAGTTGCGAAAAACTATAGGGAGAAGAGGGGATTAAAGGAGTATTAGATGCTAGATAGTGCATGATGGCATTGGATTCTGACAACACCCTGCCGTCGTCTAATTCAAGCAACGGAATTTTCCCATTAGGGGTCTTTTCTAGGAAAGAAGGAGCGCGTGTTTCTCCTTTCATAATGTCCACATCAATCCATTCGCAGGTTTTACCTAACAAAGAAAGAAGCAGTTGGAGTTTGTAACAGTTTCCTGAACGCGTGTCGCCGTATATTCGCACAATGATATCTCTATGACCTAAGAAGATTTACCATACCAACGCAATGTGAATACGACAATTATTAATAGCTGTTAGGGTGCGAGAAGGGATTAAGCGAGCCTTGTCTAGATACCACATAGACCGCTGCGAAAATATAAGGCAAAGAACAACAGACCCGAATAGACTAATGGTAGCGAGGGAGTTGAATTAACCATTCAACAATGAACAATAGAACCCATGAAATCGGTATTAACGCAATACACGCAGCCACTCTTGCCTTATCTCTTGGGGCAAAAACCCGCGCCCCCATTTTTAAGACTCGTTCTTTTTCGCTTTCTAGTTGCTCAGTTGACGCAGCTGTAGAGAATTCTTCGTGCTTTGCACATCGTTTAATACCGTCTTCTATGTTTTCCTCTAGGTGCAGAACAGCAGCTTTCTGCTCTTTCTCAAGCATACTTTTAAGCTTTATTACCGGCCAAAATAGATAAACGCTCACTATCCCCGTGAAGAACGTCACTACTAGTACATCAATGGAAGGAATGTCTTTTTTCAACCAAAAGATAGGAAAGATGGCCAGTGCCCCCATCGCAAATATGCTGTTAGTTGTTCCTAATTTTAAAATCGTCATGATGGACTTAAGTCGGTCAATATTTCCACCGGCTTGGGGCAAAACTTTAGAAGTTAGGTACTTAATGTTGGAGGAAATCTGAAACAAAAATAAAATGGCCAAGAACCAAAAGGGGACGGCTGTGGCCGTTAAGAATAAAACGTGTATTTCTTGTTTTACCGTGATCAATCCTTCGAATATGCAGTACACAATCGTGATCATAATAGAAATGATGATTGCATTGAAAATATGGTGTCTAAATTCAATGGCGAGTTCTCGCCTATGCGCCGAAAACTGACTAAGCTGGTTGGTTTTTACAAGCAAAGAAATAAGGGTGCTAGCCACGTTTTGATGCATTAAACGAAGCGCAAACCAAAAGTATCCTGTAATAAGCGACATACCAATAGCAGAGTTGAAGTCGCGCTGTGCACGTACATTTCCCACTTCAGGCCAATCTAACGCACCCGTAAAATAATGCACTGAAAGTAAAATCAGTGTTGTTAGCAGAGGAAAAAATCCAATAGAGGCACCTTTGTGCATGTTGGAATACGGGTTAAGCTTCATTTCTATAATTCGTTACAGGCAAAGGTGGCACTAGAATTAGCGCCGATTACGTTTTAATTTAAATCGGTTAAAACGCTCTAACGATAAGCTTTGTGTAGTGCGATAGCAATAAAAATAAACGTAAGAGAATGTGAACGACCACTTTTCGTTCGGCAATAAAAAACCCGCCATTTGGCGGGTTTTTTCAAAGCTGTGCTTTTTACTTGCGTAACTTCTGAATAAGACGAAGTTGAGCAATAGCTTCTGCAAGCTCGTGAGCTGCTTCAGCGTAGTTAAAGTCAGCGCCTGGGTTGGCGATGTGCTCTTCTGCACGTCGTTTGGCTTCTTCTGCTGCCTGCTCGTCAAGATCTTCAGCTCGAACCGCGGTATCAGCCAGTACGGTAACATTGCCAGGTTGTACTTCTAGTACACCACCTGCAACATAGATTACTTCTTCTTCACCGTGCTGTTTAACCAAACGCACCATACCAGGTTTAATAGCAGAGATAAGTGGCGCGTGCCCTGGGTGAATACCCAGCTCACCTTCGCTACCTGTCACCTGAATCGCTTCAACGCGACCTGAGAAAATCGCTTTCTCCGCGCTTACTACGTCCAAATGTACTGTCATTGCCATGTGAACCTCCTGATTAGGTACGTTAGCATGATGCTAGGCTAGCAACTGCTAGCCCTGTCATTATGCTTTCTTGGCTTTCTCTAGCGCTTCTTCGATAGAACCAACCATGTAGAAGGCTTGCTCTGGAAGGTGATCGTACTCACCGTCTAGAATGCCTTTAAAGCCACTGATTGTGTCTTTTAGCGATACATATTTACCAGGTGCACCAGTAAATACTTCTGCTACGAAGAACGGCTGAGATAGGAAACGCTGAATCTTACGAGCACGTGATACCACTTGCTTGTCTTCTTCAGATAGTTCGTCCATACCTAGGATCGCGATGATGTCTTTCAGCTCTTTATAGCGCTGAAGAACAGTCTGTACGCCACGTGCTACGTCATAGTGCTCTTGACCAATTACTAGCGGGTCTAGCTGACGAGACGTTGAATCTAGTGGGTCTACCGCAGGATAGATACCAAGAGACGCGATATCACGAGAAAGTACTACCGTTGCATCCAAGTGAGCAAAGGTTGTCGCTGGAGATGGGTCAGTCAAGTCATCCGCAGGTACATATACCGCTTGGATTGAAGTGATTGAACCTGTCTTCGTTGACGTAATACGTTCCTGAAGTACACCCATCTCTTCTGCAAGAGTAGGCTGGTAACCTACCGCAGATGGCATACGACCTAGAAGTGCTGATACTTCAGTACCTGCTAGGGTATAACGATAGATGTTATCTACGAAGAATAGAACGTCACGGCCTTCGTCACGGAACTTCTCAGCCATTGTTAGACCGGTAAGTGCAACACGTAGACGGTTACCCGGTGGCTCGTTCATCTGACCGTATACAAGCGATACTTTATCAAGTACGTTTGATTCGTTCATTTCGTGATAGAAGTCGTTACCCTCACGCGTACGCTCACCAACACCAGCGAATACTGAGAAACCGCTGTGCTCGATTGCGATGTTACGGATAAGTTCCATCATGTTTACGGTTTTACCTACACCCGCACCACCGAATAGACCAACTTTACCACCCTTAGCGAATGGGCAAACCAAGTCGATTACTTTGATACCAGTTTCTAGTAGTTCTACCGAGCTAGACTGATCTTCGTAGCTAGGCGCTTCACGGTGAATAGACATACGCTCTTCTTCACCAATTGGGCCTGCTTCGTCGATTGGGTTACCCAATACGTCCATGATACGACCAAGTGTCTTCGTACCAACTGGAACCATGATTGGGTTACCGGTATTTTCCACTGCAAGACCACGTTTTAGTCCGTCAGTAGTACCTAGTGCGATGCCACGAACAACACCACCACCTAATTGCTGTTGCACTTCCAGGGTTAGACCTGACAAGTCACCTTCGGTAACTCGTAGTGCGTCATAAACTCTTGGTACCGCATCTTGTGGAAATTCAATATCCACAACGGCGCCAATGATTTGGACGACCTTACCTTGACTCATAATTTGTCCTCGTTATCTCTTTTAAACCTTTGCCTACACCGCTGCGGCACCGCTCACAATCTCACTGATTTCTTGTGTGATTGCAGCCTGACGCGCTTTGTTATATACCAGTTGTAACTCATCAATGAGGTTACCGGCGTTGTCGGTTGCTGCCTTCATGGCAACCATTCGCGCAGCTTGTTCTGACGCCGCGTTTTCTACAACACCCTGATACACCTGAGACTCAATGTAACGAACCATTAGTGCTTCCAAAATTTCTTTTGGATCTGGCTCGTAGATGTAGTCCCAACGATGTTGATATTCTTCGTCTTCTGACTTTGGCAAAGGCAATAACTGATTGATCACAGGTTTCTGTGTCATGGTGTTAACGAAGTCATTGAATACCAAGAATACTCGGTCAATTTGTCCTTCGTCGTACGCTTTAAGCATAACGCGTACAACACCCACTACATCGCTCACAGACGGCTTGTCACCTAAACCAGATTCAGCAGCAAGCAACTTGCCACCAAAGCGGTTGAAGAAACTGCACGCCTTAGAACCTAATGCAGCGAAATCCACTTCTACACCCTGTTCACGCCATTTTTTGACGTCTTGAGTGACGAGCTTAAATTCATTGGTGTTCAAGCCACCACATAAGCCTCGGTCAGTGGAAATCACAATGTAACCGACGCGCTTGACTTCACGCTCTTCCAAATAAGGATGGCGATATTCAAGGTTACCGTTTGCAATGTGACCAATCACTTTAAGCATATTTTGTGCATATGGACGGCCAGAAGCCATGCGTTCCTGCGCCTTTTTCATTTTAGACGCAGCAACCATTTCCATCGCACTGGTAATCTTCTGAGTATTTTTGATACTCCCAATCTTACCTTTTATTTCTTTACCGCTGGCCATGACTATCTCTCCGATTACTCAACGAATTGCGCTGGTGGTTAAACACCAGCACCATTGATTACCAAGTTTGTGTCGCTTTAAAGTTTGTTAAAGCGTCGTTCAACTTAGAGGCAATCTCGTCGTTGTAGTTACCTGATTCGTTGATAGTCTTCATAAGGTCAGCGTGTTCGCTGTTCATGTAAGAGTGAAGAGCGGCTTCAAAATCTAGGATTTTGTTAAGCTCGATACCCTTAAGGAAACCTTTTTCTACCGCGAACAGAGATACACCCATATCAGCAATTGAAAGTGGTGCGTACTGCTTCTGCTTCATTAGCTCAGTTACGCGCTCACCGTGCTCAAGTTGCTCACGAGTTGCATCATCAAGGTCAGAAGCAAACTGCGAGAACGCCGCAAGTTCACGATACTGAGCTAGGGCTAGACGGATACCGCCACCCAACTTCTTGATGATTTTAGTCTGTGCAGCACCACCAACACGAGATACCGAGATACCAGCGTTAACCGCTGGACGGATACCTGCGTTAAACAAGTCAGTTTCTAGGAAGATCTGACCGTCGGTAATTGAGATTACGTTAGTTGGTACGAATGCAGATACGTCACCAGCTTGCGTTTCGATAATTGGAAGCGCAGTCAATGAACCTGTCTTACCTTTCACTTCGCCGTTTGTGTAACGCTCAACGTATTGTTCGTTTACACGTGCAGCACGTTCTAGTAGACGTGAGTGAAGGTAGAATACGTCACCTGGGTAAGCTTCACGGCCTGGTGGACGCTTAAGTAGTAGTGAGATTTGACGGTAAGCAACAGCTTGCTTAGACAAATCATCATATACGATTAGCGCGTCTTCACCGCGGTCACGGAAGAATTCACCCATAGTACAACCAGAGTAAGGCGCTAGGTATTGAAGCGCAGCAGACTCAGATGCAGATGCTGCAACCACGATAGTGTGGTCAAGTGCACCGTGCTCTTCTAGTTTACGTACTACGTTAGCGATAGTAGATGCTTTCTGACCAACCGCTACGTACACACACTTAATGCCTGTACCTTTTTGGTTGATGATAGCGTCAACAGCCATTGCTGTTTTACCACACTGACGGTCACCGATGATAAGCTCACGCTGACCACGACCTACTGGGATCATGGCGTCAACTGACTTATAACCAGTTTGTACTGGCTGGTCTACCGATTGACGCTCGATTACGCCAGGTGCAATTTTTTCAACTGGTTCGAAACCAGCTGCATCGATTGCGCCTTTACCATCGATAGGCTCACCTAGTGTGTTTACAACACGACCTAGTAGTGCGTTACCTACTGGTACTTCAAGAATACGACCAGTAGATTGTACTTTATCGCCTTCTTTAAGGTCCGCATAAGGACCCATAACAACTGCACCTACAGAGTCTCGCTCAAGGTTTAGTGCAATTGCGTAACGGCTTCCAGGAAGCTCGATCATTTCTCCTTGCATTACATCTGCAAGGCCATGAATGCGGATAATACCGTCAGTTACTGCGACGATAGTACCTTCATTACGTGCTTCACTGCTTACATTGAACTGTTCAATTCTTTTCTTGATCAGTTCAGCAATTTCAGTGGAATTAAGTTGCATGCTCTTATCCCCGTTATGCTTGCAACGCGTCTGCTAGACGGTTCAATTTCGACTTTACGGAACCATCAATAACTGTATCGCCGGCATTAATTACCATTCCAGCGATCAGGGCAGGGTCCACGTTACAATTAAGCTTCACTTTACGTGCCAAACGTTTTTCCAAAGATGCAACCAACTCATTTTGTTGCGCATCAGTCAGCGTAGATGCTGAGGTTACGTCCACTTCTATTTCTTTGTCGTAATCTGCTTTAAATGCATCAAACAAAGTAGAAATTTCAGGCAACGCGGCTAAACGTTTATTCTCAGCCAAAACCTTAACCAGGTTTTGGCCGTGTTCGTCGAGTTGCTCACCACAAACATTGTTAAAAATGTCGGCAAGCGTGTCAGCGGCAACCGCACCAGACAAAAGCTGGTGCATGTCATCGTTCGCTGCTACAGCGCCTGCAAAGGCGAGCATTTCTTGCCATTTTGCAACGGCGTCTTTCTCGACAGCAAAATCGAAAGCAGCTTTAGCATAAGGACGAGCAACGGTTGTCAATTCAGACATGGCTCATCTCCCTATTAAAGCTCAGCGACAAGTTTTTCAACAATGTCGTTTTGTGCGTTTGCATCGATTTCACGTTGTAAGATTTGCTGTGCGCCAGCTACTGCAAGTGCAGAAACCTGCTTGCGCAAATCTTCTTTGGCACGATTGCGTTCAGCTTCAATCTCGGCATAACCAGAAGCGATAATCTTTTCGCGTTCCGCATGGCCTTTTTGCGTTTCTTCGTCAACCAATTGGTTGGCACGCTTTTTAGCCTGCTCGATAATTTCAGCTGCTTGCGCTTTCGCATCTTTCAATTGCTCAGTAGCTTTCGCTTGAGCAAGCTCTAGGTCTTTCTCTGCACGCTCAGAAGCTTCAAGCCCATCGGCAATTTTCTTCTGACGTTCTTCAATCGCTGCCATTAGTGGAGGCCATACATATTTCATGCAGAACACCACGAACACAGCGAAGGCGATTAATTGACCAATAAAAGTGGCGTTAAAATTCACAATCGCCCCTCCTCTTAAAGTTCGCTAAAAAAGTGTTTAGTAGAATTAGGCACCAACAGCGAACAATAGGTATAGAGCGATACCAACACCGATCATCGCGATGGCGTCGATAAGACCCGCTACGATGAACATCTTAACTTGTAGTTGAGGTGCTAGTTCAGGTTGACGAGCAGCAGATTCAAGGAATTTACCACCTAGTAGACCGAAACCAATAGCGGTACCTAGGGCACCAAGACCAATCAGTAGTGCAACAGCGATGTATAACATTTACGTCTCCGATTTAAGTTAAATTTAAAGTTAATGTTTAAAAGTCAAACTCTGTAAAAACGGTGTCGATTAAAAATCAAAACCGACACCCGTTAATGCTTAGTGGTCTTCACACGCCAGGCTTAAGTACACGATGGTAAGCATCATGAAAATAAACGCTTGAAGCGGAAGTACCAGAATATGGAACACAGCCCACATGAAGTGCAGTGGAAGCTGGAAATAACCAATTGTAGCAATCAAAATGAAGATTAGCTCACTGGCATACAAGTTACCGAACAAACGCAGTGCTAGTGAAAGCGGACGCGCAAGCAAAGTAACGGTTTCAAGAATAAAGTTCACCGGAATAAAGATAGGGTGACCGAAAGGCTGCATAGTCAGTTCTTTTGCAAAACCGCCAATGCCTTTCATCTTGATTGAATAGAAAAGAATAAGAATAAACACGCCTGAAGCCAGTGCGAACGTTAAGTTAAGGTCAGTGGTTGGAACTGCCTTGTTGTAAACGTCGTGTGGATCCATGCCAAAAGCCGCTTGGCCGATAAGACCAGATACCCATGGAATAAGATCAACTGGCACCAAGTCCATAAGGTTCATTAGCAATACCCATACAAAGATAGTCAGTGCTAATGGCGCAATAAGTGCGCTCTTACCATGGAAAGTGCTTTTAACGTTGTCGTCAACAAACTCAACAACAAGCTCAACAAACGCCTGCATTTTGCCAGGTACGCCGGTTGTCGCTTTTGAAGCAACGCTTCTAAAGATAATTAGGAAAAGAAGACCAAGACCGATAGACCATGCCAGTGTATCAACATGCCATGCCCAAAAACCGGCGTCAGAACACGCTTTGTTAAAAGCAATTCCGTTGTCAGTTGAGCACATGGTGGCATTGGTCAAGTGGTGCTTGATGTATTCTGAGGTAGTGTATTCAGATGCCATTGTTTAACCCAAGTTGTAAAGTGTAAAAATTTGGTGACTGGTTCTTTTGTCTCAATCGGTCGAATACGTTGTTTTCGTTATCGCAACGCCTCGCGCTGTCTTTATTCTTTCGTACCGTAATGAAACATGGCTAGCCCGTGGCTAGCGGTTGTAATCACAAATGCCATGAAAATCTCTAATGGCGCGGCGTTTAAGCCTTTAAAAGCAATTACAAATAAAATGATTGTCAGTGCCAGCTTCAATTTTGAGCCTTGGCTAAAACTCCGTGCAACAAGGTCGTTTTTACTGGCACCTGCGTAACGAAACGCGAAAGCCATAAAAACACTGTTCGGCAGAATGCTGATTAAAGCGCCTGCCGCTGCCGACATGGCGGAATGACTTCCCCCTGCGGCGCCTGCGAAAGCGGTAACGACTAGGGCTGTAATAGCCTGAAAAAGTAGCCCTTTCTTGGCGAGGTCTAACCCGCGTTTTGCTAACTTGTTCGTCACTTTTACTCGCAGCTTGTTCACGTCTTACAAAAAGCGTCAGAAGTATACTGTTTTACCGACAATTTTCAACAGTACAACGCTTTTTGAAAGTTATTCTGAAAATTTTCTATTGCTATAACCGGAAAGGAGAGTGTCCGGTGTTTGCACCGAACAGCGTATCAATTGCGGGTTGGCAAAGGGAGCTTCTCTAGTAATTTTATTTTAAACTATTGAATTTTAGAGATAATTCCATCTAATTGTTCAAGGTCGCTAAAGCTAATTGTCAGCTTGCCTTTGCCTTTCGCATTGTGGTCAATACTCACAGGAGTGCCTAAATTTTCTGAAAGTCGTGTCATAAGGTTTTGCACATCGGGATCAACTTTCTTCTCAGGCTTAGGTTTAGCTGGCTCCAAAAGCTTTTTAACAAGCTTTTCTGTATCGCGCACGGTAAGACCTTTGCCCGATACTACTTGCGCAGTTTCCGACTGGGTATCACCTTCTAGCGCTAACAGCGCTCTAGCATGACCCATTTCAATATCGCCATGCTCGACTAACAGTTTCACGTCGTCGTTCAAATTATTCAGACGAAGTAAATTTGTCACTGTGGTGCGTGATTTGCCCACCGCTTCAGCAACTTCTTGATGGGTAAGCGCGAACTCATTCATTAAACGGTCGAGGGCTTGCGCCTCTTCCATAGCATTTAAATCTTCACGCTGGATATTTTCGATAAGCGCAATGGCCACTGCCGCTTCGTCAGGCACGTTCTTAACCAAACAAGGCACTTCGTCTAGCTGTGCCAGTTGTGAAGCTCGCCAGCGACGTTCACCGGCAATGATTTCATAGCGGTGCTCGTCGACTTTTCTCACTACGATAGGCTGAATAATACCTTGCGCACGAATGGACGATGCCAATTCTTCTAATGCCTCAGGTGACATGTCTTTTCGAGGCTGATACTTGCCCGGCACTAAGTATTCAATAGGGAGTTTACTCAACTCACCGTTGGTTGAATTTACCTCGGCGGCATCTTGTTCTTTTTGAGCAGATGATTGGCTGGTTGCGAGTAGCGCATCTAAACCGCGGCCAAGGCCTCTTTTACGTGCTGACATAGTGTCCTCTATGGCATGTGCTGATAGTGTTCAGCTTATTGTCGTTTAACTTGCTTTTGCCTGTGCAGGCGTTGTTTTGTCCCTACGACGCAGTATTTCACCCGCCAGTGCCAAGTAGGCTTTAGCGCCTGTCGAAGACTTATCATAGTACATCGCTGGCGTACCGAAGCTTGGTGCTTCAGCTAGACGAACATTGCGCGGAATAACCGTGCGATAAACTTGTTCACCAAAATGGCGCTTCAACTGTTCTGAAACGTCGTTAGCAAGGCGATTGCGCGGGTCGTACATAGTACGCAATACGCCTTCAATCTTCAATTCTGGATTCACTACGGATGCCAATTTTTGAATGGTATCCATAAGGGCAGTGAGGCCTTCTAGTGCGTAATATTCACACTGCATAGGCACCATTACCGAATCGGCAGCCGCCAGGGCGTTCACCGTTAACTGGTTTAGCGAAGGCGGGCAGTCGATAAAGACAAAATCGTAGTAATCCATAACGGGCTTCAGCGCGTTGCGAAGCCTTACTTCACGGGCAAACATTTCCATCAGCTTGATTTCTGCCGCGGTTACGTCACCGTTCGCCGCGATGAGGTCATACTTGCCGCTTGTCGCTTTAACGATAACATCGTTAATTGGCTTTTCTTCAATCAACAATTCAAATGCCGTAGATTCAACGTCGTATTTATCAACGCCGCTTCCCATGGTCGCATTACCTTGTGGATCGAGATCAATCAGCAACACCTTACGCTTGGTTGCTGCCATTGACGCTGCCACGTTAACTGCAGTGGTTGTCTTTCCAACACCACCTTTTTGATTCGCGATCGCGATTACCTTAGCCACGTTAGATCCTGTTCTCGTCTATTTCTATTTTTCGGCTATTTCTTTTTTAGCCAAACCAGATGTCGTTCGCCTACCAAATTTGGCACAGTGAGGTTTTCCGTTTTGCTCACATGGAAGTGATCACTCACTTCGTCTATCTCATCTTGTGGAAACTGACCTTTAAGCGCCAAAAATTGACCTTCTGAATCTACCAGATGCTGACACCAGTGCAACATATCTTTTAGCGAAGCGAAAGCTCGGCTTAGCACAATATCGTAAGGCGTATCGCCATTGTGCTCTTCAACGCGGCTTTGCACAGGAGTTACGTTAGTTAATCCAAGCGTGTGCACACATTGGGTCATAAACCGTACACGCTTGCCCAATGAGTCAAGCAATGTGAATGATTTATCTGGAAACGCGATTGCCAACGGCATACCTGGAAGGCCAGGGCCCGTTCCAACATCAATGATATTGTTACCATCAAGAAAGGGCACAATCGCCAGCGAATCTAGAATGTGTTTCACCATCATTTGCTTAGGATCGCGCACAGAAGTCAGGTTGTACGCCTTATTCCATTTGTCCATAAGCAGCACATAGTCAACTAACTGCTGCTGTTGCTTATCACTTAAATCTAGTGAAAGGGCATCGAGTCCAGACACCAAAATGGTGTGCAATTCTTGCTGTATCGTCATCGAAAAATCTGTCTGTTCGCGTTAATGTTTTTTGCTCTACACAGTCCATACCATAAACACGCGTGGCGAATCGTTATTTGCCGCTCATTTACAGCCGTTTGTTACTGCAGCTCTTCATGCTCGATACAAGTGCGCTTGAAAAATGCACCTGAATTCATCAAAGCCGCACAACGAATGTAAATTAGTGCAATGGGACAGTGTGAAAAGCGCCGAGTTTTTCTAGTTTTCGCATAGTTTAGGCAATTATGATTATCATAATACGCGAATAAATAGGAAAAACTAAGCGCTGCGAGTAATGTGTTGAGTTAAGCGCGTGTTTTACGCACTGATTTTCTCTTGCTTGCGCAACATGCCGTGTTTTTTAAGGTAAACCAGCAGTAAAGAGATGGCCGCCGGGGTAATGCCCGAAATACGCGATGCTTTACCGATTGTTTCCGGTCTGGCTTCGGTTAACTTGGCTACAACCTCGTTCGACAAGCCGGAAATCTTGCTGAAGTCCATATCAACCGGCAACAGGGTGTTTTCGTGTCGCTGCGTTTTCGCGATTTCATCCATTTGACGGGCAATGTAGCCAGCGTACTTAATTTGAATTTCCACTTGCTCTGCAGCAACCGGATCTTCAAGACCTGGGCCAACACTTTCAATTTCCATTAACTGACCGTAAGTCATTTCAGGTCGACGGATCAGTTCTTCAAGAGAATGTTCACGACTCACCGGATTTTTCAGCATGGTATTGAGTTCCGGCGTTGCCGCGTGATCAGGGTGAATCCACTGACCGCGTAGACGCTGCAGCTCACTTTCTACCGCTTCCATCTTGTCGTTAAATTTCGCCCAGCGCGCATCATCAACAAGACCAATCTCTCGGCCCATCGCGGTTAAACGGCTATCGGCATTGTCTTCACGAAGCAGTAGTCTGTATTCTGCACGGCTAGTGAACATGCGGTACGGCTCTTTCGTACCCATGGTGGCTAAGTCGTCGATAAGTACGCCCATGTATGCTTGGTCGCGGCGTAAAATCATCGGGTCTTTTTCTTGAACTTGTAGCGCTGCGTTTGCGCCTGCTACTAACCCTTGCGCACCCGCTTCTTCATAGCCAGTAGTACCGTTAATTTGGCCAGCAAAGAACAAACCTCGAATAAACTTCGTTTCCAGTGTTTGTTTCAGATCGCGTGGATCAAAGAAATCGTATTCAATTGCATAACCCGGACGAACAATGTGCGCATTTTCAAAACCTTTGATCGAGCGGACAAGGTTCATCTGTACGTCAAATGGCAAACTGGTTGAAATACCATTTGGATAAACTTCAATGCTGTTTAAACCTTCTGGCTCAACAAAAATTTGATGCGATGTCTTATCTGCAAAACGGGTGATCTTATCTTCGATACTTGGGCAATAGCGCGGTCCAATACCTTCGATAACCCCTGTAAACATGGGTGAGCGATCTAATCCCCCGCGAATGATATCGTGGGTTTTTTCGTTAGTGTGGGTGATATAGCACGGGATCTGTGTAGGGTGCATAGTTCTATCACCCATGAACGAAAATACCGGCGTAGGATTGTCACCAGGTTGAGGCTGCATTACAGAAAAATCTAACGAGCGAGCATCAAGTCTTGCTGGTGTCCCAGTTTTTAAACGGTCAACACGAAACGGAAGGGCACGTAGTCTATCTGCAAGTGCGATAGACGGTGAATCGCCGGCACGACCGCCGCGATAGTTTTCAAGGCCAATGTGAATGGTTCCGCCAAGGAAAGTACCCACTGTCAGTACCACTGACTTGGCTTTAAACTTCAAGCCCATTTGCGTAACAACACCGCATACCTGATCGTTTTCAACAATCAGATCGTCAACGCTCTGTTGGAACAGGGTTAGGTTTTCTTGATTTTCAACAATGTCGCGAATGGCGTTTTTGTAAAGCGTACGGTCAGCTTGCGCACGCGTTGCACGAACAGCTGGGCCTTTAGAAGAATTCAATGTTCTAAACTGAATACCGCCTTTGTCGATAGCCAGTGCCATTGCACCGCCTAACGCATCGATCTCTTTTACAAGATGACCTTTACCGATCCCACCAATTGCAGGGTTACACGACATCTGGCCTATCGTCTCAATATTGTGAGTGAGCAACAGCGTATTTGCACCCATGCGAGCAGCTGCAAGTGCCGCTTCTGTACCTGCATGTCCACCACCTACAACGATGACATCAAATGCTTCAGCATAAAACATGGTTAAACCTCACTATTAACTTACGATAAGCCGATTAAAAACTAATTTTTCTCACGCAGAGACTGCTGAAAAAAGGGCGCGTATTTTATCTGACTTATTGGATAAAGAAAATGATTAAATTTTCCTCAAAACCTGTTTTTGAAAAGGTGTGATCGAATTATAAGATCTTAAGATCTCTTTTAGATCTGTTTATTTTTACTTTTATTAGGATCATCAAGATCTGTGGGTAACCGATCAAAGCACATAAAGATCATCAAGTTACGCGATCAATAACATTGGGAAACCCCGATCCATAACCCTATCTCAAACTTGTGTATAAATGGCCTTTTTATCCACACCCCGAATCGTTTGAAAAGTTATTCTTTTTTCGATCAAAGCTTATGCACAGTGGTTTGTAGGATCCTATCCACAGGGGTGATCAAGATGTGATCCAACTGGGGATAAAATGTTTGCTATTTATGTATCGCGATCAAAAGATCGTGTAGATACGTGCGTTATAGCGTGATCACATTGTGGAGGAGATCTTTTCCAAAAGCTGTGATTAGATCGCCCGATCGCATTTATCAACACCTTCAAAAAAACTGCACGTTTTTATGAACGACAAGATTATTTTTTCAAAACAGCCCATTTTTCAGGAGAAAAACATAGGAGCTGACCAAAATTCAGTCACTTTTATAAGGTAGAAGTGGGTCTGAAAGAATGGTTATTTGTTTAACTGAAGGAGATCGTTGAGTGTATCTATGAATTAAAACCGTATTGTTTTGGTAAAAAGCGGGATCAACAGACTAAGTGATTCGCTATTACCTGGCACAACAGGAACATGCAATAAGGTTTAATGAAGGAAAAGACCTAGCAGAGTAAGGGCTAGGTTTCGAGAGAGGGGAAACCAGGTGCTATTAGCGCACCTGGTTGGGTTGATAGCGTGGCTGTGAAACAGAGCCTTGCATGTCTTCTTGTTCAATGGTTAAGCCTTCACGGCGGCTTGGACCTTGGAACCTAACTTTGTAAGTGTCGTACTCTTTAATCGACTCAAAACAATAGGGGCCAAGGGCATTTTCAAGTTCGGCTAAATTGTGATTGGTGATCAAAATACAGTTTTTCTTGTTTACCAAGCGTTGTCTTAGCAGATTACCAAACCAACTCTGCGCATTTTTCTTTAACACGCTTTCGTTTACACACACCTCATCAAGAATAAGCAGATCAACGTCTAGCAGTTCCTGATTGATCTCCCTGAAGCGCTGCCCCGCGTTGTCCGAAGCCCCAAAATCAAACGAGAAATTGCGCATTTCAAGCAGTGTAGACAGTTGACGATAAAGCACTGAAATTTCGTACTGCTCTATAAGTTGATGGGCAATGGCACCGGCAATATGTGATTTACCACGACCGTAATCGCCGTAAAAGAGCATCATATGCGAGCCGCTTTGACGCCATGCAGGGTCGTCATGGGCAGCAATAAAAGACTGAGCTATCGATACGGCTTCAATCACATCGTCACTGTCTTCAACTAAGTTGGCGAAGGTCCATTTAGGATTCAGATCAGAACGGCCATGAATAGCCTCTACACGCGCTTTTTTACTACGCTGCTGTAGTTGTGATACTTCTTCGTTCGCTTTCGCCTCGTACTGCTTACGCAGCGTTTTATAGTCGATGTATTCACGATTGGGATCGACGTCTTTGTTGAGCGCTCTCGCTAAATTAGCAATTTTGTCGGTTATACGATCCATAACGAATTAACTCTTCTTAGTTGCGGCATACTTTTCCACCAGCTTTCTAGCATTATCATCTGCTTCTATGCCGGCTGCAACTTTCACTTGTTGCGTTCCCACCACCTTTGTTGGGGCGTAGCCTGAAGCGAGACGCTTGCGCTTGATATTGTTGGCAAACTTTTGTGTCCATTGGAATTCGCTAAACACTGAACTTGGTCTTCCTAACCAATAGGCAATGAATTCACCCACCTCGTTGTCATCAAATGTTTTATCGATAATACCCAGTAGCGAGGCCATTTCTTCAAACAACGCCTTGTTGGGCGTCCAGTTAGGGGTCATGGCGCTATGACGGGCATGTAGTTGGTCGAAGTCTGACTGCGGCTCGCTTAGAAGCGGAAGAAGTAGGGTTTTCCCGTTGATTGTATGCTCAAGATCAAGTTCAAGGGGCAGGGCAACCAAACCCACTTGTTCAAGCTGCTTCACCAAGCTATTGATTTGACGACCGCGTTGGTAAGGCTCGTCTTTGCTGTCGCCGTTTAGCAAATTCAATAATTGCTTATAATCAATAGGTGCCGACGATGTCGTTGCCGAATTTGCACCTGTTCGAAGCCCAAGTAAATACAGTACCCGGCAATCGTTAGAAAGGGGAGATTGCAACGCCGCTAGTTCAGCTTGGGTAAGGTTGCTGTTCATCGCATTGGTTCCACGTAAAAACGCTTGTTAAGCATTGGCCAGCTTTTCGTCAAACCATTCTACGGCGGCATCTTCAGGGATAGGGTGTTCTAGCACATCGATGTATAGCGCGTCGGTAATTAACGTGCCACCTGCGTTTTTAATATGCTTTTCCATTTCTTTTGCGCCGAAACAAAAGGTGTCGTAACTGGTGTCACCTAGCCCAATAACGTAGGCATTTACTGCGCTTAAATCCGCGCCCTCTAGCTGTTTTGCGAACGGCTGGATGTTGTCAGGTAATTCGCCAGCACCGTGGGTTGATGTACACACGATCCACGTTGATTCTGTTTTAATCTCATCTAAATTTGGTTCTGCGTGAATAGTGTGGGTGTGCCCGCTCGCATCAAGTTTTTCCGCAATGGCATCAGCCACATATTCTGCGGCACCTAACATGGTGCCGACGATGATTTCAAAATGCTTGCTCATTATTGGGTTGCTTCTCTATTTACGATTGTCGTCTTAACGTAAGTGCGGCTTATCCCGTAGGTTATTCACCTTCTTACTTTTATGGTCACGCTATTTGCCGATACAGAACGATGAAAAAATCTTACCAAGTAGGTCGTCTGACGTGAATTCACCGGTTATCTCACATAGTGCCTGGTGAGCCAAGCGCAATTCTTCAGCAAGCAACTCACCCGCCATAGCATCATGCAGTTGTTGTTCGCCAGTGCTTACATAACTGTAGGCTTGGTCGAGTGCATCTATGTGTCGTCTGCGCGCAATAAATTGACCTTCAGTTGTAGTATCGAAGCCCATGGTTTTGGCCAGATGTGCTTTTAGCGTGTCGACGCCGCTACCTTCTTTGGCTGATAGATTGATAACTGAGATATCACCTTGCTCGGTGGCAACTGTGCTTTGTCCAATATCTAAGGTACTAAGGTCGGCCTTGTTGCGAACTACGGTAACGGGGATGCCTTGTGGCAATCGGGCCATAAATTCTGGCCATATTTCATAAGGGTCGATAACAGCAGTTGCGGTAGAGTCTACAACGAATAATACGTGGTCAGCTTCATTGATAGCTTGCCACGCGCGCTCAATACCAATTTGTTCCACTTTATCTGGGCTTTCTCGAAGTCCTGCTGTGTCGATAATGTGCACCGGCATACCATCAATGTGAATATGCTCTTTAAGCACGTCTCGCGTGGTACCGGCTATATCGGTAACAATGGCGCTATCTCGTCCTGCCAGGGCGTTTAATAAGCTCGATTTACCGGCGTTAGGTCGCCCCGCAATCACCACCTGCATACCTTCGCGCAACAAGGTGCCTTGTTTAGCCTGTTCGCGCACTTTGGTTAAGCTTTGCATAATTGCGCTTAAGTCACCTGATACTTTCCCATCAGATAAGAAATCAATTTCTTCTTCAGGAAAATCGATGGCCGCCTCTACGTACATACGAAGATGCACGATTTGGTCAGATAGCGTTTGAATTTGTGTAGAAAACTCACCCTGTAGCGAGCGCAGCGCACTTTTTGCTGCCTGTTTAGAACTTGCATCAATCAAGTCGGCAATCGCCTCTGCTTGCGCAAGGTCTAATTTATCATTTAAAAAGGCTTGTTCACTGAATTCACCTGGATTGGCAAGCCGGGCATCGCCCGTTGCAAGCACGGCATCAATCAGCATGTCCATGACAACTTGACCGCCATGGCCCTGCAGTTCAAGTACATCTTCACCGGTAAATGAGTTAGGCCCTTTAAAAAACAGTGCTATGCCCTGGTCTATTACGCTGTTGTTAGCATCAACAAACGGCGTATAGGTCGCAAGACGTGGTGTTAGTGCGCTTGGTACTAACGCCTCAGCGATGGCTTTAGCCTTAGGACCTGAAACACGTACTATACCTACGCCGCCACGACCGGGCGCTGTCGCTTGTGCGGTAATAGTGTCGGTAGAAAGGGTGAGTGATTCCATAATTAGTCGCGGAAGTTTTTAAATTGGAAAGGTTGGCCTAAGTTCGACTCTTTAACCAGTGAAATCACTTGCTGCAAATCATCACGCTTTTTACCTGTTACGCGAAGTTCTTCGCCTTGAATAGCCGTTTGCACTTTGATTTTGGCGTCTTTCACCAGCTTCACAATCTTCTTCGCCATCGGCTGCTCAATACCTTCTTTAAAGGTAATGGTCTGACGGTAAGTTCTACCGTGTGCATCGTAGGGTTTAACATCCATAGATGAAGTGTCTACGTTACGTTTAGACATCGCCGTTCTAAACATGCTTTCCATTTGCTGAAGTTGGAATTCAGCTTCAGCTTTCATGACCACGGTTTTATCTTTGTACTCAAAGCTCGCGTCAATACCGCGAAAGTCGAAACGCGTTGATAGCTCACGGCTTGCGTTTTCAGTGGCGTTGCGTACTTCTTCCATGTTGATTTCAGAAACAATATCAAATGATGGCACAGGTTATTCCTCTTAAGACAAAACAGCCCGCATAGGCGGGCTGTATAATTCATTGATCAGCGTGTTATTTACTGCTGATGCCCCGCTTCTCCATTGAAGCATAAATCATTTTGGCTTGAACCAAGGTAATCACGTTACTGACTAGCCAGTATAGTACCAGACCTGCAGGGAACCACAGGAAGAATACACTCATTGCTACCGGCATCCATTGCATGATTTTCTGCTGCATTGGATCAGTAATGGTGGTTGGCTGAAGTTTTTGCAATAGGTACATACTTGCGCCAGTTAGAATTGGCAGCACAAAGTATGGGTCTTTTGTAGAAAGGTCAGTGATCCAAAGCACAAAGTCTGCATGGCGTAGTTCAACACTTTCCATCAGTACCCAGTAAAGCGCAAGGAAGATAGGCATTTGCAGAAGAAGAGGTAAGCAACCGCCCATTGGGTTTACTTTCTCTTTGCGGTAAAGCTCCATCATAGCTTGAGACATTTTTTGTCTGTCGTCGCCAAAACGGTCTTTTAGCTGCTGCATCTTAGGTGCTAAGTTGCGCATACGTGCCATTGACTCGTATTGCTTCTTAGTTAGCCAGTACATCGCGCCTTTCACTACAATAGTGATAAGGATAATTGCCACACCCCAGTTATTAACTAGGCTATGAAGGAATGTAAGAAGGGCGAACAGCGGCTGTGAAATCCAGAAAAGAATACCGTAATCAACGGTTAGGTCTAATCCGCGCGCAATTTTCGCTAGGCTTTCTTGATCTTTAGGACCCATGTAAAGGGTAGACGCAAGGGTTTTGGTTTCACCAGGCGCTACGCTCTCAGACGGAGACAATACACCAATTACCGCATACTGATTTTTCAGGTTACGAGAATAAAGCGTGTTAGTTTGCTCTTGTGAAGGTACCCATGCTGATACAAAGTAATGTTCAAGCATGCCAACCCAACCCGCTTTCGTGGTTTCGCGTAGGTTGTCATCTTCAATCTCGTCGAACGAGTACTTCTGGTAGCGGTCATCTTCCGTTGAAAATGCAGCACCACGGTACGTTGGCATAAACATGTTACCGTCGTCTTCAAACTCCATCACTTGTTTAAGCTGTGCATACGGCTGAACCGTTGCTGCGCTGCCAGTACCATTTTCAACGCTATAGCTCACGTTTACGTCGTACTGACCTTTAGTGAAAGTGAAGGTTTTGGTAACTGACAAGCCTTGGTTGTTTTTCCATGTAAGAGGAATAACAAGGGTGTCGCCAGTCATTTCATAATAGTCACTTTGTGCATTATACACAGGGCGGCCACTGCTGCTTGCATCAGGCCCTTGAGCACCTATTAGGCCACTTTGCGCTACATAAAGACCGTTGCCAGAGCGAAGTAGGCTGTAAGGAATATCCGAACCTTGCTCTACCGGAAACTTAAGTAAGTCTGCTGATACTACATCGCCGCCTAGCAAATCGATGCGTAAATCAAGCGTATCGGTTTTTACTTCAATAATGCGGTTTGAGCTTTGCGCCGCTGCGCTAGGTTGTGCAGCAGGAACGCTATCACTACTAGGTACATCTTCGCTGCCATTTTCATTAAATGACGGTACGCCTTGTGATGTCTCTTGCGTTTGTTGTTGCTCAACAGGCACAACTGGCTGTGGCCCATAATCTTTTTGCCATGATTGCCAAAGCAAAAAGCTAACTAGCGCAAGGCCAATTATCAGAAAACTACGTTGCGATTCCATAGAGGTCTCTTTATTTTGAGTGTTTATCTTGTTGTTTTTCCGGCACTGGATCATATCCGCCGGCATGCAAAGGGTGGCATTTTAATATGCGTTTAATAGATAACCAACCGCCTTTTACTAATCCGTGCGTTTTTAATGCGTCTATAGCATACCAAGAACAAGAAGGATGGAAACGACATCGTTGCCCTAACATAGGGGAAATGAACCATTGATAAAATTTTATCAATGCCAAAGGCACTGCAATTAAGAGTTGCCGCAACGCTTGTTTAATTTTTTCCATAGCTTGTCCAATGTAGCGAAAACTTCTTGGTTGCTAAGGTTGTCAGCGCCAGACTTGCCAATAACGATAATATCGACATTGGGTAAGTTGTGCTGTTTATGCCTAAAACTTTCTCTGACTAATCGCTTCAAACGATTTCTATCGTGAGCTTTACGGATACGTTTTTTCGCGAGCGTAATGCCTAAACGAGGAGTTGAAAGTGTATTTTTTCTGGCTAGAACAGTAAAAGAGGGAGATACAGCTGGGGTTGCGTTATCAAACACATAGGTAAAGTGGGTGGGAGTTAACAGACGTAACTCCCTAGAAAAATTATTCTCGCCCACTTTGGCGTCTTTCAATTAAGCTGAAAGACGAGCGCGGCCTTTTGCACGGCGAGCTGCTAGTACTTTACGACCATTTTTAGTCGCCATACGAGCACGAAAACCGTGAGAACGCTTGCGCTTTAGATTGCTCGGTTGAAATGTTCTTTTCATGACCAAAGTCTCACTTATATTTAGTTAAACATAGGCGTTTTTGGTAACACATTATGCTGTTGCCAGAACAATGTGGTGTTTTCACCAGAAAAGCCCATCGAAAAAGGACGCTGAATTCTAGAGATCTCGGGGCGTGCTGTCAATGCATATTCTCGCTTTTCGGATGAATAAGTGAACAATTTTTGCATTTTCTAATCGATAGCTTAATCGATAACGCAGTTTTCGTACAAATCGTCTGTGAATAACGCGTAAAATTTGGTTAGGTTATCCACAGTGCGTTGTGAAAAACACAGAGATAGATATAAAAAGCAAGGTGATCTAACGGTTTTTTAGCACAAATTTAGAATGAATTTTTCTCGTTATAGTTTGATTTGATCTAAAAGAAAAAAGCTTGCTAATCAGTTGCTTGTTGTTTTGATCGAAAAGATCGATCGGGATCGCCATTTACATTGTGTTGATAAAGTAAGATAATCCACAGCGATTAAAACGATAACTTAATTTCTCGCTGCTACCCAACACTTCCAACGCTATTTTCTTCTAATGGCGCTTTTTAGTGCCTGCTTTCTTTATGCTTGGCTTTTCAGGAGTTGGTTTTTCTAGCGAGTTACGGGAGCTAACTACGTACCATGTCCTTGTGGAACCAATGCCTTGAAAGATTGCGTCAAGAATTACCAACGCAGCAGTTTAGTATGTGGATACGACCGCTTGTTTGTGAAGAACAACAAGGCGTGGTTGCACTCTATGCTCCCAATCGTTTTGTACTTGATTGGGTAAGAGACAAGTACCTGAATAATATTACCGCACTACTAAAAGAGTTTGCCGGAAGTGACGCACCACAATTGCGTTTAGAAGTGATGAATCGTCACAGCGTAAGCCGAAGTCAGCCTGTAAGTACCAGCGGATCTTCACCTGCTCCAAATACGCCTAATAATCAACCAAGTAAGCCTAGTGCACCTGCGGGCGGTCAAGGGTATCAGAACTATAATACTAGTAATCAGCCTGTTCACAGCGGCAGTAATGGGCAGCACACATCGTCTTATTCACCAATGTCGAATAGCGGTATGCCATCATCGGCAAGCCAAGTGGGTGATCAAGGACAAAACAATGCGTTTTCAAAATCACCTTCATACACACAGGGTATGGATCTAAATGATCGCGGTGCGCAAAACCACGACCGTAATGGATATAATGCATACACAGATCAAGCGCCAAGATCGTCTACACCGCCGAAAGTGATCCCGATCCCTGAGGCGATGAAGCATAAAAGTAATATTAATCCGACTTATCAATTCGACAACTTTGTCGAAGGTAAATCTAACCAGCTAGCACGTGCGGCTGCAACTCAAGTCGCAAATAACCCAGGCGGTTCTTACAACCCACTGTTTATTTACGGTGGTACGGGCTTAGGTAAAACTCACTTATTACATGCAGTGGGTAATGGCATCGTAGCTAATAACGGTGACGCTAAAATTGTGTATATGCATTCAGAGCGTTTCGTGCAGGATATGGTTAAGGCACTACAAAATAACGCTATAGAGGACTTTAAGCGCTTCTATCGCAGCGTTGATGCGTTACTTATCGATGATATTCAATTCTTTGCTAATAAAGAGCGTTCACAAGAAGAGTTCTTCCACACGTTCAATGCGCTTCTTGAAGGTAACCAACAAATCATCCTTACTTCTGATAGATATCCTAAAGAGATTGATGGGGTAGAGGATCGATTGAAATCGCGCTTCGGTTGGGGTTTAACTATTGCTATAGAGCCACCAGAGCTTGAAACCCGAGTGGCTATTTTAATGCGCAAAGCGGCAGAGAACCGGATTCACTTACCTAATGAAGTGGCGTTCTTTATAGCTAAGCGATTGCGTTCAAACGTACGTGAGCTCGAGGGTGCACTTAACCGTGTTATTGCTAACGCAAACTTTACCGGTCGCCCTATCACTATTGATTTCGTTCGCGAAGCGCTTCGAGACCTTCTCGCACTTCAAGAAAAATTGGTAACCGTTGATAATATTCAGAAAACCGTCGCAGATTATTATAAGATAAAAGTAGCTGATATTTTGTCTAAACGACGTAGTCGTAGTGTGGCGCGTCCTCGCCAAGTCGCGATGGCGCTGGCCAAAGAACTTACCAACCACAGTTTACCTGAACTAGGAAACGCGTTTGGTGGACGAGACCACACTACGGTTTTACACGCTTGTAGAAAAATAGAGCAGCTAAGAGAAGAAAGTCATGATATAAAAGAGGACTATAAGAACCTCATTAGGACTTTGTCTTCCTAACACCACGACCTTAGAGGCGAGATAGCACTGCGATGAAATTTACTATAAGCCGCGAACAATTTTTACAACCCCTACAGTTGGTATCTGGTGCTGTAGAGCGTAGACACACACTGCCAATTCTTTCCAATGTTCTCATCAAAGTAAGTGAGGACGCACTTTGGCTTACTGGTACAGATTTAGAGGTAGAACTAATTTCTAGCGTGAAATTAGAAGGTGAATTCACGGAAGGTGAAATTACTGTTCCTGCTAAAAAGCTGTTTGATATTATTCGCGGTATTTCTGAAGGAACAGATATTCATTTCTCGTTAGACGGCAGCAAAGCACTTATTCGTGCCGGTCGAGGTCGTTATACGCTTTCTACTTTATCTGCCAACGACTACCCAAATCTAGAAGACTGGGAAGGCGAAGTTGAGTTTGAATTATCGTGCAGTGATCTAAAACGTCTTATTGATGCAACGAGCTTCTCAATGGCTCAACAAGACGTACGTTATTACTTAAATGGTATGTCCCTTGAAACGGAAGAGAATATCATTCGTACCGTTGCTACAGATGGTCACCGCCTTGCACTTTGTCGCCTAAACTATGAGACCACGTTGCCATCTCGTCAGGTAATTATTCCACGTAAAGGTGTGTTAGAAATTTCTCGTCTTATTAGCGAAGATGACAAATCTCTTAAGGTGCAAATAGGCGCCAACCATCTTCGAATTTTCTCAAACGATTTCATTTTTACTTCGAAATTAGTTGATGGCAGATTTCCTGATTATCGCCGTGTTTTACCTCAAAATGGCGACAAGGAAATTATTGCGAGTAAAGCTGTATTAAAAGAAGCTTTTTCACGTGCGGCCATTCTATCTAACGAAAAGTTTAGAGGCGTACGATTAAACTTGTCTTCTGGTGAGCTTAAGATAACGGCTAATAACCCAGAGCAAGAAGAAGCGGAAGAAATCGTTGATGTTCAATATCAAGGTGACGATTTAGAAATTGGCTTTAACGTTGCCTATCTAATTGACGTATTGAATGCGCTTGGATCTGATGGCGTTAAAGTGAGCCTATCAGACTCAAACGCGAGTGCGCTAATCGAAGATGATGCTGATGACGCCGCGTTATACGTTATTATGCCAATGCGACTGTAGTCACTACTACATTAAGTGTTTGCAGCGTTTCGCATATTCCACGTTATTTTGTCATTTAAATTATCAATTCAAGAAGCGATGAGTGTTGATACTCATCGCTTCTTTTCTTTCATTAGTGTGACCTCATGAAACTGGACCGCGTCCAGATTACACAGTTTCGTAATCTTACTTCCGTATCACTTTCTCCTTCACCAGCGCTGACTATCATTAAAGGCGTGAATGGGAGTGGGAAATCCTCGTTAATCGAAGCACTTTATTACCTAGGTTTTGGACGTTCTTTTAGAACAAATAAACACAGTTCGGTTATTCAAAATGAGAAGGACAACTTCAGTGTTTTCGCGTCATGCAAAACTGAAGAAGGGGATGAATTAAAGCTAGGTTTTCAACGAAGTAGAAATGAGACATTCACCTGTAGTATTAACGGTGAACATTCAAATAAGTTATCAGATTTAGTTAGCTTGGTACCACTTCAACTTTTTACTCCGCAGAGTACTGACCTTATAATTGGTTCGCCTTCCGAGCGTCGACGTTTTTGTGATTGGGGATTGTTTCACGTGAAACATCAGTTTCAATCACTTGCTAATCAGTATGGAAAATTTTTAAAACACAGAAATGCCTTACTGAAACAGCAGGCAAATTTAAGCGCACCACAAAATCAATATTGGGAGTCTCAGTTCTCAGAACTAGGTGAGTCTTTATCGGCTACTCGTCAGGAATATGTGGATACCCTTACACCTATTTTTAAGCAGTACGCGCAAGAATTTCTTCCTAACTTCGACGTGGAATTAAGTTACTATAAAGGGTGGGAAAAAGATGTCGGTTTATCAGAAAGCCTAGTTAAAAAACGTGAGTATGATGGTAAAATAGGACATACCTCCTCTGGGCCCCATAAAGCCGATTTAAGGCTTAAAGTGAATGGAGTAAACGCCCAGGAGCTTTTATCGAGAGGACAGCTTAGAATGGCTGTGGCAGCGCTTCAAATGTCACAGACTAAGCTATTTAATAAGGCAACGCAGCGTAAAAGTATCTTTTTGCTTGATGATGTAGGTGCCGAACTAGATGCCGATAAAAGAGAACAATTTATTGATGGGTTGCTCAAAATGGATACGCAGGTTTTCGTTACTGCAATAGAATCCACGCAACTCGCTTTTATACAAAAATACAACGAAAAGAAAATGTTTCACGTGGAACATGGAAGCGTGAAAGAGGAGTAAAAGCTAGTATGTCAGCAGAGAACAACTACGACTCGTCCAGTATTAAAGTACTTAAAGGATTAGATGCCGTAAGAAAGCGTCCTGGTATGTATATCGGTGATACTGATGATGGTACCGGATTACACCACATGGTTTTCGAGGTGGTCGATAACTCTATCGATGAAGCACTTGCTGGACATTGTTCTGAGATTACTGTGCTCATTCACAGCGATGGCTCAGTATCTGTGTCTGACGATGGACGTGGTATACCAACTGAATTGCACCCAGAAGAGGGTGTGTCTGCAGCTGAAGTTATTATGACGGTTCTTCACGCCGGCGGTAAGTTCGACGATAACTCTTATAAAGTATCGGGCGGTTTGCACGGTGTAGGTGTATCAGTAGTAAACGCACTTTCAAGCCGACTGAAGCTTCGTATTCGTCGCGGTGGTAAAGCGCATGAACAAGAATATCATCATGGTGTTCCACAGGCGCCACTAGCCGTAACAGGCGATACTGACAAAACGGGAACTATGATCCGTTTCTGGCCAAGTTCAGACACCTTCACAGATACGCTTTACCACTACGATATCCTTGCTAAACGTCTTCGTGAACTATCATTCCTGAACTCTGGTGTGTCTATTCGCTTAAAAGACGAACGCGATGGAAAAGAAGACCACTTCATGTACGAAGGTGGTATCAAAGCTTTCGTTGAGTACCTAAATGAAAAGAAAACACCTGTTCACCAGAAAGTGTTTCATTTCAGCAGTGAACAAGAAGACGGTATTGCAGTAGAAGTAGCGATGCAATGGAACGATAGCTTCCAAGAAAACGTGTTCTGTTTCACCAACAATATTCCTCAGCGCGACGGCGGTACTCACTTGGCGGGCTTCCGTGGAGCGTTGACGCGTACATTGAATAACTACATGGAAAAGGAAGGCCTGAACAAAAAGGCAAAAACGAATGCCAGTGGTGACGATGCGCGTGAAGGTCTAACCGCGGTTATTTCCGTTAAAGTACCAGATCCGAAATTCAGCTCACAGACAAAAGATAAGCTTGTATCTTCTGAAGTTCGTCCAGCAGTTGAGTCGGCAATGAACGAAAAGCTAGCAGAGTTTTTATTAGAAAACCCTGCAGAAAGTAAAATCATTGCGGGTAAAATTATTGATGCTGCTCGTGCTCGTGAAGCTGCACGAAAGGCCCGTGAAATGACACGCCGTAAAGGTGCGTTAGATTTGGCTGGTCTGCCGGGTAAGCTAGCTGACTGTCAGGAAAAAGATCCTGCACTTAGTGAACTATACATAGTGGAGGGTGACTCTGCGGGCGGTTCAGCTAAGCAGGGTCGTAACCGTAAAAACCAAGCTATTCTGCCACTTAAAGGTAAAATCCTAAACGTTGAGAAAGCGCGTTTTGATAAGATGCTTTCTTCTCAGGAAGTTGCGACGCTTATCACGGCACTAGGTTGTGGTATCGGTCGTGACGAGTATGACCCTGAAAAATTACGCTATCACAGCATCATTATCATGACCGATGCTGACGTAGATGGTTCTCACATTCGTACGCTTCTACTCACATTTTTCTATCGTCAAATGCCTGAAATCATTGAGCGTGGATATGTATATATTGCACAGCCACCGCTATACAAAGTGAAGAAGGGTAAACAAGAGCAGTATCTTAAAGATGACGATGCCCTAACTAACTACCTAACATCAATCGCCATTGACGGTGCGTCTTTGCACACCAGCGATGAAGACCCAGGTATTAGTGGTGTAGGCCTTGAAAACCTTGTTAAGCAGTACCAATCGGTAGAGAAGATGATTGCACGTATGAAACGTCTTATGCCTGCATCTATCCTCTACAGAATGCTTTACACGCCTACGCTAAACCTTGAAGACCTTAAAGATGAGTCTGCACTAGAGCATGTGGCGAAACACTTCGTAGAGCAGCTTACAGAGCGCGAAAACGATGGTGCTACATACCGTTATGAAATTCGCACTGATGCTGAACTTAGCGAGTACTACATTACAATCATTATGCGTATGCACGGAATTGATTATGAGTACATTATCGATCATGAGTTTATCGAGTCGTCTGAATACCAGCGTCTTAAAGAGCTTAACCTTGCCATTAACGACATGATGGGCAAAGACGCCTATATTCAGCGTGGCGAGCGTAGACAGCCAGTTGAGTCTTTCAAAGAAGCACTAGAGTGGCTAATGAACGAAGCGAAACGCGGCCAATACATTCAGCGCTATAAAGGGCTAGGTGAAATGAACCCTGAGCAACTCTGGGAAACCACCATGGATCCTGAAAGCCGCCGTATGCTACAAGTTACCATTGAGGATGCCATTGGTTGTGATCAGCTGTTCACTACATTGATGGGTGACCAAGTTGAGCCTCGTAGAGAGTTTATCGAAGCTAACGCGCTTAAAGTGGAAAACTTAGACGTGTAGATTATTTATTTAATGATGCATATTTTAAAAACGACCCAGGTAGGGTCGTTTTTTTTTGTGTACGAAAATGTATCTTAACGAAATATTGAAGAGCCTTACAAAAGAGTAAAAGTTGTTCTAGTATAAATTTATGTAACAAGCTGATAAGTAGTCTTATCAACTAAAACAGGGACATATAAATGACAGGACGTTTGTGTATTATTTCCATCTTCGTAACGTTTTTAATAATAGGCTGTTCAAAACAGGCTGGACTTACAGAGTCTCAGATTCGACTATCAGAGGCCAAGAAAGCCCAGGCTGTTCTCATTGAAAAAGCGAACATCATTCTAGATACCAAAGTTAAAGGTATTTTTCTAGAAGATTTAAACCACATTTCTTATGCGAGCGAAATAGCACTTCGTGCTAAGCAAGTATTTATTGATGCCAAAATTAACCTTAAGAGCGAAAGCTTAGCAGCCCTTGATAATCGAATTGGTTCTTATGTAAATAGTGCAGGCCTAACAGCAGTAAAGCTGCTGCACCAGTCAGTAGATATGACGGTAAGCTTCAAGAAAGACATAGAAGATATGCCACTACAGCCACTAACCAGTAATAGTACGTCGACAAGTGATGGCATGGTGAAATTTTTGGCTAAGCAATACAGCGTTGATATTAAATCATGTTGTATATCTGATTTGAAAGATATCGCCATATTTTTGAGTCAAGTAGACGAGCTGGAGCATTACCCGTTGAGAAAAATGATTGCGAATGTAGAGGTAAGATTATCAAGCGTCTTAAGGCACCCTGAAACCGCGAAGAAATACAAAAATGAAATAAATGCGATAGGTGAGCAATATAAAAATACTCAATAAGCAAATAAACGTTAAATAATGGACATAAAGGGATGGAAAATATTATGGAAAAAACAGTCATTGCATGCATGGGATTGCTAATGCTCCACACGGTACCAAGCGCATTAGCACAAACTAATTATAAGATTGTAGATAATGCCGATAAATCGGTAACAGTGACAAACGGAGCAGAAAAAGAAACCGTGCTAGTCATTGAAGACGAGGTAAAGTTTTCTATATCTCGAACACCAAGTATCAATAAATCCCAGCCACCGCTACAGAACAATAATATCTCCCTTAAAGGTGGTGTATTTGGCTTAACAATCAATGAAAGTGTAACAAGTATGCTGAGCGTACTCGGTACACCTACGTCAACGTATAGCGTTAACGAAGACACCGTGCTGTATTCTTATGGGAGAAACCTTTGGGTGGTGACCCACAAAGGAATAGTAAAAAAAGTGACTACAGAAAATCACTGGGTATCAACAACCCTTACTAATTCTATTGCCTTTGATAACCGGTTTAACAGCGATTGGCTAATAGAAGAGAAAGTCGGCTACGAGACTAAAAAGGCGGAATTGTTAAAACGGTTGCCTGAGGGGAATCAAATTGAAAGAGGCAAATACCGATTTACTCTTAAAAAGAAAGCTGATGTAAATCTTGATGTAATAATAGATTTGAAAATTATAAACGGTGAAAAGGAATGGCTAGTTAACGGCTTCGAGTATGGATATACGGATACTGCTTATATAAAAGATTCAAGCAATGAAACTGAGAAGGCATATCAATACAATGAAGTTATCGCCTTTGTTGACAGTAAGCGTAAACAGGGTGACACCATAACGATAGAGCAATTAGATGAGCAGGGCTTTCGTCCAATTTTTGATGCTTATGCGGATAACGGTGATGTTATTCAAGTATATGGCAATCATCTTGTACTGAACTTTAGTTATCAAGAACTAAGTAAGTTATCTGTTTACGAAAGTGTGTTTAGAAACAAACAGAATCTAGAAGATTGGAAGTTTGCAGAACACTATTTTGAACAACCTAGCACTGAGGTTAAGGCGCTTTACGGTGATGAAATAATGGGTAATGACGATTATTGGCAGGTATTTCTAGATGATGCAAAGTACGATCTATATTTCGTTGAAAACGGTGATGGGACAATGATGCTAGCCGAACTTGAAATAGAATTCTTTTAAATACCTGCTGCGAAAAAGACTAAAAGCGAGCTTTCTCGCAGAAGGTGAATAGTTAAACCTAAGCTAACTACAATTTAGACACGACCAAGGCGACTTCCCCCGCACTTGCTGCTGTTGCTGTAAAGCGATAGGTGCCAGTTGAGGAGGGGGTAAATTGCAAGTTCTCTGAGCCCTGTTCACAGACTAAATAAACAGTGGAGCCTAACATTACAGGCTGCCCTTTATATTTGCCGCCACAGCTTTGTGAGGGCGTCCATTTTGCATCTGACAACCTAAAATCATAAGGTTGTCCGTCGGCTATGAGTTCAACGTCCACTGTCCAGCCTGAATTTGATCGTTTCAACTTGTAACTAGGGTCAGCCTCCCACCAGTTAAATACACCTCTTAGGAACATGTTTTCGAATTGAATGCGAGGCACGTCCGGTGCTATTTCTGGAATTTTAAAACTTCCACTGCTTGAGCATGCTGAAAGTGTTATGCATATAGAAGCAATAGTTAGTAACTTTTTCACAGCGTCTCCATTTATAAAAAAGCCCAACGTTAAGGCTGGGCTCTTTGTTTTTCACGGCATAAAACCGCGTTAACTCTTACTAGCCTACGACTTCGCGAGAATAGATATATCTGCGGTAGTAAGGAAAAGTTGCCTTAAAAGCGACAGTAAAGCAAGTCGGTTATTCTTAACCGCTTCGTCATCAGCCATAACCATTACGTTATCGAAGAAGTTATCGATTACATTACGTAAGGTTGCAAGCGCAGTAAGAATACGCGTGTAGTCCTGTGAAGGAACAGCAATATCAACTTCTTTCTGTGCGGCTTTCAGCTCAACGTAAAGCGCTTTTTCAGCTTCTTCGGCTAACAGTGACTCATCAATATTCACTGAGTCTGTTACTTCAACGTTTTGCTTAGCAAGGATGTTTGCAACACGCTTGTTAGCGGCAGCTAGCGCTTCGGCTTCTTCCAATGCTCTGAACTTATCTACCGCATGAACTCGGGCTAAGTAGTCAGCTGGCTTAGTAGGGCGACGAGCAGCAACGGCCTGAATAACGTCAATGGCGATAGCTTGATCTTGTAGGAGCGCAGTAAATCGACCCAATACAAAATCAACAACCTGAGACTGTGTTTCTGCATTCGTTAACTTATCGCCATACACATCGATAGCTTTGCTTACTAACGTTTCAAGATCTAGCGGCAGTGACAGCTCAGTGACAATACGTAATACACCGATAGCTGCACGACGAAGCGCAAATGGGTCTTTATCACCCTTAGGTAACTGGCCAATACCAAAAATACCCACAAGAGTATCTAGTTTGTCAGCAAGCGCGACCGACGCGCTAACGCCTGAACTAGGAAGTGCGTCACCAGCAAATCGCGGCATGTATTGTTCATACAGTGCTTCTGCAACAGGCGCATCTTCACCGTCGTTTAGCGCATAGTATTTACCCATAACACCTTGAACGTCTGGGAACTCCATAACCATGTTCGACATTAAGTCGGTTTTAGCTAGAAGACCTGCTCGTGCAGCTTGTGTTTCATTCGCATCTATTTGGGACGCAATAAACGCCGATAGGGCAGATATACGCTCAGATTTTTCTTTTAGCGTACCAAGCTGTTTTTGGAACAACACGGTTTCTAAGCTTTCAAGGCGGCTTTCTAATGTCGTCTTTTTATCGCTGTTAAAGAAGAACTCAGCGTCTGCAAGACGAGGGCGGATAACCTTTTCATTGCCAGAAATAACTTGAGACGCATCGCGACTTTCGATATTCGTTACAAATAAGAAAGTGTTTGAAAGTGCACCATCGCTATCTAGCAGCGGCACATATTTTTGGTCGTCTTTCATGGTATAGATAAGCGCTTCTTTCGGTACTGCCAAGAAAGCCTCATCAAACCCAGCTTGAAGTACAACCGGCCACTCTACAAGTGACGCGATTTCTTCTAGTAAGTCTTCATTATAGTCTGGCTTAAGCGACAAGCTTTGCGCTGCGTCTTCAAGCTGCTGACGCACTTTATCTTTACGCGCCTCAAAATCTGCCAGCACATATTGTTGCTCTAGGGCAGAGGCGTAATTGTCAGCATGATCCAGTTCAAAGCGACCTTCGCCGTGGAATCGGTGACCCTGAACAACGCGGCCGCTTGTTAAGCCCAATACAGAAACGTTAACCACTTCGCTTCCGTAAAGCACGCAAAGGGTGTGAACCGGGCGTATAAACTGAGTGTCGTAATTACCCCAACGCATTGGCTTTGGAATAGGTAGCTTGCTTACTGCTTGGTTTATCAGCCCTTCTAGTAGCTCTACAACTGATTGCCCTGGAACGTGGGCTTTATGAAGTAACCACTCTCCTTTGTCAGTTACAAGGCGCTCTGCGTCAGCAACGTCAATGCCGTTACCGCGAGCCCAACCTTGTGCTGCTTTAGTGGGATTACCGTCGGCGTCAAACGCGGCTGATACTGCTGGGCCGCGTTTCTCTACTACTTTGTCAGCCTGACCTTCAGCAAGGCCTGAAACATAAACGGCTAAGCGGCGAGGGGCTGCAAACCAGCTGACTGAATCAAAGCTTAAGTCAGCTTGCGTAAGCGCAGCTTCAAACTGCGTGGCGAAGGCTTCACCTAAAGACTTAAGCGCTTTTGGTGGGAGTTCTTCAGTACCTAATTCAACTAAACAATTTTCTGTACGCACGCTTATGCCTCCTTGTTACATAGTGGGAAGCCAAGTGCTTCACGTGCTTGGTAATAGCTTTCTGCACACGCTTTGGCTAGCGTTCGAACGCGAAGAATATAGCGCTGGCGTTCAGTCACTGAGATAGCATGACGAGCATCAAGCAAGTTAAATGCGTGTGACGCTTTCATAACCTGCTCATAGGCAGGAAGTGGAAGGTTGTTTTCGATAAGCTTTTTGCTTTCTGCTTCACATTCGTCGAAGGTTCTAAATAAGGCTTCAACGTTGGCGTGTTCGAAGTTATACGTCGATTGTTCTACTTCATTTTGATGGAACACATCGCCATAGGTCACTTTGCCCATAGGGCCGTCAGTCCAAACCAGGTCGTAGATACTATCTACACCTTGAACGTACATGGCGAGTCGCTCTAAGCCGTAGGTAATTTCGCCGGTAACAGGCTTACACTCTAGACCGCCTACCTGCTGGAAGTAGGTAAACTGAGTTACTTCCATACCGTTTAGCCACACTTCCCAACCTAGACCCCACGCACCAAGCGTGGGTGATTCCCAGTTGTCTTCTACGAAGCGAATGTCATGAACCAGCGGATCGAATCCTAACTCTTTCAAAGAGCCCAAGTACAACTCCTGAATATTGTCAGGTGAAGGCTTAAGCATTACTTGGAACTGATAGTAATGTTGTAAGCGGTTTGGGTTCTCACCGTAACGACCATCGGTTGGTCTACGGCACGGTTGAACATAGGCGCTACTCATTGGCTCTGGACCTAAAGAACGTAGGAACGTCATAGGGTGAAAAGTACCGGCACCCACTTCCATATCCAGAGGCTGAATAATAACGCAGCCCTGACGCGCCCAATAATCTTGAAGCGCAAGGATCAACCCTTGAAAGGTCTTAATATCGTATTTCTGCATACATCCGCTGCTTATTAGTTATCTGACTTAAAATAAAGGTGGGATAGTATACAATTTGTGAGGCATAGTATGTAGGTGTAAAGGGTGAAAAAACGTCACGAATAAAGCCAATATGCCACTTCACAACAAGGATTTAATCTTAAGCCATGCCCAATCAAACAAAAATAGAAAAAAATATGCCTTTGCATCGCTGCGGTTGGGTAAGCAGCGACCCTATTTATTTAGCGTATCATGATAACGAATGGGGTGTACCCGAGCTAGATAGGCGCGCGTTGTTTGCTAAGTTATGCCTCGATGGACAACAGGCTGGTTTATCTTGGCTGACCATTTTGAAAAAACAGCAGAATTTTGAACAGGCATTCTATCAGTTCGACCCTGAGAAAATTTCGAAGATGGGCCCCGCTGATGTCGACAGACTTATGCAAGATAGCGGCATAATCAGAAACAAGCTCAAAATAGAGTCGGTTATCAAAAATGCCAAGGGTTTTTTAGCTATCGAAGCGTCGCAGCCATTCAGTGATTTTATTTGGCAATTTACAGATGGACGTACGGTCATTAATGCATGGGAAGACTTCAGGCAAGCACCCACATCAACCGATGCGTCTAAAGCAATGTCAAAAGCACTTAAAAAGCACGGATTTAATTTCGTAGGTGAAACGATTTGCTATGCTTTTATGCAAGCTGTAGGTATGGTCAATGACCACGAGGTAGGGTGTCATTGCTACGAGCGTACCTGCGACCTCGCGATAAAGTGATATAGGCAAAGGTAACCGGGTTAAAAAAATGGCCGACTACATACTGTACTCGGCCATTTTCGATATTGATTGCATCAGTTTTTATCTTTTAAATCAGCGTAGCGCTTACTCGTTATTTAGTGGCTATAAGTGTCTCACAATACGCCTTCAGCGGTGGTAATTCGTCCAACACTTTAGATTCGTACTCCGATTCAATCTGCTCGCGAGCGATATCTTGCTTTCTTCGCTCATTCTTAGGTAGCTGTTGCCTTGCTTCTAAAATTGCAAAACCGCTTACCTCTGTGAATAGTGCATGAATGTTGGGATACTGCGCTTTAAAATCAGGCGGAGTACTTATTGGAAGCGCGTTAAGCAAGTTCACGATGCGAATTACGCCTTCTGACAAATCACATTGCTGCTGCTCCATCGCCTTAGCTATTACTATAATACTGTCGGTTATAGTGGCTACGCGCGACTGCCTTGCCGCTTCTTGTCGCTCTTTTTGTTGTTTTAACATAAACAGCAGTTTGCCTGCGTAAAAACCTAGCGCAAGAATAATTAGTAGCGCGATGCCTGAAAGTACTGCCCAAAGCATGACTCTTTCCCGTTTTTTATTAGTGCTTAAAGTCGTCGATATTAATAGCGTCTAAATCATTAAACGGATCCATATCGTCGTCTTCATCATCCTCTTCTACTATTCCTAGTAGGTCACAAAGAATGCGGTGGCGTGCCATCTTCTCGTCGACATAAGCTTGTTGCTCACGGGTGAGCGGTTTATCGTCGTCAAGTTTGTCGAGTAAATCTGACAAGCGTTGATCTGCTTCAAGCGCTGCCAGTTCTTGGGCTGGTGTGGCGTACTTTTTCTTTTGAGCAGGGGTGGGCGTCACTGCTTTTACAAGCTGAATAGGCTTTTTACTGCCGTGGCGCGGATCTTTATTCTCAGCACTCTTTTTGCCCGTCACTTTTTTCTGTTCAACATTGTGGCGATTACCAGCGGGCTTACCTTTATGCTTTTTAGGGCGAGGCGAGTCTGATTTACGGTTTTCGCTTGGTTTAAAGTCAGGATCTTTACGAACGCCGATTAGGCCGACTTTACGTGATTTCTTTGAACGTGCCATAATTTCCAAATAACAAAGAGAGTGAAAAAACAGCGCTATTATAGCGCGAATTAGTGTCTACGTATTGATCTTTGGGTATGCAGTGCAAAATCAATACGGGGAACATAAAGTATTACGGGAATTTGTTTCAGCGCTTTCTCAATAGAACGACATCGCTGGCAGGAAAAGTGACATCATAGCCATCTCGTTGTGCCAAATATTGAAAGGTTGCTTCGCTGAAAAAGCTAACGTGGGTGACGTCGTTTTTATAGTGCCAATTTGCAAACCTGGCTTTATCAAGTACGCGCTTGGTCATGATGGCAAGAACGCCACCAGAAGCTACAAGTTTGTTAAAAAGCGCCCATTCCACATGAGGGGCGTGAAAGTGTTCTATAGCCTCTGTACATGTCACTATGTCATAGCTTTGCTCAAGTACCGATAAGTTGTGTGCATAGAAGGGATCGTACATATTCATCCTAACGCCTTCTTCTTCCAGCATACTTGCTAAAACAGGCGCAGGGCCACAGCCAAAGTCTAGTCCTCGGAGTTCACCAAATTTCATGTCTTTTATAAAAGGTGTAAGTGGCGTTAAAACCTTTCCTAAAAACTTTCGATACCCTTCGTCTTCAAAGCTATTCTCGTGAAGGTCATACTCCTGCTTTTCTACTTCTTTAGATGGCAAGAATTCAGGAGAAACATAAACGAGTTTGCATTGATTGCATTGGAGGTAATCGCGCTTTTTATCTGAGTGATAGTGAGATGGCGCGTTAGCGCTTTTGCATAAAGGACAGTACATAGGAAAGTGAACAATAATAAGGGGCTTAAAAAAGAAAAAGGTGATGGTTCTCACCATCACCTTACATTGTATGAGTGTCAGATGACACCTCTCCCGTTATACACTTCTATGTGTATTTTGCTTCCCTAGCCGTGCTCCCCTTATTTTTATTGTTAGCAGAGCTGTATTGTTGTTTTTGGCCCTCGTGGCTCTTTATCCCGTCTTCCATGCTGCATTTTTATTATTATTCTTGTTATTTAGCTTGTAGCTTTTCAAAGGCACCTACAAACTACGCCGTTAGATTACACGAATAATTTCAAAATACAACTTTTTCGGTAACAAATTTTTAACAACAATGTGCAAAAACGGTAATGCTTAGTGTAAGCCCGCGATATAGTTAGATAAAATCTCAATATCTTCGTCGGTTAATTTCATCGCAATATCACGCATCATGCCATTCATGTCATTGTGACGTTGGCCTGAACGGAATGCTTTCAATTGAGCTGCAGTGTAAGTTGCATGTTGACCGCTGATATCAGGGAAACCTGCTAAGCCCATGCCGTTGCCCTTAGGACCGTGACACGCGATACATGCAGTTACGCCTCGAGACTCGTCGCCACCTTGGTACAATGCACGGCCAGCTTCAACGTATTGCTCTGGTGTTTCACCCGCCTTTGGCTCTTGGCTTGAGAAATAAGCGGCTAGGTCTTTCATGTCTTGCTCTGAAAGTGGGGCAGCCATGCCGTTCATCACAGCATTGTTACGACCTTCCTCGCCACCTGTTTGAGAGGCAAGTTTAAATTCGGTTAATTGCTTAACAATGTACTTCTCATGCTGGCCAGCAATCTTTGGGTTCATGTCAATCATGCTGTTACCATCAGGGCCATGACAGGCTGCACATACTGCAGATTTCGCTTTACCTGCCTCGGCGTCGCCTTCTGCCATAGCAGTTGCGCTTAAACCTAAAGACATACATACCAACAAACACAGTTTTTTCATAATAAATCTCTTAAATGGATCCAACGGCTCGCGTGATATACGTGATATCATGCGTATTTTACACATTTAACGCGTCAGAAAAACCTATTCCATGATAAAACTATGGTTTTTAGTTGGTTTATTCATTAAAAAACTGTAAACCGAAGGTTGAGACGCATGTGGAGGTAAGTCTAGATGTCGTATTACACCAAAGCAAAATTCTTTACGAGCGCACCTGATATTCGTCATTTAAAGAATGATACCGGAATTGAAGTAGCGTTCGCGGGCCGCTCTAATGCGGGTAAATCGAGTGCACTTAACACGTTAACTCGTCAGAAGAACTTGGCAAGAACCAGTAAAACACCGGGTCGCACCCAATTGATCAACGTCTTTGAATTAGAAGAAGACTTACGCTTGGTTGATTTGCCAGGATATGGCTTTGCAAAAGTGCCAGTAGCCATGAAAAAGAAGTGGCAGGCGTCACTTGGTGAATATCTTCAAAAGCGCAAGTCCCTTAAAGGATTAGTCGTTTTAATGGATATTCGTCACCCCTTCAAAGATTTAGACCAAGATCTTATCCATTGGGCAGTAGCCTCAAATATTCCAGTACTGGCACTTCTCACTAAAGCCGACAAACTTAAAAGCGGTAAGCGAAAGGCACAGCTGTTAATGGCGCGTGAAGCTGCGATGGCATTTATGGGCGATGTTACCGTGCAAACCTTCTCGTCATTAAATAAGCACGGGTTACCCGAATTAGAGCGTATTTTGGATACGTGGTTTGGCTTAGATAAACAAGACGAAACAGAAGAGTCTGATAGCGAAGTACAGTAGCGCAATTCACCCTTACCGTTTGTGCTTATCTGACGTGCCCGATGGATAGGTATGATGGGGTGTTAGAAAAAAGAACGCCCCGCATAGAGCGAGGCGTAAACTGAGAGAAAACACATAAAAACCGTAGATATAGAGTCGTGATAAATAGAGAAGTTCAGAAAAATTAAGATAAAATTCGCTTTATTTTTTAAGTTATTGATATTTATGAATTATTTATTTTCCGCAGATATAAAAAAACCCCGACAAAACTGTCGGGGTTAAAGCAAAGGTTTGAAAACAGCTTTCTCACCTCTGTACCCTACATGTGTAATATTACAACAAAGCACAGAAAAGGCAAGGGTGTTATGTAATTAAATTACCAAATTTAATGAATATAACGCGCCTTTCAATGTAAAAACTGTAATCTAATTACCAAACTAGTGCGCTTCATCCCAGTTTTCGCCCACACCAGCCTCAACAACCAGCGGAACATTTAGCGTAGCTGCGCTTTCCATAAGAGCAGTAATAGTAGAGACATAGGTTTCCACTTTGTCTTCTTTTATTTCAAAAACCAATTCATCGTGCACCTGCATCATCATTGTCACATCATCAGATGCATTTTTTCTAATCCAGTCATCAACTTTGATCATCGCCATCTTAATAATGTCTGCCGCTGTGCCTTGCATAGGCGCGTTTATCGCTGCGCGCTCTGCGCCTTTTCTACGTGCACCATTACTGGCTTTAATATCAGGCAAATAAAGTCTGCGACCAAATACGGTTTCTACATAACCTTTTTCTTTCGCGCTCTCACGTGTTGAATCCATGTACTCAAGCACGCCTGGGTAGCGCTCGAAGTAAAGATCCATATATTTCTGTGCTTCATTACGTGGAATATTAAGTTGCTTCGACAACCCAAAGGCACTCATACCGTAAATTAAGCCAAAGTTAATCGCTTTTGCACTGCGACGCTGTTCAGTGGTTACTTCATCTAGTGGAACACCAAACACTTCAGACGCTGTAGCTTTATGAATATCTTTGCCATGTGCAAAGGCGTCTAATAGACCCTTATCACCCGAAAGGTGAGCCATTATTCGCAATTCAATTTGCGAGTAGTCGGCAGCGACGAACTTATTTCCTTCTCTTGGTACAAATGCCTGACGTACGCGGCGTCCTTCCTCATTTCGGATAGGGATGTTCTGTAAGTTAGGATCGGTGGAAGAGAGTCGTCCCGTGGCGGTTACTGCTTGGTGATAAGAAGTATGCACTCGACCCGTACGATGATTGATCATCTTAGGAAGTTTATCCGTGTAGGTATTCTTTAGCTTGGTTAGGCCACGGTATTCCATGATCTTTTTCGGCAACGGGTACTCAAGCGCAAGTTCTTGCAGTACGTCCTCAGAAGTAGACGGCGCCCCTTTAGGCGTTTTCTTTATGATCGGTAGCGACATTTTTTCGAACAAGACATGTTGAAGCTGTTTAGTAGAACCTAAGTTGAATGGCTCGCCAGCTTCCTCATGTACTTCACTTTCAAGCTCGGCAATCCGGGTGGCAAGATCCTGGCTTTGCTGACGCAGCCTTTGGCTGTCTATCAATACACCTTCCTGTTCCATACGAGAAAGTACACAGGCTAGGGGAACCTCAACATCTATCAATAGATTTTTAAGCTCAGGAATTTCTTTCAACTTAGTCCAAATAGCGTTGTGTAAGCGAAGCGTGATATCAGCATCTTCTGCGGCATAAGGCCCAGCTTCTTCAAGGCTAATTTGATTAAACGTTAGCTGCTTTGCGCCTTTACCCGCAATCTCTTCGAAGTGAATAGTTTTATGACCAAGGTAGGCTAGGGCAAGTGAGTCCATATCATGGCGCTGCGCGGTACTGTTTAGTACATAGCTCTCAAGCATGGTGTCAAAGCCAATGCCGTTTAAGGTAATGTCATAGTTCGCTAATACGTTTTTGTCGTATTTTATGTGTTGACCTACTTTGATCACGGTGTCCGATTCTAAAATAGGCTTTAATGCGTCTAATACAAATTCTCGTGATAGCTGGGCGGGTGCATCTGGATAATCGTGAGCAACAGGCACATAAGCAGCTTCACCTTCCTCTATACAAAATGAAACGCCAACTAACTCCGCATCCATGTAGTTAAGGCTGGTTGTCTCGGTATCAAAAGCGATGAGTTCGGCTTTTTCTAGCTTCGCTACCCAAGCGTTAAAACGCGCCTCATCAAGCACGGTCTCATACTTCGACTTATCTATTTCTACCGCTAAACTTTGTTCGGTATCTTCTACGCTGTCACTTTTGCTTTCGTCGGCGCTTGAATTGGCAGCTGAGGTATCTCCGCCAACTATTAGCGCGCTTACTTCTGCATGCCAGCGTTTGAACTCGTATTCGGCAAACAGATCGCGAAGTTGTTCGTTATCTGCCTGACACGGCATTAACGTCTCAACGTCGTAGTCAAGGTCAAGATCGATGCTGATAGTAGCTAGGGTATAAGATAGCCGAGCTTGCTCTTCGTATTCCTGCATTTTAGCCGCCATCGACTTACTGCCTCTAAACGATAGATCTGCAATTTTATCCAGGTTCTTATATATGTCGTCGATACCGCCAATACCGTTTAACAAGGCTTGAGCACTTTTATCACCTACACCAGGTACACCTGGAATGTTATCGACTTTATCGCCCTTAAGCGCAAGGAAGTCGATCACAAGCTCCGGTGGAATACCAAACTTCGTATTTACACCTTCGACATCCATCAGTTGGTTTGTCATGGTGTTGATTAAGGTGACATGTTCATTTACTAGTTGCGCCATGTCTTTATCGCCGGTGCTGATAAGGGTATCAATACCTTTTTCTGTGGCGTGTTTGGCTAACGTGCCAATCACGTCATCAGCTTCTACACCCGACTCAACAATAACAGGTAAACCCATTGCCTTAATGATGGCGTGCAACGGTTCGATTTGGCTTCTTAGCTCATCCGGCATCGGAGGACGGTTCGCTTTGTACTCTTTATAGATGTCATCGCGAAAGGTCTTGCCTTTAGCATCAAAAATCACCGCCATATGCGTCGGGTTGTATTGTTTGATCAAGCTTTTAAGCATGTTCACAACACCATAAATAGCACCGGTGTCTTGGCCTTTTGAGTTGGTTAATGGTGGTAAACCGTGAAAGGCACGAAAAAGATATGACGATCCATCGACAAGAATAAATGGAGGCTTTTTAGAATCAGGCATAGATGGCGATTTTCCAATAGAGAATATGAGCGCAAGGATGCCACAGGCTAGGGCAGATCGCCATATCATGAAGGAACATTAAGGTCGATAGCGGATCGCATTTCGCCTGTGGATAACTTTGTGATCTAAAATTTTGGGCACAGTGATCCGGATGATCTTTGTCAAGTTAAAGATCACCTTTCAAATCAAGAAAAATAAGGGAATGAAACTTAGGTGTGAAAACAGCGTACCTGCTACTTACCATTCCATTTTATGTGGATAACTTGGTGTACGTTTATTTTTGGTTTAACCAAGTTGGTCAAGTAATGTAGCATAACCATTAACAATGTATACACGTATTATTAAGAACTTTTTTTGAACAGTTGTGTGTTTAATAGCCAAATTTTGAATAAGTAGATGGCATAGCGTCTAGGAGGACGATATGAAACAAGTAGCCGTTATTTTAAGTGGTAGTGGTGTGTTTGACGGGGCTGAGTTACACGAAGCGGTATTGACACTTTTAGCCATTGAGCAAGAAGGCGCGTCTTATCAGTGTTTTGCTCCAGATGTAAACCAACTGCATGTAGTCAATCACTTAACCGGTGAGGTATCAGAAGGTGAAGCACGAAATGTGTTAGTAGAATCGGCCCGTATTGCCCGAGGTGATATAAAACCCGTGACTGAGTGCGACGTAACTGCTTTTGATACACTTATTTTACCTGGTGGCTTTGGCGCTGCGAAGAACCTGTGTACGTTTGCTGTAGACGGTGAAAACTGTACCTTTAACGAAGAGGTGCTGACAGTGTGCAAAGCCTTTGCACAAGCTAAAAAGCCCGCAGCGTACGCGTGTATTGCACCTGCGCTAGCAGCAAAAGTGTATGGCAACAAAACTAAACTGACCATTGGCAATGACGAAGCCACGGCTGGTGGGTTGAATGCATTAGGAGCCACGCATGTAGAGTGCCCAGTTGATGAGGTGGTTGTTGATAATGACGCAAAGCTTGTTACTACACCTGCGTATATGCTGGCGCAAAGCATTAGTGAAGCCAATGCGAGTATTACTAAAATGGTTAAAACCGTGCTTGCTATGAAATAGGAAACTAAAAAATAAAAGTGGTTGGTTTTTTCCTAGTGAAAAGATCAGGTGCCTTTATGTGTAATTAGCCTAATGTAGTGGGGAGACAAAGGTTTCCCCTTGTTCATTATAGTCCTATAATCAAAACCCTATGCGTAACGTATAGGATTTCATCTACCTTGTTTCACGTAGATAGATTCGCTTTTTGAAACCATATCAAAAAGCACATTGTAACTAGGGCTCAGTAGTCCTTATGCGCACTATAAAAATAAAGGCATAACAAACAATGCACTACCGTGCCATCATACGAATACTTGGGTTATTAATTGCGCTTTTTAGCGTAACCATGATCCCACCCGCTATCGTGTCGTTGATTTATCAAGATGGCAGTGGCCTGCCTTTTATCCTCGCATTTATATTTTGTGTCATCGGCGGTATGGCATTGTGGTATCCCAACCGTCAGCAGAAAAATGACTTAAGAGCACGAGAAGGGTTTCTGATTGTTGCGCTGTTTTGGTCAGTACTAGCAAGCGTGGGGGCAATTCCACTTATCTTGCTAGAGCAACCAAGCATGACGGTAACCGATGCTTTCTTTGAGTCATTTTCTGGCCTGACTACCACTGGAGCTACGGTTATTGAGGGGATAGATTTTCTTCCTCACTCAGTACAGTTTTACCGTCAACAACTTCAGTGGTTAGGTGGCATGGGTATCATCGTACTCGCAGTTGCCATTTTACCTATCCTTGGAGTAGGGGGAATGCAGCTTTATCGGGCAGAAACTCCTGGCCCAGTTAAAGATAATAAAATGACTCCGCGTATTGCCGATACGGCGAAGCATTTGTGGTACATCTATTTATCCATAACCATTGCATGTGCCGGTGCATACTGGCTTGCGGGAATGAATGTTTTTGATGCGATTTGCCATTCTTTCTCAACGGTTGCTATTGGTGGCTTTTCGAACCACGACGCCAGCTTAGGCTATTTTAATAGTCCTATGGTAAACGTGGTGTGTACCGTGTTTTTGCTTATTGCTGCGTTAAACTTCTCATTACACTATGCGGCGGTGAGCTCTCGTTCGGTTAAAGGCTATTTTAACGATCCAGAGTTTAAGGCGTTTTTTATCATTCAAGCCTCACTCATCGGGATTTGTTTCCTAGTACTTACGCTATCAGGCTACTATAGCTCGGCAGAGCAGGCTTTAGACCAAGCTATGATCCAAGCGGTATCTATTAGTACCACTGCCGGGTTTGCAACCACTGATTTTTCAGTCTGGCCGGCATTCCTCCCTATTATGCTTATTTTTTCAAGCTTTATCGGCGGGTGCGCAAGTTCCACGGGTGGGGGCTTAAAAGTAGTACGCGTCTGCTTACTGTTTCTACAAGGCAAGCGTGAGGTTGATAGGCTAATTCACCCGAAAGCGGTATACAGCGTTAAGTTTGGCGACCGTGCCATGCCTGACAGAGTAGTAGAGGCCGTATGGGGGTTCTTTTCAGCTTATGCAGTGGTGTTTGTTATCATTATGATAGGCTTGATTGCCACGGGTTTAGATAACCTAAGCGCCTTTACCGCTACTGCGGCCATGCTGAATAACTTAGGTCCGGGATTGGGGAGCGTAGCGGCCAACTATGCTGATGTTACTGACGCAGGCAAATGGATACTGGTGATTGCCATGGTATTTGGGCGACTAGAGGTCTTCTCATTGCTGGTCTTGTTCTCACCAACGTTCTGGCGCAGTTAACAAATAAACCGGTAGTTTTAATACGAGCTAAAAAAAGGGCGATAAATATCGCCC
>NZ_JBHNZD010000089.1:0-239 GCF_054960375.1 Alteromonas sp. G4i35 | reverse complement strand
CTAACCTGAGAACCAAATTAGAAAAAAGTGGATATACCGTAGTAAGTGGTAATCAAGACTTCTCTCACTTCTTATTTACGCCACTTATAGTTGTTCCAAAAAATTCAAAGTTCAGCACTCCAGAACTTCAACAACAAATAACCAATACTTTAGGCTCTATCCCAATTGTCAAACGTGGTAACTTTAAAAACCATAAGTATTCGGGCGAACATATTGGTGTATATCTTCGGGGAAACAAT
>NZ_JBHNZD010000088.1:0-240 GCF_054960375.1 Alteromonas sp. G4i35 | reverse complement strand
AGCATAGCTTTTGACCTTGCATTGTAATCGAATATGTTGGCGATACGTTTGTCGCTGTTTTCTATCAATTTATACAAATAAAGATATTTTGCATGATTTGAAAGTTCGGGATTATCGATTCCTTTACGCACATCGTCCAAAACTTGCTGGCAGCATTTATCTAAAGCATCTGCCTTAACTTGTTTGAAGTGTTTCCAATCTGCCTCTGAAATCATGTTTTACCTCTATAGGCCTAACACC
>NZ_JBHNZD010000087.1:0-259 GCF_054960375.1 Alteromonas sp. G4i35 | reverse complement strand
CTGGGACACTTTGAAGCGAGAGGAGATGAAGAGAAAGCGGGTATCACTCGTGCTGTTTCGCCCGTTGCGTGGCAAAATATCAACTTAAGCGGAACGTATAACTTCACTAATACTGGGAAATTGCCCAATATTGGCGAAATAACAAGGCCGATAGTGGATGATTAGGCTCCAAGCTGAAAGTAAACCACCTCCGCAGCCATTTATTGGTGTGGTCTACAGAGGATTATGTCTTTTTAGAGGGGAAAATCCCTAGAACCCC
>NZ_JBHNZD010000086.1:0-290 GCF_054960375.1 Alteromonas sp. G4i35 | reverse complement strand
TGTCTGGTTACCCTTCTGGACACCCAATATTACAGGCTCTGACGGAGTATAATCGACTGGTTAAAGCGCAATATTTACTTGACTACATCGACGATGCCAGTTTGCGGCAGTATGTGCAACGTGCCCTGAACCGGGGAGAAGCATGGCACTTCCTTAGACGAGCCATTGCGTCGGTGAATGGTGATCAGTTCCGTGGCAAAAACGAGTCTGAAATCGCTATCTGGAATGAATGCGCAAGATTGCTTGCCAACGCGATCATCTACTTCAACTCCGCGATACTGAGTCATCTT
>NZ_JBHNZD010000085.1:0-304 GCF_054960375.1 Alteromonas sp. G4i35 | reverse complement strand
TTACTGAAACAGTAAATATTCATTAGGATTTCGGGTCCAACGTGACACGTTTTCTACCTTTGTCACCTTCCTTTCTTAAAGCAAGGAAATGGTAGGCTTGGGCAGACTTGAACTGCCGACCTCACCCTTATCAGGGGTGCGCTCTAACCAGCTGAGCTACAAGCCTTCAGTACTTCGCTTATGCAAGCTCAGTGTCAAGTAGATGGTGGAGCTAAGCAGGATCGAACTGCTGACCTCCTGAATGCAAATCAGGCGCTCTCCCAGCTGAGCTATAGCCCCATAAACTTGTGTCGTTCTTCGTTTT
>NZ_JBHNZD010000084.1:0-305 GCF_054960375.1 Alteromonas sp. G4i35 | reverse complement strand
CTTCAGCCTACTCACTTTCACTTGGACAACCAACGCCAAGCTTGCCTAGCCTTCTCCGTCCCTCCATCACTGATTATATAAGTACGGGAATATTAACCCGTTTCCCATCGACTACGCATTTCTGCCTCGCCTTAGGGGCCGACTTACCCTGCCCTGATTAGCATGGGACAGGAAACCTTGGTCTTCCGGCGTGGGAGTTTTTCACTCCCATTATCGTTACTCATGTCAGCATTCGCACTTGTGATATGTCCAGCAAGCTTTACAACTCACCTTCATCCACTTACACAACGCTCCCCTACCCAGCA
>NZ_JBHNZD010000083.1:0-359 GCF_054960375.1 Alteromonas sp. G4i35 | reverse complement strand
AAAAGTTATGTGCCGCTAGACTATGCCAGATTTTAAAATTAAAACTGAATTCGCAGCAAGAGAGAAAAAGTTCTTAGGGGGTTTGCTTATTTTCGCGCTCCCTTTTGCCGTTGTAGTCGTTATTAATTCTTTTTCGTCCGTATACATAAATCCCGGTTTTCCTTTCGTCATCATGGTGCTAGGTTTTATGTTTGCTACTTTTACATGGTATCGATGCCCTAAATGCAACTCGATACTGCGTGCTTCAGGAAACCCTGGGGTGCAGCTGTTTGCTAAAAAGTGCGGAGAGTGTGGAGCTCAACTAAGGTGAAAGCACATAACAACCCAATCAACTCACTCACTTCGTTCGCTGGGACGCA
>NZ_JBHNZD010000082.1:0-386 GCF_054960375.1 Alteromonas sp. G4i35 | reverse complement strand
AAGACGCCTTGATGCAGTGCCTACACAGATAGTCTTGTTTAAAATGAAGAACGACACAAGTTTATGGGGCTATAGCTCAGCTGGGAGAGCGCCTGATTTGCATTCAGGAGGTCAGCAGTTCGATCCTGCTTAGCTCCACCATCTACTTGAAACTGGGTTTGTTGCTAACAAACTTAGAAACTGAAGGCTTGTAGCTCAGCTGGTTAGAGCGCACCCCTGATAAGGGTGAGGTCGGCAGTTCAAGTCTGCCCAAGCCTACCATTTCCTTGCTTTGTGAAAGGAAGGTAACAAAGGTAGAAAACGTGTCGCGTTGGACCCGAAATCCTAATGAATATTTACTGTTTCAGTAAGCATTGATTAGGGTTTTTTACTCTAAAGATGAAAGA
>NZ_JBHNZD010000081.1:0-400 GCF_054960375.1 Alteromonas sp. G4i35 | reverse complement strand
TGCTGCCGCAGCTTCGGTATATTGCTTAGCCCCGTTACATCTTCCGCGCAGGCCGACTCGACTAGTGAGCTATTACGCTTTCTTTAAAGGGTGGCTGCTTCTAAGCCAACCTCCTAGCTGTCTATGCCTTCCCACATCGTTTCCCACTTAGCAATATTTTGGGACCTTAGCTGGCGGTCTGGGTTGTTTCCCTCTCCACGACGGACGTTAGCACCCGCCGTGTGTCTCCCGGATAGTTCTCATTGGTATTCGGAGTTTGCAAAGGGTTGGTAAGTCGGGATGACCCCCTAGCCTTAACAGTGCTCTACCCCCAATGGAATTCGTCCGAGGCTCTACCTAAATAGATTTCGGGGAGAACCAGCTATCTCCCGGTTTGATTGGCCTTTCACCCCCAGCCACA
>NZ_JBHNZD010000080.1:0-439 GCF_054960375.1 Alteromonas sp. G4i35 | reverse complement strand
CAGATGACTCAGTATCGCGGAGTTGAAGTAGATGATCGCGTTGGCAAGCAATCTTGCACATTCATTCCAGATAGCGATTTCACTCTCGTTTTTGCCTCGGAACTGATCGCCATTCACCGACGCAATAGCCCGTCTCAGGAAGTGCCACGCTTCTCCCCGGTTAAGGGCACGCTGAACGTACTGCCGCAAACTGGCATTGTCTATGTAATCCAGTAAATATTGCGCTTTGACCAGTCGATTATACTCCGTCAGCGCCTGTAATGTCGGGTGCCCCGAAGGATAACCAGACAACTTTCTTACCAGCATTGCCTGTGTCGTTCGCTTTGTCTGAAGTGACAGAACAATGCGCCTAATATCCTGCCATCCCGTTTCGATGACATTCGTCCTGATGGGCTTTTTCAGGGCAAGGTTGGTGCCGCCGTGTTCATTTTCAGTTACG
>NZ_JBHNZD010000008.1:0-169872 GCF_054960375.1 Alteromonas sp. G4i35 | reverse complement strand
GAAACCCGCCTAACGGCGGGTTTTTTGCTTTCCGCAGAAAGAAAAATAATGGGGTCAGAGTACATTAATCCCCAATCCCCCCAGCAAAACCTCAAATTGGGGTCAGAGTACTTTATTGCTTTAAACATCAGGACATAATTATTCCCTTATCCCCCAATGCCGTTAAATCAGAGTACTTTTTTTAAAAAACGAATTTAACTATGCGTGATTTCATAACAGTGTGGGAGAAGTACTCTAATTCGCCAGCATACCTTATTAGAGAAATGTACTCTGACCCCATTATTCGAGGGATCAATGCTGTGGACTTGTTTGAATGTATAGAAAAAGCGACAGGTTGAAAAATAATCGGTATGGTATAAAAACACTAAACAGCTAGGAAGTTTGTATGTCAGCCTTACCATTCAATAATAACCCAGCTTATTTGCGGGGTAATTTTCAACTTGAACCAGTGACCGCTCTATTAAAGCTGCATTCAGAACTTGTTTGCTTTCTTCTAATAGCATTCTTCTTTGTTGGTAATGCATTTATTGAAAATAGTGAAAAAGAGCGGGTCTTGGCTAATCCTAAGAAAAATGACTTTTTCTATATTGATTATAGAGCTATAGATCCTTCATCGGATGCTCGATTTCGCTATGTCCCCCTGAAATTACTTAGTGTTGATGATGATACTCTTACTTTTAAAGTCGGAAACATTGCTCACACAACACCTGTCTCGCCGAGTCAACATGCGAAATTTGATAAAGCGTTATTACTGCGCAATTACTATCGTGTTGATAACCTTGTGCTTAGCAAAACAAAAGTAAATGACTTGGTTACTTCTGGTGCCATTTACGATGCTAGGCGGCCTCGAAATATTTATATTAACGGTTGGATGGTTTTGCACCTTAACGAGTTAGTTCCAGATAACAGTTAGTAATAAAAAAGCGTTTATAAGCGATAGAGTCCAAGTAAAGTAGACTCCTTACGAGTGAGGCAACATGTACCTTGAAGTGTTTATTTTATTTACTATGAATACAATACCCAGCCAATAAAGTACTCTGACCCCATTACTAATGGGGTAGAGTCAATCTACTCACTTCATTAATCTGACAACTCGTACCTTGAAGCGTTTATTTCATTTGCTAATGAATACAATGCTCACTTAATAAAGTACTCTGACCCCATAACTAATACTATCCGCTTATGGATAATTGGTTTAAAACGCTTTACATTTTTGAGGTGTTAATAAAATGTTAAGTGCGCATGATGAAGTATTTAGTTTTAGCTGTTATTGCCGGTCTCGTTAATGTAGTGATGTCTTTTGTTACTTCACATCTACTAATCTCTACAGTTGCTACGTTTCTTACTATCCTTTTCGCGGCCTTTATTATTGAGAAGGTATTTCAAAACCAAAATATAGCCGCTAGTAAAATTGTTCTAACTGACGATTATAAGAACAATGCACACAGCAATGATGCAACGAAAGTTAGTCATGCCGCGAGTAACATTGCAATTGGTGGTGCTTCTATCTCTTTCTTTTTAGAGCAGTTATCAAAAGCATTTAATGAGCAAGTCGCGAACATCGGCGAGATGAGCGGTAGACTCCAACAATTAGAGCTTTCCTCAACTCAGTTAGATGATCTTGCCAAGGATGCTGCATCTTCTATGAATGAATCTGACGAGAAAACGCAGTTCGGAAGTACGTCGTTAAAAGAAGTATTAAGCCAGCAACAGCAGCTGGTTAAAAACATAAATGCGTCATCTGAAGCGCTTACTACATTAAAAAGTAAGGCCGAGGGAATAAGTACAATAACAAACACCATTAACCAATTGGCCGATCAAACAAATATGCTAGCGCTTAATGCGGCTATTGAAGCTGCAAGAGCGGGCGACCAAGGACGTGGTTTCGCCGTTGTTGCTGATGAAGTACGAGAGCTTGCCAAGAAAACAACCGACGCCACGTCTGGAATAGAAAGTTTGCTGCAGGATATGAATACAAGTAGCCAGGCCGCAGTGGCTACAATGGAAACGGTGCTAAACTCTAGTGATAACATGAATGTGAAATTAAAGGAGAGCGAAGAAGCTATCTCACACTCCAGTATGCTCTCTACAAAAGCTCGGGAATCGATGGGCGCTATGCAAGCAATGGTAGAAAATAATGCAGAACATAGCGCAGGTATAAGTACCAATATACTTCAGTTGCACACGACGACAGAAAAATTAGAGCACGACCTCACTGATGTTTCTACTCAGGCGCTATCACTGAGTAGTCAAGCTGAAGATATTTTCAGGCTGCTGGAAAGCTTCGACGTAAATGATCGAAACAGCGAAGTTAGAGACATTGCAGTAAATGCAGCTAAAACTGTTGGAAAGCGTTTCGAGCAAGCGATTTCAGAAGGGAAAATATCGGAAGCAAAGCTGTTTAATTTTGACTATTCACCTATACCGAACACTAATCCTATAAAGCACACGACACCTTTTGATAAGTTCACCGACGACGTACTTCCCGCTATCCAAGAACCGTTATTAGAAACACATAGTTTCATTATTTATGCCGGCGCAGTTGACGTAAATGGTTACTTTCCTACCCACAACAAGAAGTTTAGTCAGCCCCTTACTGGTAATTACGATACGGATTTAGCAAATAACAGAACGAAACGGATATTCGATGACAAAACCGGAAGTCGTTGTGGCAGCAATACCTCTACTTTCTTGCTACAAACTTACAAGCGAGATACAGGTGAGGTCATGCATGATCTATCTGCACCGATATATGTGAACGGTAAACATTGGGGAGGGTTTCGTATTGGTTATAAAGCCAAAGAGCAGTAAGTTCTCTGTATTTACGTATAAGCGCTAGCTTCCGTTTTCTCACTTTAACGAATGAAAGTGGTAATGCTCTAGCGCTTAGCAATATTGGCAACAATATTATTCCTTCTTTGCGCTTTTATTTGCTGCTTCGTTACCCTACCATTAGCGAATTGTTCGCAGTTCGTAAAACTCTATGCCTTCACTACAACCATACAGCACATTTGGCCTCGCCGCTTCTTGTGATTCTATCCAGTCGTTTAGCGACATTACTTCATTCCTGTCTATCTTCAAAACTTCTAAAAACAATAACAAAGCCATTTATATATTAGGCGGTGGAAGCAATTCAGTCTTCACTGACGACTTTGACGGTACAATTCTGGTTAACGAGATTAAGGGAATAAGCCATTTTGATACTGAAAGTCACCATTACTTACGTGTAGGTGCAGGTGAAAACTGGCATGACTTCGTCACTTTGTGTATGAAAGAGAAGTGGTATGGTTTCGAAAATCTCGCCTTAATACCTGGCTCAGTAGGCGCATGCCCAATTCAGAATATTGGTGCGTACGGACGAGAAGTGAATACGTTGATCGACAAAGTAGAGTGTGTATTTCTTGAAACCGGCGAGCAGGTATTGTTGGGCAATGAAGACTGTCAATTTGGCTATAGAGACAGTGTGTTCAAGCATGCACTAGCGAACAAAGTGCTAATCACTCATGTAAACTTTAAACTGCCCAAGCACTACGAACTCGAGACCAGCTATGGCGAACTAGCGGCACTCACTGAGCCTACACCAGAAAAGGTGTATAGTAAGGTAATAGAAATCAGAAAAAGCAAACTTCCTGACCCGAGTGAGCTAGGCAATGCTGGAAGTTTCTTTAAAAACCCAGTGGTTTCAAAAGCAGTGTTTCAAGCGATTGCACAAGACTATGATTCAGTGCCCCATTTTGTGGTGAGCGGAAGTGCTGATTTTCCAGCCACTGAAAAAGAACAAATAAAAATTCCTGCCGCGTGGCTTATCGACCAGGCAGGTTTTAAAGGCAAGACTTTGAATAAAGTACGATGCCACCCTACACAGCCATTGGTACTTACTAACTTAGGTGGTGCCACCGGAAACGATGTAATAACCATGGCAAAAGATATCATAGCAAGCGTACAGGGGAAGTTCGGCATACAGCTTGAGCCAGAAGTGCGCTTATTAGGAAGCAAAGGACTTATTTCGCTATGAGACAAGCATCAAAAGCTATAAGAAAACATATACTCGCTTTGTTGTCCGACGGCCAGTTTCACTCAGGGGAAACCATTGCACAGCAAGTGGGCCTTTCGCGCACAGCAGTTGCAGGCCATATTTCCCAACTCGCCGATTGGGGATTAGATGTATTTAAAGTAAAAGGTAAAGGCTACCGTTTAGAACGAGGGTTTCCATTGTTAAGTGCCGACAGCATTAAACGTCATTTAGGCAATACAAAACGAGCGGTTATTGATGTGGAGTCGGTATTACCTTCCACCAATACGGAAATGAAGAAGCGTATTGCCAGCAAACGAGAAGATCTTGAAAACGGCGATGTCGTTTTTGCTGAAATTCAGACCGATGGACGCGGTAGACACGGCCGTTCATGGTTAGCGCCAGTTGGCGGAAGCTTAACTTTTTCTATGTACTGGTCTTTTCCCGACGGTTATCAAAGCATGGCAGGACTTTCTTTATTGGTAGGCTTGGCAGTTTGCGATGCACTTAAAGAATTTGGCGTAGAAGACGCCGAGCTTAAATGGCCGAATGACATTTATTTGCAAGGTAAAAAGCTTGCGGGCGTACTTATTGAAGTAGAAGGGCAAATAGGCGCTACGGCGCATAGTGTTATCGGCATAGGTTTGAATGTTTGCGTACCCGATAATCAGTACGATGTTGGTCAGCCTCATAGCGATCTTGCGTCATATTTGGGCACTATCCCAGATAGAAATGCATTGGCGGCAGAAATAATTAAATCGCTTTGGTCTTATTTACCTAAATTTACCCAGCAGGGCTTCGGGCCATTCACAGCATATTGGGAAGCGCTCGACTTATACGCCGATAAACGCATTGTTTTACAAATGGGTGAGAAGCGTTTTTCCGGAATTGATAGGGGAGTGGACGCCAGCGGCGCGCTACTAGTTGAAACACAAGACGGTATTACCCGATTCCACGGTGGCGAAGTTAGCCTTAGAGGCAATTAACTTTTTATTTTTGTTTTATTTTATAGCTGAGCTACGAAGATTTTAGCCATTATTTATAATAGAAGTACTTCGTAGTTCATCTTTGTGATTTTTAAATAGCGTTTTATCCGTTCGTTTTACGCATTGCTTTGCGATTGAAACCAAAAATATGAACAACATTGAAGAAAACCACGTCATATTAGTGGATATCGGTAACACCCGAATAAAATATTCACTGCTTTGTCATGCAGAAGAAGAGCCTAATGCGTGCGAAGATGCCAATTCTCTTTTCTCTTTTATTGATTCTCAGAAAAAAATTTCCCATTTATATATAGCTTCAGTAAGAAATCAGGAGCTGGTTGATGAAATATCCGCCATGTGTAACGAGCGAAATATTATTTTTGTAGAAAAGCACACCGAGAAAGAAGCCTTCGGCATAAAAAATAGTTACGCGAATGTTCAAAAAATGGGCGTTGATAGATGGCTTGCCATGGTCTGTGCTGCAGAAAAATCAAAAAAAGCATTTTTTGTTATGGATGTAGGTACGGCAATAACGGTTGATTTTGTGGTGAATGGTCAACATTTAGGCGGTTGGATCGTGCCTGGTTTTCAAGTAATGCGTAATGCATTGGTTGCTTCAACTAAAAAAGTGTTCGCGAATGATGAAATTCCGACCACCTTTGGAGTGGGGACTGATACAGAAGATTGTGTGGCAACAGGGTGTCATGCTGCCCTATATGGTGTTTATTTGAGCGCGGTTGATTACATATCAAGCAAACAAACCGAATTTGACATAATTTTAGGGGGTGGAGACAAAAAAGTGTTTGCATTCTTAAAATCTGCTGATAACATGCGCCTCGCTCATTTGGTGATGCAGGGTCTTGCCCGCTACGCTCGAAGTGAACTTCTAAAGGGAACATCGAGGTAAGTTTTTGATTAGTTGAAAAATTGGTCAAAAAAGAAAATTGAAAAATTTTCAAAAAGACACTTGCACAGAGTTAAACAATACTCTAGAATGCGCACCCACTTGATGTAGTGCCGACTTAGCTCAGTTGGTAGAGCAACTGACTTGTAATCAGTAGGTCGCCAGTTCGATTCCGGCAGTCGGCACCATCAATCTGGAGGGGTACCCAAGCGGTCAACGGGAGCAGACTGTAAATCTGCCGGCTCAGCCTTCGCAGGTTCGAATCCTGCCCCCTCCACCACTTTCTCTATGAGGTGGCCAGAGAATTAGGATTGCGGGCATCGTATAATGGCTATTACCTCAGCCTTCCAAGCTGATGATGCGGGTTCGATTCCCGCTGCCCGCTCCAAATCAGTGCTGATATAGCTCAGTTGGTAGAGCGCACCCTTGGTAAGGGTGAGGTCGGCAGTTCAAATCTGCCTATCAGCACCAGTTTATTTCTCCCCAGCTCATGTAAAATTTCTAAATTTTTTAATGTAACTTTGCTGGGATAATAGAAATGGCAAAAGAAAAGTTTGAACGTACGAAACCCCACGTAAACGTGGGTACAATCGGCCACGTTGACCACGGTAAAACTACCCTAACTGCAGCTATCACTACAGTTCTTTCTAAAACTTACGGCGGTAACGCACAGGCTTTCGATCAAATCGATAACGCGCCTGAAGAGAAAGCACGTGGTATCACCATTTCTACTTCACACGTAGAATATGACACTCCTACTCGTCACTACGCACACGTAGACTGCCCAGGACACGCTGATTACGTTAAAAACATGATCACTGGTGCTGCTCAGATGGACGGTGGTATCCTAGTAGTTGCTGCGACTGATGGCCCTATGCCACAGACTCGTGAGCACATCCTACTTGGTCGTCAGGTTGGTATTCCTTACATCATCGTATTCATGAACAAGTGTGACATGGTTGACGATGAAGAGCTTCTAGAGCTAGTAGAAATGGAAGTTCGTGAACTTCTAAACGAATACGAATTCCCAGGTGATGACCTACCAGTTATCCAAGGTTCAGCTCTTAAAGCGCTTGAAGGCGACGCAGAGTGGGAAAAGAAAATCATCGAGCTTGGTGAAGCGCTTGATTCATACATCCCAGAGCCAGAGCGTGCAATCGACAAGCCGTTCATTCTTCCAATCGAAGACGTATTCTCAATCTCAGGCCGTGGTACAGTTGTAACGGGTCGTGTTGAGCAAGGTATCATCAAGGTTGGTGAAGAAGTAGAAATCGTAGGTATCAAAGATACTACTAAGACTACTTGTACTGGTGTTGAGATGTTCCGTAAGCTTCTTGACGAAGGCCGTGCAGGTGAGAACGTTGGTGTTCTTCTACGTGGTACTAAGCGTGATGAAGTTGAGCGTGGTCAAGTACTAGCTAAGCCTGGTTCAATCACTCCACACGTTAACTTCGAAGCAGAAGTATACGTACTATCTAAAGATGAAGGTGGCCGTCATACTCCATTCTTCAAAGGCTACCGTCCACAGTTCTACTTCCGTACAACTGACGTAACTGGTGCTGTAGAGCTTCCAGAAGGCGTAGAAATGGTAATGCCTGGTGACAACCTTAAATTCAAAGTTGAGCTAATTGCTCCGATCGCGATGGAAGAAGGTCTTCGTTTCGCAATCCGTGAAGGTGGTCGTACAGTAGGTGCTGGTGTTGTATCTAAGATCCTAGACTAATCTAGACTTAGCAACACAAGCCAAAAAAAGCGCACTTAGGTGCGCTTTTTTTATGCCTGCGATTTGGAATTTCGGGAGTGAAGCCCCATCAAAAACACGCCGTAAAGCCATCCATAGCGGCTTCGCAGCAGCGTCCCTGCTGCTGAGAGTTTTTGATGGGGCTTCACTCCCTCCGCAATCTGTATACCAGAAAGCTTTGGAGAGAGGAGGGAGCTCGCCGTAAACCCATCCTTGTTTTTAAGTAAGAGCTCCGACACCGCGTCCCTGCGGTGTAGGGTTTCAGAGGGCACAACAATCACTCCCTTCTCGAAGCATATCAAAACATTTGAGGGGGAGAAGAAGTAACACGCCGCGAACCCATCCCCGCTTTTATGTAAGAGTTCCTGAATCGCACGATGCGTTGTCGGAATTAAAAAGGCTCAGCATTCACTCCCGTCTGACGGTATAAGATATTCACGAAGCTAAGAAGTGGAAATTTAACCCCTTTGTTGTGATACTGTAACAATTAAAGGGTACTATGCTCTGTTTATCAGTTTTGCGAGATTTTCATGATTACACGACGCCAGTTTTTAGTGGGTTCTTTGGCATTTGGTGGCCTAGCTAGCAGTGCTTTTGGTAAAAAGTTGGATTTGGCGTCTATGCCGATTTGTGAAGGCTATGGTGCATTAATCGCCGACCCTCAAAAGCTGCTCGATTTACCTAAAGGCTTTAGCTATAAGGTTATATCAAGCCTTGGAAATAGCATGTCTGATGGTATGCATGTACCTGACAGAGCGGATGGCATGGGGTGTCTTCCTATAGAAGGTACTAGCGACAAGGTTGCGCTAATACGTAACCACGAACTGCACCCCAAACACTTAAGTGCTCAGCCACAGTCTATTCAAATGCATACTAGCGAGTTGGCCTACGACAACTATCATAGTGGGGTTGCTTTACCAGGCGGCACCACAACCATGGTGTATAACCTTACCACCAAAACGGTAGAGCGAGAGTTTATCAGTCTTGTTGGAACGGTAAGAAACTGCTCGGGCGGCATTACGCCTTGGGGCACGTGGCTAACCTGTGAAGAGTCCGTAGACCGACCTCATGGCCCGAACGGTGATGTGGTAAACAAAGATCACGGCTACATATTTGAAGTACCTGCAAATGCTGACTCACTCATTGAAGCTAAACCACTTAAAGCAATGGGGCGCTTTAACCATGAAGCGGCATGTGTTGACACCAAAACAGGCATTGTTTACCTGACTGAAGATCAGGGTGACAGCTTGCTATATCGCTTTGTACCTAACGAGTACGCTAAATTGGCAGCTGGCGGCCAATTAGAAGCCCTGGTAGTAAAAAACAAACCTCAGTTTGATACACGTAACTGGAGTTCCACAACTATGCCATTGGCGACGTGGTTCGACGTTGAGTGGATAGCATTAGACAATCCAGAAAGCCCGAACGATGACTTACGCGCTAGAGGATATGAGAAAGGTGCGGCCTTATTCGCTCGCGGTGAAGGTATACATTGGGGTGAAAATGAGCTTTATTTTTGCTGTACTAATGGTGGCCAAAAGCAGCTCGGTCAGGTGATGAAACTTGTTCCTTCTGCTGATGGTAAACAAGACAAGCTTCAGCTATTTTTAGAAAGTGAAGACAAGAACTTATATAACTTCGGCGATAACCTAACCGTATGTCCAAATGGGCATCTATTGGTGTGCGAAGACCAATATACCGACATTGTTGATAATCATTTACGCGGTGTTACACCAAATGGAGAAGTGTATAACTTTGCAAAGCTCCATGCGCAAACTGAACTTGCCGGCGCGTGTTTCTCGCCCGACGGCAATACGCTTTTCGTGAATATTTACTCTCCAACGAAGACCTTAGCTATAACCGGGCCATGGCTTGAAGGTTAGAGATCAGAAGTTGGAGACCAGATATTACGGTTATCTAGAAAACTGGCGTCATTTATTCTCATTACTTTAAAATGGCGCCGTTATCCCCAAGTGTGAACTGCAAATTTCTATCAACCTTTCTTTCGTCACGCATCATTTACTTACTTTCATACCTTTTCTCGATTAGCTAGCATCTTTACAATCAAATAAATTAATTATTTGAATCGTTTTAACCCGTTTTAATAGTTTTGTTCAATTAATGATAATGCTCTCAACTTAAGAAGGAGAGCCAAATGAGCGCACTATTAAAAAAGCTAACAACGGCGAATAGCCACCGTGTTTCCTCCACAACTAATCAACCCATTCGAACGCAATGCAATTACGCTGATAACTATTATGGCGACCAAGTTTGCGTAGAAGTCAAAGCCCCTAAACCTCGTACCAACCTTCATGTTGGAGTACAGCTGTGAGAACCTCAATGAAATCAACGTTAACTAAGTTTGTCCTAGGCGGCGTAGCTGCCAGTATGCTTACCTTAGGCGTAAGCGCCGATACACTAACACGTCAAAATGGTGCCCCCGTAGGCGATAATCAAAACTCGCAAACAGCAGGCCCATGGGGACCGGTTTTACTACAAGATTCGCACCTTATTGAAAAGCTAGCTGCATTTGACCGCGAGCGTATTCCTGAGCGCGTTGTTCACGCACGTGGTACAGGCGTTTATGGGTATTATGAAAACCTAGTCGACCTTTCAGATGAAACACTGGCTGCGCCGTTTCAATCAGCGGGTAAAAAGACCGACGTTTTTGTTCGTTTTTCATCGGTAGTACATGGTCATCTGTCACCTGAGACGCTGCGCGACCCGCGTGGCTTTGCAGTGAAGTTTTACACTGAACAAGGTAACTGGGATCTCGTCGGCAACAACTTCCCGGTTTTCTTTATTCGCGATGCAATCAAGTTCCCAGATATGGTGCATGCATTTAAACCATCGCCGGTAACGAACAAGCAAGAGCCTAAGCGCATTTTTGATTTCTTCTCGCACGTACCAGAGTCAACGCACACGTTAACTATGCTTTTCTCTGACTACGGCACACCGTCAAGCTATCTAAATATGGATGGTTCAGGTGTACATGCTTTCAAGTTTGTTGATGACGAAGGTAATTACAAGTACGTGAAGTTCACGTGGAAGTCGAACCAGCCAATAAAGAACTTTACCAATGAAGAAGCCATGAAAGTGCAGGGAATGGATATGCAGCCGCATACTACCGACATCTACACGCGAATTGGTGAAAAAGGTGAAACGGCGTCTTGGGATCTTTATTTACAAGAGCTGGAGCCAGAGCAATTGGATGATTTCGAGTTTAACCCACTTGATACCACTAAGATTTGGCCTGAATCGCTTGTGCCGGCTAAAAAGATTGGTCGTCTAGTGCTTAATCGTGTACCAGATAACTTCTTTGAAGAAACTGAACAAGCGGCATTTGCACCAAGCAATTTAATTCCTGGTATTGAGCCGTCAGAAGACAGAATGCTTCAAGGTCGTTTGTTCTCGTATGCTGATACACAGCGCTATCGCCTAGGTGTAAACGCGTACCGCATTCCGGTTAATGCGCCTAAAAACGCGGTTATTAATAACCACGAACAGCATGGTCAGCTACGCACAACGAGTACTAATCGCGATGTGAACTACCAGCCAAGTCGACGTCTTGATCTTAACGAAGATCCAGCGTTCCGTTACTCAAGCAAACCGCTTGCTGGTATGACGCAACAAATTCCGTTCTACAAAGAGCAGAACTTTAAACAAGCAGGGGAGTTTTTCAGAAACCTAACTAAAGAAGGTCAGAAAAACCTAATTAGTAACTTAGGTGGTGCGTTGGCATCGGTGCCTGAAGAAGAAATTCGCGTCATTATTAGTGCTTATATGTACAACGCTGATAAAGACTACGGTGCAGGTGTAGCAAAATTAGCGAAAGCACCAATGTCTAAAGTTCGTCAAGCGGCGAAAGACTTAATGGAACAGCAAGCTGCACGTGCCGCTAAAGCAAAGCAAGTTGCTGAAAGCCTAACCGCACTAATGCAATAAGCTAAGTAGCAATAGGGTTGGGAGTTACATCACAGTGTTGAGTAACTCCCATTTTTCTCAAACAATTCTTCTTTAACAATCTTTCTGTAACAGCTTTACTGAAAACACTTTTGTAGTAACCAAATTTAGATTTACCAGTAAGGGGGCACAATGTCTTTTTTAAAGCAAACACTTACGGCAGCACTGTTCGTCGTTGCCACCTTCACCAGTTTTTATACTAGTGCGGTAAGTGACGCAACCACTCAAGCTGATACTCAACAAAGTGCAACTAGGCCTAATATGGAGACCTTGAAAGCACGTTATTTTGATGCAGCGCGGGAAGGTGATAGCGCCATGCTGAGTGCGTTTTATCAAGCCGGTTTAGATGTTAATGTGGCCGATGAAAAAGGCTACACCGCACTTATTCTTGCGGCGTACCATGGGCATACCGACACCGTGAACTTTCTTATCAGCGAAGCTAATGCCAACCCATGTCAAGAAGACAACCGCGGAAACACCGCACTTATGGGGGCCATATTTAAAGGTCACGTCAGTGTAGCTAAGCAATTGGTTTTTGCCGATTGCGATATAGATGAAGAAAACGAGCAAGGCCAAACGGCGTTGATGTTCGCAAGCCTTTTCGATAGACAAGAAATTATCAATACGCTTATCGATAAAGGGGCTAACCCAGCTCACATGGATAAAGCGGGTAATTCGGTAGCGGATATCGCTCTTTCGCAAGGTAATTACGAACTAGCAAAAGTACTACGCGAACAAAACGCTAATTAAACCACGTCATATTAGATAGCATTGAATACAACTAGGGGGAACTCCCTATTTGTATTCAATGCATTAAGTTCAATACTAAGCCCATAAGAATTTAGACGTGGGTTTACTATGAAGTCATTAATTGCCGCTGTGTTCGTTCTGTTTTCTATGCCTTCTTTCGCTGGCGTAATTACCTATGATTTCACACGATTAGTGTTAGGTGACGAAGCTGACCAAACCAGCTTAATTGGGCAAATCACCTTTGATGAAAACGAAACCCAGTTCAATATGAATACATGGCTATCGTTTTTCTTTCAGTTAAAGTTCGATAACGTCTCTTACTACATTCTAGAAGAAGACATCGCTGAATTTGCAGTAGTTGATTTAAATAATGGTGTGTTTGGTGATGAAAGCGGTGAAGGATTTGAGTTCTACATTGAAGATTCAAGCGTTCCCTACGAATTCACTATTAGCTCAGGTTTAGCCGGTCTAGGCGAAACAGACACCTGTGTTTTCTTTGACGGTGGCGACCGCTGTGCGGGTGGCTTGTTTCAAGTAGTTAAAACTGTTGAATCTAATAATGGATCTACTCAAGTGAGTGAACCTGCTTCTTTTGCCACTGCTATGCTAATTTTGTTTGCGTTTACTTCAATGAGAAAGCGCAAACAGTAATCCTTTTTAAGTTAATGTGTTTCTGGTACCTCGTTCGTTCCCTCCAACATATCTATGTTTCTCGATAGTTGGTGTTTTCAGCCCTCCTTTTGTGAGGGCTTTTTTCTTTTTAAGTTTCTGCTTTTTCAACGCTTTTATAAATTACATCGAATAGGGGGAACTCCCCATAGTTTTGCTTCTTTGGTTGTTAAATACTCAAGGGGTACTCAAAGAGAGGTGTATTATGAAGTTCCTTAATAACAAAACAGTATTATCAGTAGCTATTGCTTGTGCCCTACCAGCGAGCATGGTGAATGCAAAAACTTTCGATAAAACATTGGCTGATGCGCTTGCGGCTTCGCCACTAGAACTACAACAAGTTATTGTTACATTCGAAGGTAAGGGACCTGCCACAACAGAACAAATTACAGCACTTGAATCGTTAGGTATCACTGGAGGTGTTAGCCTACGTAACGTGCCTATTGTTGGTGTGTTAGCCAACAAACAGCAAGTTGAAGCGCTTTATCAACGCGATGACGTGGTGTCAGTGTGGAACAACGACCCACTAGAACTAGAAAACCATGAGTCTACCCAAATCACGGGTGTACAGGCACTACAGGCTGACCGTGACATTCGCATAAATGGCATGCCGGTATCAGGTAAAGGCATTGGTGTAGTAGTAAACGACTCGGGTGTTGACGGCACTCACGGTGATTTAGCATTCCCTGATCACGTAGTTCAAAACGTCTTAGCGCAAGTAAACTTAAACAGCTACAGCGGCATTTTACCGATTACATACCAAGAAAACGTATCTAACACCGATATTTTAGGCGGTCACGGAACGCATGTGGCAGGCACAGTAGGCGGTAATGGCGCCAAGAGCGGTGGCTTGCATGCAGGTGTAGCACCGGGTGCAGACATCATCGGTTATGGCTCGGGCGCAGGTCTATTTATTTTAGATACGATCGGTGGCTTCGACTACGCGTTAACACACCAGTTCGATTACAACATTCGTGTTATTTCTAACTCGTTCGGTAACACTGGCGATGTGGGTACAGAATTTAATCCAGATGATCCAACAAATGTTGTGACTAAAGCACTGGCAGACAACGGTATTATTACCGTGTTCTCGGCAGGTAACTCAGGCCCAGGCGAATCGACAATTACCGGTAACTTCAAAAAAGCACCTTGGGTAATTACAGTGGCTGCGGGCAACAAGCAAGGCGAGCTAGCTGACTTTAGTTCTCGCGGTGTCGACGGAAAAGGCGGACAAGCGGTTGTTGATGGTGAAGTGTTCACGTGGGAAGACCGTCCTACCGTAACGGCGCCAGGTGTAGACGTTATTTCTGCTCGTGCATCACTGTCTAGCCTAGGCGGTTTAAGTGCAGCTGACGACGCGGAAATGATTGAACCACAACACCTACCGTTTTATACCGTGTCTAGCGGTACTTCAATGGCTGCGCCGCACGTGTCTGGTATTGTTGCACTAATGCTAGAAGCAAATCCAAACCTTCAGTGGGAAGATGTGAAGCGTATTCTTCAGGAAACCGCAACACCAATGGCTGGTATGGACGAGTGGGAAGTGGGCGCTGGTTATGTTAACGCTTATGCTGCGGTAACTGCAGTGCTTGAAGGTGAAGAAGTATTCGGCGATACCGTGAAGAAAAATCGCGAATTTAACGCATTTGCTAATGTTGCTGAAGGCGACAGCTTTACGCTACCTACGACTTACCTACCCGTAGGTGAGTCACCTGTAGAAGAGTTTGAAGTAACGTCTGACGTATCTATGGTGGTGGCGAGCGCGTCAATTGAAACGGCAACAGCGTTCGTACTAGAAGACCCGGCAGGCAACCGTTATGGCTCTGGTATCGGCCTACCTGTTTTAGGTTCTTCTGTTGGCACAGCTGCGCCGGGTATGCCGGGTACATGGAAACTATATAGCCGCGGAATTGGTAGCATTAGTGGTGTGTCAGTTGACCCACTAGGTGTTACAAACGGTGTGGGTATCCCTGGCACTAACGATGTGAATATTCGCTTGTTAGTCACATCAGGTTACACCGGTATTGATGATGCAGTAGGTCATCCCGCTAAACCTTTCATTGAATACGTCGTTGCTAATGAGCTAATGGATGCAAAAGAAAGTGGGTTTGCGCCAGACGCACCACTAACTCGTGTAGAGCTTGCTGATACGTTGGCGCTTAGTGCAAACCTTCGTCAAACAAACGACGGTAACACAGTTAACTACACCGATGTGAGTGCAGAAAATGCTGCAGCGGTAAACTCTGCGACAGCGACAGGTGCGGTGTTGGGAGATTTAGAGATGAATACGCAGCCCGTAATGCAAGCTGATGGTGACTTCTTTGGTAGCAACATGCAGGTGAGCAAAGAAGAAATGGCGTACTCAATGGTTCAAGCATTAGGTCTTGAAGATGCAGCGCAAAGCTTTGACTCTCAGAAGGTTATCGCAATTGTTCTTGGTGAAGCGGTGGAAGTTGAAGACACCGATGCGATTGCTCCTGAGTATCGCGGCTATGTTCAACAAGCACTGGCTGCAGGGCTAATGCAGGTAGAAGTGAAAGTAGAGCAAGGTCCATTTGACCTACAGCCTACGCTTAAAGCCTTCTTTAATCCACAAAATGGGGTATCAAGAGGCGAAGCCGCGTTTATCCTAACGCAATACGCAGAACTTTAGTCCTTTGAGGCGAGGGCCGGTTGTAACATTCAAAACACGCGGTAAACCCATCCATGGGCGCTCCACAGCAGCATCCCTGCTGCTGAGGGTTTTGAATGCCACAACCGGCCCTCGCACACTTTTTAGAGAGGGGTGGCTGAAGTAAGGCCCTTCTTTTTTGTTTAGGGCTTTAATTACTGCAGCCAGCATTCGCTGAATATGGAATTTGGGAGGAGGGGAAATGGAAAAGAGTTCTACGCTGAGAATAAATCCCAACTATTCTAATAAACCTGCTTTTCCTGCCATTCTGATAAGTTCTGCCGAACTGCTTAAATTAAGCTTCTTATAAATATTACTGCGATGATTTTCTGCAGTTTTAAGGCTCATATCTAATAGCTCAGCAATCTTCTTACTGGTGTTGCCTGCAGCAACTAAGAAAAAAACTTCTCGCTCTCTTCTAGTTAATACACTTAGTGGCGATACGTGCTTTTGGCATTGATCGCTAGATGACTGGGTTAGTTCATCGGGAAAACAGGTTTTGTTTGCGGCCACTTTCTTGATGGCTTCAACCAAGCTTTCACCGGAAGATTCTTTTAATATGTAGCCTTTAGCGCCTGCGTCGCGCATGGCTTCAATGTATTCCACTTCGTTGTGCATAGACAGCACAAGAATTTTCGCGTCACTGCGCTGAGATAGAATTTTATCAATAGCGACCAGACCGCTCATACGTGGCATCGAAATGTCCATTAAAATAACATCTGGCGAGAGCTTTAACACAGCAGCGATTAGCGCGACACCATCGTCGCATTCTCCCACTACGCTGATATCTGGGTTGGCATTTAGCATTTGAGACACGCCTTGACGCATAAGCACATGGTCATCGGCTAGCACTACACGAATTGTCATACGGGTACCGTTACTGTTGTTCTGGTGCCTTGCCCTACTGCAGAGTCTATTTCCAGTGTCGCATTGAACGCTTCTGCTCTGTCGCGAATACTAGAAAGGCCAATGCCGGGCTCTATGGCTTTACTGTCAAACCCTACACCATTATCAAGAATATCCAAACGAATAACGTGATGATGGTAAGAAATTGATAAAGTAAGGTTGGTGGCCTCACTGTGTTTTATAGCATTAACCAGCGTTTCTTGCGCAATTCTAAATAATAAAGTGCTTATATCTTTGGGCAGATCAGGCGGTACGGTAATCTCGGTGTGATATTCAATATCTTCACCACTAAGCAAATTTCTACAAAGCCAGTTAAGTGCTGGTTTAAGACCTAAGTCATCAAGGATTGTTGGGCTCATTAGCCGCGATAATTGTCTGACATCATTTAACGCCATTTCAGCGATGCCGTGTAGTGCCTCAAGCTCAGGCGATGAGGTTGATAATGCTTGCAGTCTTCGTGTCAGCCCTGTGAGCAGCTGACCAATCCCATCATGTAATTCACGAGAAAGCTTCGCTTTTTCTGATTCTTGTTGAGCCCACAATCGTTTTGCGAGCTGTTGCAAAACCTCTTGGTCAGCATCTAATCGAGCCTGAAGGGTCGCCTGTAACGCTTTAATGTTCTCTATCTCGGTGGCCAAGTCAGTCAAAATAGGCGTTCCTGTAGTCTCCAACCTGTTGCTCAGGTAATTGAGATAGCCATTTGGATGTTAAGTCATCCACCGTGTCTTCTTTACCTGGTATGGCGCGATAGTAAAGGTGGTTCCGCCAGTAGGTAGGATATAACGCTAATTTTTGCTTTAACTTTTCGATGGACTCTTCATCACCTAGTGACGCCTTTACGTATAGCCACTGCAGGTAAGGCTGGTAGTAGGTTGGTTTAATGAGCGAGCCAAGCTTCTCCATGGCGCTGCTATTTTCATTCAAAGAAAGTCGCTGCTGTATGTCGAGCAGAATTTTAATTTCAGTGATGACCGGTACGTTGGTGTTATCGACAAGTGTAGTGTAGATCTCGTCACGTTCGTTATTTAGTGTGCCTTTATGATGCTTCAATCCCAATGTTAACCATTGATAAACGGCAAATTGCTCGTGGCGCTCTTCGCTAATGGTAGGCGTCACGGTTTCAAGACTGTTTTCTAGGCACAACCAGTTTGCGGTAAGTAAACACATCTCTCCCTGCCATAATAATACCTCGGTTTGGGCTCTGGCATCTTCAGAAGCCAGAGCTAAGCGCCTTGCGTCAGTTGCGTGCTGCGTGGCTTCGGTCAAGTTTCCGTTTGCAAAGTTTAAGTAGCTGAATAGCAGGTGGTTTATCATTCTCTCTTGGTTATGCTGATTTCCAAGCTTTTTGTCGACGGTACTTAAATATTGAGAAGCAGTATTTTTGTCCCCTTTTACCAAACTCAACTGTGCAAGGTTTTGATGGGTTCGAAGTAAGTGAGATTCGTCCCCATTTCTTTCAAATAGCATTTTCGCCTGTTGCCAGTAAATCTCAGCAAGAGAGATATCTCCAATTAAAAAATGCATATAGGCCACGTTGCTCATACTTTGCGGCTGAAGCACCTTGTCATCGGTTTGCACACGAATATCAAGACCGCGTTTGTAGTACTCTAACGCTCTTGCGAACTGGCCTCGCTCTTCAAACATAAAACCTAGTGTATCGTTTACATGGGCTTCTTGTGCCAAGTCACCTAAATCGTGGAGTAGTTTTACCGCTTCTTCCAATGACGCCTCTGCGGTGGCATAGTCGCCCGTAAGAGATGTGGCGATGGCAAGGTTGGCTAAGGTTTTAGCCCGCTGAGAGGGCTGCGTTTTTGCATCACGCAATGCCAGTGCGTCTTTAAAATACTGCGCTGCAGCCACATTGTCAGCTGTACGTAGGTAAGCAATACCAAAAGCGTTAAGTACTAAACTCTCGCCTCGGGGATCTTTTGCTTGACGAAACGCTACGAGTGCTCGAGTTAATGAGTCGCTGGTGGCAGTTTCAATGTCCCCATTAATAATTTGCAGACGAGCAAGTTCAAACCAAAGTTGTCCATTATTGGGGCGAAGGGCTAAAGCCGCTTTATAGTCGGACATTGCTTTGGCATCTTCGCCAGCCCACTGATATATGTCTGCACGCATCGACAGCAAGTCTGGTCTATCAGGGAACTGAGATACAAGCGCATCTATTGATTGTTGAGCAAGAGATAGATCTTCGTTTAGCTCTGCTCTTAATAGCTCGCCTTGTAAACGCCAATACACTGCCAAGTCAGAGAGTTGGAATAAGGTTTCTATCGCTTGCCTGGCACCGTCATAGTCGCCCGTATTTAAATCGTTTCGAGCCTTTGCCACCCATCCACCCGGATAGTCCGGTGTGGTTGCTATAATCGCCTCAACGGTGTCTGCGCTATTTAACGCTTCTCCTTTTTGCCAAGCGGTATCCAAGGCATCAAGGTAGCGTAAGTCAGGAAGTGGTTGAGGCGATTGCGTTTCGATGGCGTCAAATAGCGATTGAATGAGCTTGTTAGCAAATACACTTAAATCATCGGACAGGGTGTTTGCATTTACATTATGTGACACGGTAAATATAGGTTCGTTAGCGGGCATACTAAGAACACTAGCGTGAAGTAAGTAGCTATCGCTACTGGTAGGCGTAGCATCAAGTAATAATACGCTGTTTACCGACGTGGAAGCCGCTAAGTCTACTCTGTCATTGTCGTTATTAAATGGGGATAACGCTAAGTTTGACACCAATGCTTGGGTTTGCGCTTTATCATCTAAAACAATGTTAGGGTGAGTAGAAAGGGAGTAGCGCAGTAACGTGTTTATCGTATCTAAAAGTGGATATTGAGGGTCATTGAGTACGAGTAGCTGAATAGGAGTATCAGAGGGCAGTCTGGTTTGCGCTTTTTGATACCAAGAGTAAGAAAAAATGCTGGCGCTAATCACAAGTACCAATATGGCAATGGCGGAAAAGGTGACAAGGGTTTTGTAAGTTACATTAGCACTGCCATTATCGCTTGATGAGCTGATGTTAAGTGCCTGTTTCAAAGAGAGTCTCTTCGCGGGCAAATGGTGTGTTAATTGATCAATACAAGCTCTGCGTTTTTTCGTCCACAGGTAATGAGAAAAGCCCAATCCTTCTTTTTGGACACAGCCCAGCATATCTTCTAACACTCTTCCTAAGCTGTAGGTGTCAGAATGTTCGCTCGCTTTTCCAGTTTGGATGACTTCAGGAGCGGTATAGCGTTGGTGTCCGCTCGTTTGAGCGCCAGACGCAGCGCTCTGCCCAATTCCAAAGTCGATCAGTTTAATGTCTGCATTGTGATCAAGAAGAATATTGTCTGGCTTTATATCGCCATGTTTAATGCCTATCGATTTACAGGCCAACAGTGCCTCAACGAGCTGTTGCTGCCACTTGTCGAAATCGGCTTTGCTGATGGGTTGTTGAATGCGTGTATACAGAGGCTCGCCTTCAATAAACGCCATTGTAAAAAAGGCGGTATCTCCATCAGAGAAAACGTCATGAACACGGATGATATTAGGATGCTGTAGTTGCCTAGCGATGTTGACTTCATTGCGGATGGTTTGCATTTTAACCGGGTCGCTGGCGCCACCCTCAATGACCTTAAGTGCAACTTTCACATCAAGTAATTCATCGATGGCGCTGAAAACGGCGGCCTGAGCACCTGAGCCAAGTTGTTCAACAATTCGAAACCGGTTAGCTAGACGGGAATTTGGCGCAATAGAAGTCCCTAAAGCTAGCGCCTCAGTTTTAAGAGAATTGTTTTGCGACGAGAATACATCGGGCCTGTTCAAAGCCTTCTCCACACTTCACTAACCACTACAGCGACGCAATCGAATAGACGAATTGCGTCACTAAATTGTTATTTTTATTTTAGCTTATAAGTGAAAGTTTATGCTCAATTGTGTGGAATAACAAACGCATCGAAATCATATTCGCTAAAGAGGTGGCAAAATCTATGTCCGTTTGGGTAAAGTAACGGCGTCCCAGCGTCGAGTCTGCGTACAATACGCCAACGGGCTTTTCATCAATACAAACAGGTACACAGATGGCAGCCTGAATGCCGTGACTGATTATACTATGCTGCTTGTTTAACGATTTGTCGCAAACAATATTGCCAATCGCACGAACAGCATTTCCTTGCATGCATTGGTTGATGATAGTACGGCTACCGGTAAAGTCCTCACCTTGCATCCAGCTTTCATAGCCTACCCCGAGTTGATAGTTATTTATCTTATCAAACAAAATGAGTGATGCCCGTTCACACCCTAATGATTGGGTTAAACATTCTCTGGCAAGGTTAATAAGAGCATTACTGCTATTACACTGTTGAAGCTGCGTTTGGTACTGCTTTAGTTGTTGCTTTCTCCACTCCCGTTGGCTATCAAGCCTAACGACATTATTGAGTGCAAGGGGAGTAAATTCACAGGGTACTGGACCAAGCTGTAATACATGGGGTTTGTCTAGCGTCAGGTGCTTTATTTGAATTCCCGCACTGAAGCACCCTGTAGAGCTCATGTCATTTAGCTGCCAAACGTGATCGTTGTCAGCTTGTTTGTTTGCTCGTAATACAACATGAGCGCGAGAAACTTGGGGGTGGGGAATAACGATGTCCGCGCTTTCAGAGCGGCCGACCTGATACTCGCGACCTTCAAAAAGCAAGTGCTCACTTACGCTTCCGTTATTTTCTGTAAAGGCTATTTGTAACGGCATGGCATATTCCTCGTCGCGTCACTGGTGCCATCTCTTTTCATTTATTTGTATAAAATCACACAAATGAGCGAGCTTTTGCTTATAAGTGCACGCCAAACGCTGGTTTAATTGCGTCGATTTCAACGCAATTAAACTTGTCAGAGACTGTTGGTATATGACTTATAATGTTCTTAAGCTAAAGCGTAATGTTTGCAGCTGTGTAAGTAGTAAACCTTTCACATTCACAACATCACCACTTGAGCGCCACACATCTGCAATTTCATTGCCAGACGCATTTTCAACAAGCGATATAAGGCTATCTACAGCAACCAGTGCCGCATCGTCATCGTTTACCGCCAATGCCGACTGGACATCGTTTATTCCACTGTCTATCGCTGTTTCTAGTAGCGCCGAAATTTTATCGCGGTTACCATTTACTATCGAGCTTAACGAAGCAACTTTGTCATCGATAACAGAAGCTGACGGGCGATTGTCTAATAAAATAATGAAATCAGAAAATTGACCTGTGCTGCCACGCGCGCGGATACTACCTGATGACATGAGTACGGTTATATCTTCAAATTCGCCACCGTCGTGAGACGTAAACAAACGCCATGGAATGGTTGGCGTGTAGTGAATAGCTTTGGTGTAAAGCTCAACCGTCGCCAAACCTTCAAACCCAAAACCGGCGTTAGCTTTCGGAGAGATTGATACAAGAACCGGGAAACCCGAAACAGCGCTTGTTAGTGCTGAGGGCAGGCGGTCTGTAATGGTCAAATCTGTGGGATCAAGCAGCTCAGCGGTAATGTCAATGTTGTTAGCATTTAGGCCAATACTGTTTTCGAACTCTACAGTTAAATCTACTTCAATTAAGCTGCTTAGCGTCAGTTTTGCCTGAATCTTATTGTCGTCGACAGTGAGAGTTGCAGGCGTGACTACCTGTGCTTGTGCAGTTGAAAACAAAAGTAGAGCTGTGGTGGCAACAACGGTGGTAAGTTGTCTGAATTTCATCGCAGTAAACATCATAGGATGACCTCTTTCAGTATTGGTTAAAATTTAACCTAAAATGGTGCCATTATCAATTAATATAATGGCACCGTTTTCAGTGGTTTGCGATTTTATTCGAAATACTGAGCAAAGAAGCGCGAAGCCAATACAGCGTAATGCGCTCTGGTTATAACCGTATCTGGCGCGAAGCTCGCAGTTATAGTAGGCGTGATGCTGAATGGACTTTGCTCTACACCAAACTCTGCGTTAATCAACGACAAAGTAAGTGCTAACTGAACGTAGCCTTTCATATCAGCCGGAATACTGTCTTGATCTTCTAGCACAATTTGCTCACCGTTATAGTCAACAACGATGTTGGCGTTAGGGTCAAAACTAAGTGCTGCTTCTTCCAAGCCAAGCATCTGTACCAGTGAGTAAGCGATATCTAGCTTAGTAACACTAGCGAACGGGTCAGCACTACCATTTTCGCTGCGAAGTACAGGAGACTGTGTACGAAGCTTATCTTTAAGTGCGCCACCTTTAACCATTACTGATTCAACGAACGCTTTGTCAAAACCAGGTACTGAACCAATATTAGGACGCTCTTCATTCAAAAGGTCACGGTACTGTCTAACGGCTCCACCCATTACCGCATAGCGCGCAAAGTCCTTGCGTTTAAGACGAGCATCAGGTGAGAAGCCTCGACTATTGATGGCGTCCATTAAGCGCTCACTTACCGCGAACTCTATGGCGTTTTGTTGAGGGTGACCTTCTACGTCGTCCATACCTTCAAAGCCGCCGCTATTTTCGAACGACACGGTCACGTTAAATGTTTCAGGTAAACCTGGGCCGTTAGTTAAACCTAATGGGTCAGCTTCTACACCAGAGAGTGATGTTAAACCATAAACATATACGCCCCACGTACCAGGCATGGCTGGTGCAGCAACACGCATGGTGGTAGAAAGTACTGGCGTAGTTAAGTTACCGCGATATTCAGTGCCGTCAGGGGCTACAAGAACAAGCTTGGTTAAGTTTGCAAAACTATCGGCAGACGCTTTGACAAGTACCTCTTCTGAACCTACTTCAAAAGGAATAACGTCAGGCTCTCCTACCGGTGAATAAAAAACATCGAAGTTTTCCACTCGATCGCTGGTGGTTACAAGTGCATTTGCCTTAAAGCTTTTACCATCTAAGTTATTAACCGTAACTTTATGGTCCATATCTTCAAGTAGGGCAGCAGCAACTGCTGAACGTGCATTAACGTAACCCGCTCCGACTTCCCAGCGCTCATAACCAGGCATGTTAGTGGCTGTCTCTTGCAGCAAGCGCTTAATTGTCGCGTTATCAAGGTTCGGGTTCGCTTCCAGCATCAATGCGATAATGCCTGAAACATGCGGTGTCGCCATAGATGTGCCAGAAATCATGGTGTAGAAAGGAAGGTTCTGAGGTTCAATTGCATCTATGTCTGCGTCTCCACCATTCGCGGCAGCGTTCAGTACGGCGCGAGTAGAGATAATGTCCACACCTGGAGCGACAACCGATACTTCGTTGTTATACGTCCATTGCGTGCCGTCAGGCATAGTAAAGTCGCCAGTCTCGCCTTTTAATCCGCGAGATGAAAAGCCAGCGAGTTTTCCGAACTTGTCACCCGCACCTACAGAGATCCCCCAAGGAATTTGTGCATATGGGTTATGCGAGTCTTCACCAGGGCCATCGTTACCTGCTGCGAATACGCTAATCATTCCCATGTTATGTGCTTTGTAACTTGCCAACGAAACAGGGCCGAGTGGTTCGTACTTGCCGCTAGAACCCCACGAGTTGCTGATAACTTTGATAGGGTTGTCGAAGGTGTATTGCTTGCTAATTGCGTAGTCGAAGCCGCCGATAGTATCTAAAAGCAGCACTGCTGCGCCTGAACCATAGCCAATGATGTCAGCATCTGGGGCTGCTCCACGGTGCTTGCCATCAGACATTACACCGCTACCCGCGATAGTACCGGCAACGTGTGTGCCGTGTCCTGAGTTTAGGTCGGTATTCACTTGGTTTGATAGTGTTGGACCCGTTACGCCAACGATAGAAAGCGCACCCGGATTCAATATTGCTTGCACGTTATCAACCACAGTATCGCCAAAGAAGTGGTCTTGGTGAGAAGCGTCAATACCCGAATCAATCACTAAAATAGTTGAGCCTTTACCAGTGAACTCAACGTTGTTTCTTGAAGCAAATCCTTCGCCCTGCAAATCAGCAACACCTGTGATCTCACGAGCATCAGCGTTGTATAGCTTCATTTCACGGTTCGCAAAAACTGAGCGTACACCGTCGAATTGAGCAATAGCCTCAATTTGCGCCTTCGTTGCCACCACACCAATAATTGGAAGGTTCTTAAATTGCACGCCTTCTGTAATACCCAAGTTTAATAGTTGCGTAATTTGTGACTCGGCAAGTGGTGACATTTGATCGTACGTAACAACAGCCATCAGCGATTCAGCAGGGGAGAGCGACACAAGTTTCTCAGCCATTTGTGAGCCGATGTAAGCATCGGCAAGTGTGTGGGCTGAAGGGCTTGCTAGCATAGCTGCAGCTAACGTAGATAGGGCGAACTTCTTCATATTCTTCTCCAAATTCTTGAGGCTGCGCTTTTTCTTAGATGCTTAAGACAATCATTTGACTTGTTGTGTCGTTAGCATTACCGAACGCGTTTATGTTGCTGAAGCGCATGGCATTCGTGCCATGTACTTAATTAAAACGCGGCGTTTTTGGATTAACGTCATCGCAGCAAAGTACGCACTAATAGTGGCCGTTTGAATTTTGTTCGAACATAGGGGTTTCACCCTAAATGTGTGACTTTTTTTGATGTAATAATGTGCAAAATTGCTACAAAGGTTTAATAAAAAATGTCACGTTAAGCACCTATAGTAATGACGTATGTTGGCGAAATTTAAACATTTATTAGTTTTTGTTTATGTCTTGTTCGCTCTGTTTTCTCCCAAGAGGAGTTTGTCATGAAGTTTGATTCAATTAAGTCTCGATTGGTTTTAATGACCCTTATCTGTGTGATTGGAATGGCTATGCTGGTGATAAGTCAGCATTATTTCACTCAGCGTTTAATTGGCTTAAATCAGCAGCGAGATGCGCTACTGAGAATGGGGCAAGATTTGCTTCAGATGAGACGACACGAAAAGGATTTTTTACTTCGCCACGACACCGATTACTTTGACAAGTTTCTTCAGCAGTCGTATTTGTTCAAAGGGCGACTTACTACCCTTGTTCCCATGTTCAATGAATACCGTCTTCCTGTGGCCGATGTCGAAAGCCTGTCTGCCTCAATGGAGGCCTACAGCGGGGTATTCCAACATGTTGTCTCTCTTCAAGAGCGAATTGGGCTCACGCAAAATGACGGGCTGAGAGGGCGTATTTCCGAGCTAGAAAAAGTACTCAACGAAGGGGCACTTTCTCAAAACCCATTATCAAGAGAGTTGTTAACCAATATTCAACTCGCCACGCGAAATTATCAAATAACCCAAGAAGGGTATTATGCGAAGTTGATGAACGAAATGACTGAGCGTTTAGTTGCTGATTACCGCAATAGTTCGGCGCTTGATGAGTCATTGATACAATATAGAGAAGCGCTGTTGCAATTAGTTGATGCGTTCACAACGTTTGGTGTAACTCACAATGAAGGCCTTCGCGGAGAGTTCAGACAAAGCGCACATAATGTGGAGACACAGCTAAAGGGTGTCGATACCGCATTGAAACCTATGATTGAACAACAAGAAGGCCAAGTGCGTATTTACAGTCTAAGTATTGCTGCGCTCACGTCTATCGTGTTAATTCTGGTATTGATCAAGAGTTTTGCGACATTTCACCGCGCTTTTGTTAACTTTCTTACTTTCTTTTATCGCTGTAAGCGTCAGTATCAAATGATTGATACGAGAAAGTTAGGGTTTGCAGAGTTAAAATCACTCGCAGAATTGGCGAATGAAATGGTCGAGTCCAAAAGAGATATTGAGGCGCGGCTAGCAAGTGTAGAAGCCGAGTTGGCCACTAAGAAAGCCTCATAACCACAGAGGGCACTTTTATTTCTTAAGCGGTCGACTCATTATTGCATCAATAAGGTATAAGCCAAGCAAGGTAGAAGCAAAAATGAAGTTTAACCGCTTAGGAAATAGCGACTTACAGGTGTCGGATGTGTGTTTGGGCACAATGACATGGGGCATTCAAAACACCCAGCAAGATGCAGACGAGCAAATGGCGTTTGCCCTGGATAAAGGCGTGAACTTTGTCGATACGGCCGAAATGTATCCTGTTCCCCCAAATGTAGATACCTATGGCGATACAGAGCGCATTATCGGTAATTGGATTTCGCGGAACGAATCAAAGCGCTCTGACATTGTTTTAATGACTAAAATTGCTGGCAGCGGTTTGAAGTACATTCGCAACGCAGGGCCCATTACAGCTGACGCTATCGCAAACGCACTCACCTATTCATTAGAGCGCTTAAAAACCGATTATATCGACGTTTACCAGCTTCATTGGCCGAATAGAGTTACACCTCATTTCGGTAAGCATTGGCCGGATGGTGCTGATCCAACCAAAACCAATCGAGAAAAAGAACTGGATGGTATGCGTGATATCCTTTTAGGCATTAAGCGCGCGCTGGATGAAGGGAAAATTAGACACTGGGGGCTGTCAGATGACACGCCTTGGGGCATTCACGCCTTTCTTACACTTTGCAAAGAGCTGGATATGCCGCTTCCAGTTTCTATCCAAAATGAGTTCAGTTTACTTCATGCGAAAGACTGGCCTTATTTAATTGAAATGTGTGAACTAGAGAACATTGCTTACCTTCCGTGGTCGCCGTTAGCAACGGGTATGTTAAGTGGTAAGTATCAGGATGGAGCCAGACCGGAAGGTAGTCGTTGGACACTAGCTCAGCGTATGGGGTTATTTAGAGATAAAGCGCCAGCGCAGGCAGCTACAGCAGAATATATGAAGATTGCAGAAAACGCAGGAATAACACCTTCGCAGCTCGCGTTGGCGTGGTGTAAGCAAGTGCCTGGTGTTACCTCAACAATTATTGGTGCTACCACTGTGCCTCAACTTAAAGAAAATATAGACGCGTTTGATATTTCACTTTCGAAGGAAACATTGGACGACATTCACAGTGTACTAAGGCAGTATCCTTTAGGCTTCTAAGCGAATTTATTTTCTTCCTAAGAATGGCGGGGTAGCACTTCACTCCCCGTCATTTTTGTGTAATACGCACGTCATATTATGAGTTTTTCAAGTATGAAGTTGTGCGTATTATGTCAATGATTGACCCTCAACTAGCCCAGAACAGCGTGCTAGAAAAAGCACATAACTGGCGTAAGTGGCTTCTTTTAGCCTTGTTAGTCTATGTGATGTTATTAGCTGTCAGCATGATTGGCAGCGGATTCAAATTTGCTACTGGCGATCACGCGAAATCTCTTTTTAGTTTTGCTTCTAATCCTGTCATGGGATTGATTATTGGTATGGTGTGTACCGCACTTATTCAGTCTTCAAGTACGGTTACCTCTATTATTGTCGGAATGGTAGCGGGTGGTTTACCCATAACTATCGCTATACCCATGATGATGGGTGCCAACATTGGGACCAGTATTACCAACACATTGGTGAGCCTTGGTCATGTTGCAAAAAAAGATGAGTTTCAAAGAGCCTTCAATGCGGCCACTATTCATGACTTCTTCAATGTACTGTCGGTACTAATTTTCTTACCTCTTGAAATGGCGTTTGGTATTTTGGAGTTTTTAAGTGCCCAATTGGTTGCGCTTCTCCATACTGGTGAAGCCATCGGTGTGTCTGGTGTTAATCCTATTAAAGCGATGACGCAACCGGTAACAGACTTAGTTACACAAGCATTCTCCTTTTTACCTTCTATTTATCCGGGCGTAGCGAAAATAATTCTTGGCATTGGCCTTATTTTGTTTTCAATTACCTACATGGGTAAAATTATGAAATCACTTATGGTGGGCAAGGCAAAGGCGCTATTGCATACCAGCATAGGAAAAGGTCCGCTCTCTGGAATAACGTCGGGTGCTGTGATGACCGTGCTAGTGCAATCCTCGTCAACGACTACATCGCTTATGGTACCTTTGGTTGGTAGTGGAATTTTAAAAGCTAAGGATATCTATCCGTTCACATTGGGCGCGAATATAGGTACATGTATCACTGCGCTTATCGCAGCGTTGGGTGTAGTGGGGGTTAATAGTGGATTTGCACTACAAATAGCGCTAGTGCACCTGATTTATAACGTTCTGGGCGTTACGCTTATTTACGGGCTACCTTTATTGCGCAATATTCCGCTCAATTTGTCTTATCAATTATCAGTGATAGCGGCAGAGCGGAAAATGTACGGCGCAGCTTATATCGGTGGCTTATTCTTTATTATGCCTTTGGGTATTATCTTCACCACTATGTAGCTAACGTAGCGCGCCATTCTATTTTCTGTATGCACAAAAAAACGGCGCTGATGAGCTCAGTGCCGTTTTTCTTTTTTAACTTAGCGGATTTCTTAGAATGCGTATTTTGCTGAAACTTGGAAGCGGTTCATGTCGCCTTCAAGGCCGGCTTCAATCTCACGCTTTGCGAAAGCGTATTCAGCACCAACGGTTAGCGCTTTAGTTGGCGAGTACAAGTAGTTTACACGTGTACTATAAGTGCTTTCAGTGGTGGCTAAACCTGTTAATGATACGTCATTGTCTGCTTCAAACGCCGAGAACATGATGCTACTGCGCGCTTTTTCGCTCCACTTGTGACGATACGCAATGCCGTAACCTGTTGAGTCTATGGCTTCAAGGTCGCCGCTTTCGGTAAGTACTGCACCATTAACTGCGTTTAGCGCGGAATATCTGCCTAAACCTTTACCCGTGTTGAACGTGAAGCGAATATCGTCGCCATTAGACAAATTGTATTTACCGGTTACCGATACACCAAAGCTGGTTTCGTCCGCATCAATGCCAGCGGCATTATCGTAAGACAACTGTCTTAATAAGCCCGCAACTTTTACATAACCCCAGTCATACTTTGACGTATAGGCAGCTACAAAGTCTGGAACGCTGTTGTCGTCACTCGTAATTCGGCTACCACCGCCAAATGGCGTAATGGTTGATTCTGGGTTTTCTAGCGCAAGCTGAAGGCCGCCGTTGGTATATCTCACCATAACTTGACGACCAAAGGTAATACCGTCAGTCGTACCAATGAAATCAAGAGACTCTGGTAGTGAACCAACGTCCATGAATGTCGTCCAAGTTTGACCTACCAACCAGTTTTTGTAGGTAAGGTATGCATGGCGAACACGAGGCACGTAAGAGTTACTGATACGCTCATCACCGCCGCTCGTTACAATGAAGTCGAGCTCGAAAACACCGTTAATGGTATCGCCTTCAGCAGTTGGAGTAGAAGTAGCAAAGCGGAATCGTGACGTTCTGATATGCGCGTCAAATTGTGGATCTTCGTCAACGCCACCAACAGGTGTTAGTGAAGGAATATAGAAATCGCGACCTACGCTACCTGATGCAATGGTGCCATCTGAGTAGTCACTAACCATAGCGTCGACTTTAATGTAGCCTGTGAATTTCACACTTGTGTCGCCGATTGTTGCTGCTTGTGCTGCACCTGTAGATGCTGCCAGGCACAGCGCTACTGCTGTAGCCGTATTTTTTATTTTAGCTTTCATCGTGTCTGTTCCAAAAAAGTGGTTAAATAAATGTAAATTCAACGTTAACATTGCTGATTGTGTACTTATTATCTCAAAATTAAATAAGCCAATGGTCGCATAAGACTATAGTCGTAATACTTTTCTAGTAGAACCTTAGTTGTATGCTGCTAAGACCAAAGTCTCATTTTGCTTTGTGGGTGAATGGCTAGAGTGTTTCACCATACAACAAGAATTTTACATCATTGATATTGGAGGCAATCTTTATGACCGCCAGCAAAACTTATCCTGTGCCTGAGAACATTCTTCAGTCTACACATTTAACCGCATCTCAATATGATGAGATGTATAAGCAATCTGTAGAGCAACCTGAAGCGTTCTGGGCTGAGCACGCATCCATGCTTGAGTGGTATCAAAAGCCCACCAAAATTAAAAACACAATGTTTGGTGAAAACGATGTGTCTATTAAGTGGTTTGAAGATGGTGAGTTAAATGCCAGCTACAACTGTATTGACCGCCATCTAGCTGATAATGCCACAAAAGTCGCCTTTCACTGGGAAGGTGACTCACCAGAAGATAGCCAAGATATCACGTATCAACAAGTGCACTATGAAGTTTGTAAATTAGCGAATGCACTTAAAGAAATGGGCGTAGCAAAAGGTGATCGTGTTGCGATTTACATGCCGATGGTACCTGAGGCTGCCTACGCCATGCTAGCGTGTGCCCGAATTGGTGCAGTACATTCGGTGATTTTCGGTGGATTTTCACCTAACGCTATTGCCGATCGTATCAATGACAGCAACGCCAAAGTCGTGATTACTGCTGATGAAGGCCGTCGTGCTGGAAGAAGTATTCCACTGAAAGCGAATGTGGATAAAGCACTGTCTGGTGATGCGTGTCCGTCTATTACTCATGTTTTAGTTCATAAGCTCACAGGAGGAGAAGTAGACTGGAATGCTAAGCACGATGTGTGGTGGCATGACGCTGTTGATGGCGTGTCAGCGCAGTGTGAACCAGAGGTAATGAACGCGGAAGACCCACTGTTTATCCTTTATACATCAGGCTCTACTGGAACGCCAAAAGGTGTAGTACACACTACGGGCGGGTATCTCTTATATTCTGCGATGACCTTTAAATATGCCTTTGACTACAAAGAAGACGATGTTTATTGGTGTACCGCTGATGTAGGCTGGATCACAGGCCACAGCTACATGGTTTATGGCCCTATGGTGAACGCCGCATCACAAGTGTTCTTTGAAGGTGTACCCACCTATCCAGACGTTAAGCGTATTGCTCAGGTAGTGGAAAAATACAAAGTAAATAGTTTATATACCGCACCAACTGCGATCCGCGCATTAATGGCCCACGGAGATGTTCCAGCTGAAGGGTGTGATGTCTCATCGCTTCGTCTGTTAGGAACAGTAGGTGAACCTATTAATCCTGAAGCATGGGAATGGTACCACCGCGTAATTGGTATGAGCCGTTGTCCTATCATCGATACATGGTGGCAGACAGAAACAGGTGGACATATGATCCTGCCTTTACCTGGCGCTACGGAGTTGAAGCCTGGCTCAGCGACTCGTCCATTCTTCGGCATTCAGCCTGCGCTATTTGATGCTGACGGTAATGAGCTTGAAGGGGCAGCAGAAGGTAATCTTGTTATTAAAGACAGCTGGCCTAGCCAAGCTCGAACGGTTTATGGCGATCATCAGCGCTTTATTAACACCTACTTTAGCGCGTACAAAGGTGTGTACTTCACCGGTGACGGTGCTCGTTGCGACGAAGATGGCTTTTACTGGATCACCGGTCGTGTAGATGACGTGTTAAACGTTTCTGGACACCGTTTGGGCACCGCTGAAATCGAAAGTGCACTTGTTGCCCATCCTAAAGTGGCTGAGGCTGCTGTTGTTGGCTTCCCACATGATATCAAAGGGCAGGGTATCTACGTTTACGTAACGCCAAATGAAGGGGTTGAAGCAGATGAAGCCCTTACTAAAGAGCTTAAGGCGTGGGTGCGTCAAGAGCTAAGCCCGATTGCTACACCTGATATGATCCAATGGTCTCGTGGATTACCTAAAACCCGCTCTGGTAAAATAATGCGCCGTATTTTGCGTAAGATTGCCGCCAATGAGCATGAGCAATTAGGTGACACATCTACGTTGGCGGATCCATCGGTTGTTGATACACTGATAGAGGAACGTCTAAATAAGTAGAAACTAAGGATATAGACAATGATAACCCTTCTAATCGCTGATGATCATCCGCTGTATCGCGATGCACTAAGAGGCGCGTTGTCGTTGTCACTTCCAGCCTTAACCCTCAAAGAGGCGGGAGACCTTAACACTACAGTCGATATTCTCAACAACGAGGATATCGACTTATTGCTGCTTGATTTGCACATGCCGGGTAGCAATGATTTGTTTGGCTTGCTGCATATTCGAAAACTCTTTCCCGAACTTCCTGTTGCCGTAGTCTCTGGCACAGAAGACACCACACTTATTTCAAAGATTATTAGCGTGGGCGCGCTAGGGTTCATCCCAAAAACTGCCAGTGCGCAAGATATTGCAAACGCCGTAGAAGCAATTCTGGATGGCGATGTATGGCTACCTGATAACTTAAGTGAAGACGTTGATGAGGTGAATGAAGAGTTCTCTGAATTAGCGGACAAAGTTGCCTCGCTAACGCCTTCGCAATACAAGGTGCTTTGTTACATGCGAGACGGCTTGCTGAACAAGCAAATTGGCTTTAATTTAGATATCGCAGAGGCCACGGTTAAAGCGCATGTTACTGCTATCTTTAAAAAGCTGGGCATAAACAACCGCACACAAGCGGTACTTATTGCTTCACAACTTGAGTTGGAGCCGCCGGTTCAGTAGCGTCGAACTTAAGCACGGCTTCTGAGGTAGCAAATTCCGGTAAGAACTTTTCCAATGCCAAGCGGCTTTGTTCACTGAGCAAAGGATTGTCAATTTCAATAACCGTTCGCCCTTCGGTAAGTGCCATACCTTCTCTAAAGTTATCGTGAGCTAACAGTAGCTCCTGAAACTTACCCGTTTCGAAGAGCCTTAACAGACCCTCAGCTATCCGCCCTGCTAATGCCTGATTGTCGCTTCCTACAAAGAAAAAGATGGGGCTCGGGTATGAAATGATAAGGTGATCGTCGATAGTCAGACCGCGTGAGAGCGCCTTGTCAGCGAGCTCTTCTTTAATTTCCACAACACTTCTTGGAAACATATCAGCGAAGCCCTCCGAAACAGTTCGAAATGACGCCCGGTAGGTCGTTTCCAACACCGGGATATCGTTTGCGCGAAAAATCTTCGTATCGGGCCAGTCGTAGCCCAAAACCGCGCGGTATGCTCGTAACGCGTTTAATGACTTTACTTCTTTAAGTCGCGTATCGCCTTCTCTGACCAGCAGCGCACGCTTACCTAAAAGACCCGCCATAATGGGAATGCGAATGGGCAGGAACTGACGTTCACGCTCTGTTGAGGTAACGCTCCACGTCACGTCTAGCATGTGGTGTTCAAGGCTGCGTAGTTGACGTTCTTGCGCCGTTTCTTGGTCGCTGACAATCAGTTCAAAAGAGCCGTATTGAGGTTCAGTAACGCGCAGCGATTCTGTGAGAAGACGTTTAGCGTAGGCGTATACGGCATCTCGCCCAGGATGAATGTTTGGCAGGCGGAGAACGGTGTGAGGTAAGTCAGTACTTACCTCGTTTGTGTTTATCTGCTGAGCATGAGCACTCAATGGTGTAACTACACTCAACAGCAAAGCGGCAACAATTCGGGCTTTTTTCGTAACGTCCATATTGTATTTTTCATGCACTAAACGCATGCCTTACTGCAAGTTGCCCAAGGGATCCAGCTAACATTTCCCTTATGGCTAACTTGTAATGTTAATCTTTCCCCGTCAGCAAAAAGTCGTGTTCGGGGTCTACAATAAATTGACCACTCATCGCTTCTCTTCCGAGCAGCATCAAATAGGTCATTTCAGAGCGGTCCGTTAGGGTTAACTGAATATCCCACTGGTACCCGTCCATTATTATAGGCGTAATTATAACATAGCGCTTCTCAAGTGTAGCCGTTGAGCTTTTTACGCGTTTTTGTCCTTCTACACGTGCTTCTCTGCGAACCACGCGTTCGACGTTGTGAATGTCCGGATGAATATCAAATTTAATCCATAATTCACCGTCTTGATCAAACTCTTCAATGTTGTCCACATGAAGTGAAGACGTTGCCGCCCCTGTATCAACGCGTACGTTCAAATCAGAGATGGCGAGTTTGGGTAAATCGCACAGCTCTACCGCACCAACAATTTTTTTATTGTTCATCAGTTTTTCTACCAATTTTATAAAACAGGACCCTGTTCTGGTGGCAATAAATTGTCTTGTAATAATTCTACGTGTTCTGCAACAGTATCAGGCTCTGAAAAGTATGCAATGTGGTATACCGCTTCACCTTCTTGGGTAAGCGGAATATTTTGTTTACCAATTACAACACCTTCTGCAGGGCTTTCAAGGCTGTCTAAATAATTGCCAAACGGATCAGCAATAATGGCCAGTTTGTCACCTTTCTCAACATGGTCACCTAGCTGTGCTAGATGCGTCACAAAGCCACTTTCTGGTGCGCGAACCCATCCACTTTGGCGCGCTATAAAACGCTCGATACTGTGGCCCTTGCTGCGGCTTTTATTTAGCATGCCCAAATGACGCATGGTATTAATAATGCCTCTTACGCCGGCACGAATAGAAAACTCGTCATAACGTAACGCTTGGCCTGCTTCGTAAAGCAGAATTTTAACGCCACTTTCACTGGCCGATTCGCGCAAAGAGCCGTCGCGTAACTCTGCGTTAAGAAGTACAGGTACGCCAAACGCTTTTGCCATTTCCAGTACTTCTGGGTCGTCTAAGTCAGCGCGAATCTGTGGCAAGTTACTACGGTGTATAGCGCCGGTGTGAAGGTCAATGCCGACATCGCACTTACTTACCACTTCTTTGAAAAACAAGTTGGCTAACCTACCGGCAAGCGAACCTTTTTTACTCCCTGGAAAACTGCGGTTCAAATCGCGTCTATCGGGTAAATAACGAGATTGGTTTAGTACGCCGTACACATTAACCATAGGCACCGCGATAAAGGTTCCTCTTAGGCGTTCAATCGCTTTTGAGCGGATAAGTCTGCCTACTATTTCGATGCCATTTAATTCGTCACCGTGAATGGCTGCGCTAACGAACATAATGGGACCTGGTCGCTTTCCTCGTTTAACGTAAACCGGAATGCTCATATTGGTGGCCGTGTACAACGGCGGCATTTCTAACTCAATCTTTTTTGTTTCGCCAGGAGCAATGTTTTCACCCCCAATTCTTAAAACATCATTTACCACTAACGTTTTCCTATATTTACGTTATTGCATAGCAAAGGTTAAAGGGCGCTAGCCCTTTCCACGGGTTTTTGTTTTGTGCGGCTCTGCGCTTTTTTCAATGAACTCGATGATCATACTGGCGACATCTTTATTGGTCGCCTTCTCAATGCCTTCAAGGCCCGGCGAAGAGTTTACTTCCATAACGACTGGACCGTTGTTCGAACGAAGAATATCTACGCCACAACAATTTAGTCCCATCGTTTTAGCCGCATCTACCGCTGTTTTGCGTTCCGCTGGACTTAGGCGAACTAAACTTGCCTGACCGCCGCGGTGAAGGTTAGAGCGGAATTCCCCAGGTGCTGCTTGGCGCTTCATCGCTGCTACAACTTTTCCACCTACCACAAAGCAACGAATATCTGCACCGCCCGCTTCTTTAATGAACTCTTGCACTAAAATACTGGCGTTAAGACCCATAAAGGCTTCAATGATCGACTCTGCCGCTTTTTGCGTGTCTGCCAATACCACGCCAATACCTTGCGTGCCTTCAAGTAACTTAATAACCACTGGGGCGCCGCCAACCGTCTTAATAACATCGTCGATTTTGTCAGGGTGGTGTGCGAAGCCTGTTCTCGGCATACCTATGCCTTTACGTGATAAAAGCTGCAACGAACGCAATTTATCTCGAGAGCGGCTGATAGCAACCGACTCGTTAAGGCTGTATGTGCCCATCATTTCAAATTGGCGAACGACCGATGTGCCGTAAAAGCTAACCGATGCGCCAATTCGCGGGATCACTGCATCGTAATAGGGTAGTCGCTTACCGTTATAGCGAACTGACGGTCGCGCACTGGTGATATCCATGTAGCAGTGCATGGTATCGATAACGTCAACCTGATGCCCGCGAGCCTGCCCAGCTTCGACTAAGCGTGAAGTAGAGTAAAGACGAGGATTTCTAGAAAGAATTGCAATGCGCATTATAAAAAAGCCTGTAGTTTGTGTTTTATTTTGTCGTTTTATCGACCAATCTATTACCACGTTAGAACGTGATTGTTAAATAGACAAGTCATTTTTGCGCGCATACTAATGTAAGTGTTCGGGGGTGTCTTACGAATAATTCTTGTTGTGTCGATTGCTTTTAATGCATGAACTTGACTGTTTTTCACGTTAGCATTAGAGCGCGTTGGCCTTTTTAACGTAAAATCAGAATTTAAGGTCAGTCTGCTTAACGAAAAAATGTAAGGATTTGGGTTAATGAATGAGTGGTGGCATGGGTTTTTGGCGTGGTTAACTCAGTACCAGTCAAATGTCGTGTGGAGTGGTTTGGTTTTACTAATTTATTTGGCGATGTCTCGTAAGTTGCTGCCAAAATTAGAAACCAACATCGTAAAGTCAAAGCTAAAATCAAATAGTGCTATTAAAGGGCTTTTTGCTGCACGGGTTATTGTTGCTACAGTATCGTTAGCCTTATTGTTGCTAGCATGGGGGATCGATTTTTCTGGGCTCTTAGTGCTTTCCACTTCTATCATCACGGTAACCGGTGTTGCGCTTTTTGCTAGTTGGTCACTCATCAGTAACATCACTGCGTACTTTATTTTGCTCACAAACGTAGCCTATCGCAGAGGTAATTATGTGCGCATTCTCGACGGCGATAACTTCATTGAAGGTGTGATTGCCGATGTAGGGCCGTTTAGCACGCGCTTGCTTACCGCTGAGCGTGAAACCCTCATGTATCCTAACAACCTGATTTTAACCCGTCCTGTTTTGCTCAACCCTAAAGAGAAGTGGGGAGCAATGGGAAAAGTGGTGGCAAAGTCGAGCGTAGAGACGCCGGTGGTTAAAATTGAAGAAAGTAAACCACACGACGAATTACTCTAGACGTCTTTCCTTACTCATATAGCGAAAAACCTGCAGCGAGCTACTAGCTACACGTTTTTCGCCTCCCTAATGTAGCGCGTCATACTTTGAAGTAGTGCGCGCAGTTTCGCTGGTTTTAGCGGTTTAGCTAAGAAGTTTACGCCTTGGGCTTTACACTGTGTAACTAAGCTTTCATCTGGTGTCGCCGTTATAAGCGCTGCTGGCACCACAATATTAAGTCGATGTCTTATCTCTTCAATCAAAGCTAGCCCATTTTTCTCGCTGTCATGACTGAGCTGATAATCCATGAGTAAGATTTGAGGCTGAATAGTCTCACAGACTTTCAACGCGTCATCCCAATTGTTCGCAAGCACCACATTGATTCCCCATTTCTGTAATAGGGTCTGCATGGCATCTAAGTTCTCTCTTTGATCGTCCACGCAAAGCACGTCCATGCCTGTAAATGTTGTACTGCGGGGCTTTGCTGTAACGTTGGATACCTGTTTTGGCTCAGCTTTATCCAAGCTAAACGCAAAGCAGCTGCCTTTGCCTATTTTCGAGGTAACACTAATATCGCTGTTCAACTGCAGACTTAAACGTCGAACAACCCCCAAGCCAAGACCAATACCGTGTTCCTTACTTTCGTTTGCGCGGAAAAAGTCACCAAAAATGCTGTCTTTTTTATCGGTAGATATGCCAATGCCAGTGTCGATAACTTTGAAATAAACGGTGTCTTTGACAGGCTTGATAATGAACAAGACGCGGCCATTTTCCGTGTATTTCACCGCATTTGAAAGCAAGTTTTGCGTTATTCGGTATAAGTACGTTTTGTCAGCCTTTACCCAGCACGGGCGTATAATCGCTTTAAAACTAAGTCCTTTTTCCCGCGCGCGCATCGCCATTTCGTCCACAAGTGGTGACAGCAGGGTCCTTACATCAATAGGCTCAATATCGGGTTTCATTTCACCTTGATCTAAGCGTGCAATATCCAGCAAAGTGCCAATGAGTGTTTCGCTAGACGTCACGCTATGGCTAAGCTTTTGAATAATGGCTAACGCTGACTCAGTCAGTTCTTGTTCTTCAAGGGCGCTCACGTAGAGCTTGGCCGCATTTAGCGGCTGCAAAACATCATGGCTAGCGAGCGCCAAGAAGCGGGTTTTACTGGCATTGGCATCTTCTGCAGCCTTTCGTGCCCTTATCAGTTCTTTCTCGGCATCAGAGCGCCGTTCTATTTCAAGTCGAAGCTCGGCGTTTATGGAGTGTACTTCTTCAGTGCGCTTCTTAATACGAGCCTCAAGGTCAATGTTTGATTCTTCAAGCGCTTGCTGTATTTCCACGTGTCCGGTGATGTCGTTGAAGCTTGTTACGAAGCCTCCGCCAGGTAAAGGATTACCTACCATCTCAATAACCCGTCCATCCATTCGCTGTCGCGTGAAGCGATGGGGCATACCAGAGCGCAAATGAGCCAGCCTTTTTTCTACTTCACCGTCTACGTTATCTGTGCCGAACTCACCTTGTGAAGCGTTATACCGAATAAGCTTTTCTATGGGCGTACCTACTGCCAACAAGTTATCAGGGTAAGGGTAGAGGTTGGCATAGCGTTTATTCCACGCTACCAAATTTAAATGTTTGTCGACTACGCTAATGCCTTGGTCCATGTTTTCAAGTGACGTGAGTAGTGCAGTCATATTAAATTGCATGGCTTGCGTTGTGTCATCGAAGAAGTTGATAACCTCGGTAAAGTCCATCTTCTTACCACGCAATGCGCTGTCTAGCAGTACTTTGGCACTCGATGCGCCAATAACGCCACCCAAGGCGCGTTCGCAAAATGATAAAAACGACTCATTCGGCGTATCGTCGTGCTTTAATTGGCAATTATTGAGTTGCTGATATTGTTCCAACAATTGTTCACAACGACCGGATCCCATAAAGGTCGACAATAGCGTTATAAGATCGGAGACGGTCACGTTAGTTGCCTGCGCTTTAACGGTATTGTTAGTGGAAATGGCAGGAGACACAAAGGCTTCAGCTTGCATTCTGTCGATAAGACGCTGCGGTGCAAAGTGTGAAAAGAGTATGTAAACAAAGCTGTTTGCCGCTAGGCTAATCATAGCGCCTTGGCTAATGAGTTCGTTTTGTTCCATTTGTGAAACTTGCTCGCTCACAATGGGAAGCACGAGCCACAACACCCAAATCACTAATCCCACCATTAGCCCTGCGTAAACGCCGTGCGCATGCGCGCGCTTCCAGTAAAGTCCGCCAACAATGGCTGGCATAAGCTGGATAACTAACGAGAACGCAATAAGCCCAATTGAATGAAGCGAGCGGCTGCTGGTCATTTGCTGGTGGTACAAAAACGCCATAAGCAAGATAAACGCGATGACGATACGGCGAATAAGCCTGATTTTGCTCGACACGTCCTGTTTGTCATCGGTATTACCTGTAAATGCAAGAATGCGCGGCAGAATCACATCGTTGGTGAGCATAGTACTCAGTGTGAGTGTTGCTACAATGATCATAGCTGTTGCGGCAGAGAGCCCACCTACAAAGACAATCACTTGAAGAAGAACTGACTCTGAAAATACAGCCAGCGACAGTACGTAAGAGTCGGGCTCGATATTAGCGCCAGCAAAAATGGCTTTGCCTGCAATGGCAATAATAGGAATTACCGCTGAAATAATGGTCAGGTAGAGAGGGAATAACCACCTTGCCGTGCGCAGATGACCTAGGCTTAGGTTATCAATAATGGCAACGTGAAACTGCCTAGGCAAACAAACAATGGCCGCTGCCGCCATGATAGTTTGAGCGATGAAAGTAAACGAACCAAACTGCGCCAAGGCTATTTCATTGGTGAAACTTTCGAAGAATGGACCAGACTGGGTGCGCTTCCACGCACTATAACCAACAATGGCAACCAGCACTAACGCCAGCAATTTAATGGTCGACTCGAAGGCGATAGCCAGCATCAAGCCCCGTCGGTATTCGGTGACGTCCGTTTGCCGGGTACCGAAATATATTGCGAATGCCGCGATGAAGCCAGTGGCGGCAATAATAATGCCGTTGCTGTTAGGCTGCTGAGTAAGAAGTTGGAAAGTAGCGCCCACTGCTTTTAATTGAAGCGCGATATAAGGAATAGTGGCAAGGAGCGCGATAAGCGTAACTACCAAAGCTACGGTTTGGCGCTTTCCATAGCGCGACGCGATGAAGTCGGAAATGGTAGTGATGTGTTGCTTCTTGCTGACGAGGGTTAACTTGTAAATAAACTTATAACCCAAGACGTAAACGAGAATAGGCCCAAGCATGATTGGCAGGTAAATCCAGGTGTCTCTACTTGCTTGGCCTACCATGCCGAAAAAAGTCCATGCGGTACAATAAATAGCGAGGGCCAGCGAATATATAGCGGGATGTGACGTTAGTGCTCTAGCGGTGGGCGAGTTCTTTTCACCCCAACTCGCCAGTGAAAACAGCAAGAAGAGGTACAGTACTGCAAGTGTTACCCAACCAAAAACCATAACGTTCCTTTTAACTTAGTTTTAACAATGCTGTCGCTATTATAATCATTTCGACCATGGTCTACCTACGACCATGGTCTCATTTTGAATTTTTAAAGGCAGGTCTAGAGTAATACGCGAGCTCCTAAATGCTTGACTTTGCTGCTTGTGATTGTCTTTCCTTAATCACGTAACACGCAGCAATAACGTTAACAAAGCCGGGCGTTAGGAATATGTAAAATCATAACAATCAATTAACCTGACATGAGGGTGAAACAATGGCATTTAGAAACGAAGAGGACAAAAAAGCGTATTGGAGGGAGAATCTCGCTCTTCTCGCCAAGCTTTTAGTCGTTTGGTTTATCGTATCATTCGGTGCCGGCATTATTTTTGTCGATATCTTAAATGAAATCCAATTTTTTGGCTTTAAATTAGGCTTCTGGTTTGCGCAGCAGGGCGCAATTTACGTATTTGTTGCATTGATCTTTGTCTACATGGCGAAGATGAACGCCATGGACAAACGCTACGGCGTAGATGAGGAGTAAATCATGGACGTTCAAACTTTAACGTTTATCATCGTTGGCGCATCGTTCGCGCTTTATATCGCTATCGCTATTTGGGCTCGCGCAGGCTCAACTAACGATTTTTACGTTGCAGGTGGCGGCGTACCTCCCGTTATGAATGGGATGGCAACGGCAGCAGATTGGATGTCGGCAGCCTCGTTCATTTCAATGGCGGGTCTTATCTCATTTATGGGGTATGACGGTGCAGTATATCTAATGGGGTGGACAGGTGGTTATGTTCTACTTGCGCTTTGTTTAGCTCCCTATTTACGTAAATTTGGCAAATTCACGGTACCTGACTTCATTGGGGATCGTTACTACTCACAAACCGCGCGTACGGTTGCTGTATTTTGTGCAATCTTCGTTTGCTTTACATACGTTGCAGGTCAAATGCGTGGCGTAGGTGTGGTATTCAGCCGCTTCTTAGAGGTTGATATTGTGTCTGGCGTGGTTATCGGTATGGTTATCGTGTTCTTCTACACCGTACTTGGCGGTATGAAAGGCATTACTTACACGCAAGTTGCACAGTATTGTGTAATGATTTTCGCCTACATTGTACCTGCGGTATTTATCTCTATGATGGTAACAGGACATATCCTGCCGCAAACCGGCTTTGGTGCAACCTTAGCAGACGGTTCGGGGGTGCATATGCTGCAGAAACTCGATAATTTATCTGTCGAGTTAGGCTTTAACGAATACACCTCAGGAACAAAAAGTACCATTGATGTATTCTTTATCACCTTTGCGTTAATGGTAGGTACAGCGGGTCTTCCACACGTAATCGTTCGCTTCTTCACTGTGCCTAAAGTTCACGATGCGCGTAAATCTGCAGGCTATGCACTAGCGTTTATCGCAATTCTATATACCACAGCACCGTCACTAGCAGCGTTTGCCCGTGTGAATATGATCGAAACCATTAATGGACCTGAAATGACGGGAACCAGCTATGAAGAAGCGCCGTCGTGGATTAAAAACTGGGAACAAACTGGCCTTATCTCATATGAAGACAAGAACGGTGATGGCAAGATGTTCTATTCGGGTGACGAGCGCAACGAAATGAAAGTCGACCGCGATATCATGGTATTGGCTAACCCTGAAATTGCGAACTTACCTGCGTGGGTTATTGCACTCGTTGCAGCGGGTGGTGTGGCAGCAGCATTGTCAACGTCCGCAGGCTTGCTGCTGGTTATTTCAACCTCTGTTTCCCATGATTTATTGAAACGAAACTTTATGCCAAACATTACCGATAAAGCCGAGCTCATGTATGCGCGACTTGCTGCTGGGGTGGCCATTGTCATAGCCGGTTACTTTGGTATCAATCCGCCAGGCTTTGTTGCACAGGTGGTGGCATTTGCCTTCGGCTTAGCGGCGTCGAGTTTCTTCCCGGCAATTATTATGGGTATCTTCAGCAAGCGCATGAACGATAAAGGTGCTATTGCTGGTATGATTTCAGGTATTGCCTTCACTGCGGCTTACATTATTTACTTCAAATTTGTAAACCCAGCGGCCAATACGCCTGACAACTGGTGGTTTGGTATTTCTCCTGAAGGTATTGGTACCTTAGGTATGATGGTGAACTTCATTGTGGCTTTCCTTGTGTTCAAAGCAACAGATGAAGCGCCAGAAGAAATCCAAGAACTGGTTGAAAGCATTCGTTATCCTAAGGGTGCGGGTGAAGCATCAGCGCACTAAACTAATGTTGCCTTAAGATAGGCTTTAGCAAAATAAAACCAATCTACTGGCGAAAGTGAGTAGGTTGGTTTTTTCTTTTTGTGAACTGGACATTACCTATGACTGCGATGGCCAAACAAGTTGAAGACTTTCTCAACACTTCAGCACCTTTTGACATACTGGATAAAGAGCAAAAGCTTGAGCTAATAAAACAAACCGAATTGATTTACCTGACAGCGGATAATGTGGGCGACCTGCAAAAGGGAAAAGCGTCACTTTTTCTTATTCAAAATGGACAGTTTTCCGTCCAAGATTCAGATGCCCCTTTACGCCATTTAAGTGAGGGGGACTATTTCGGCTACACCAATATAATGGAAAAACGTAATTTTTCATTAAGCATCAGTGTAGACAGTCCAGGTCTGGTTTACTGTTTTGAAGCGTCTGCTGTTACTCCGTTATTTGAACTGCCAGCAATTCGAAATTTTTTTGATGGGCTGCGCAATAATGCCCTTCAAAACCATGCTATTTCCCATAGCAACTCCATGTGGCTTTATAAAGGGCTTGAGGATGTTATTAATAAGTCTCCCGTGTCGGTGGATGTAGAAACCTCAATAACAGTGGCGGCGCAGATCATGACGAATCAAAAGGTATCGTCATTACTGGTTACACGAGAAGATAAGCTTATTGGCATTATCACCGACCGAGACTTACGTTCAAGAGTGGTTGCCGCCTCTCTCGATATTCATCTTCCAGTCAGCCATATAATGACGCCTAATCCTGCGCAGATAATGGGAAATAGAACGCTATTTGATGCCTTGGCGCTTATGACCGAAAGGAACATTCATCACCTCCCCGTTATCGACCAGCAAACCCTTGTGCCATTGGGTATGGTGACAGCCAGCGATATTATTCGTCATCAGCGTGGTAATGTTCTTTTTATTATTGGAGAGCTAAGCAAAGCGGAGAACCTTTACGAATTAACACGGCTATCCTGGCAGTTACCGCATTATTTCTCTGCTCATGCGAAAAAAGCAGGGGACTATGACATTGCTGGCAAAATTTTATCTCAAGCTACCGATATTATGACAAGAAAGCTTATTGGCTTTTTCCAACAGGCTAACGGGAAAGCCCCCATGATGTTTGCGTGGCTTGTTTATGGATCACAGGCAAGAGAAGACCAGACGATGGGTTCGGATCAAGACAATGGATTGCTTCTTGCTGAGCGCCCAAGCGAAACGCAAGCAGAATATTTCGCAAAAATGGCTGATTATGTGTGTAACGGTTTGGCCAAATGCGGCATTAAACTGTGCGATGGTAATATCATGGCGAGCAATCCTAAGCTTAGACTCTCGCTTGAAGAAGCCATTGAAGAAGCTAAGCGATGGGTAAAAGCACCAACTAAAGATGCGATTATGCACTTTAATATTTTTCTCGATGTTCGCTGCGCAGCCGGGGATATAAGTTTATTTAAGCAGTTGCAGCGTCAAAGGGCCCCCTTGATGAAGCAAAATATGTTCTTAGCAGCGCTTACGAGAAATAGTAACGAAATATCGGTTCCGCTTTCCATGTTTCAAAAGTTCATTTATGAAAAAGGCCGTAAAGAGAAGGACGTGATCGACCTTAAAACCCGAGCCGTGGCCTTAATCAACAATATCGCCCGCATATACGCGCTAGCTGATGGCGTTACGTTGCCTAATACACTTGCCCGGCTAGACGCGCTATCGGAAAGTTCACAGCTCTCAAAAAGAGATGCGACTAACCTACGTGATATTTGGCTGTTCTTAAATCGTTTGCGTTGGCGTCATCAGTTGGAAAATAAAGTAACGGACAACCGTGTGTCGGTTTCAAGTTTATCATCGATAGAAAAGCATCAGCTAAAAGCCGCATTCAAGGCTATAGAGCGAACCAATCAAGCAATGGTTATGAAGTTCTCTGGCGGCGTAAGTTAACCCCATGATAACGCGAATAATCGAAGCCTGTGCATCGGTACTGTTTGGGAATCGTCAATTCAGAAAGTCGTTACGTGATAAAACGTTGGGCGACACCCCTTTGGCGTCTGTTGATTTAGAACTCACATCGTTAGACCCTGTGACAACTCAAATTACATCGATTGGTTATGTAAGTGGTTCAGCTGGAAAAATTACGCTTTCCTCCAGTGGCTATCACGTTATTAATACGTCAGCGGACTTAGGACAAAGCCCTGTAATACACGGATTGACCTTAGATATTTTGCAACAAGGCGAAGGCTTAGCAGACGCCATCAATTCATTGCTACCACTACTGAAGACACATGTTCTAATTTTTCACAATGCGCGATTAGATTTGATGGCGCTTGATAGTGCCTTCAAACGGTGTGGATTACCGCAGTTGGAAGTGCTCTATATTGATACGCTTCAGCTCGCACTTTATCAGTTAAACAAACAACATCAGGTGCTACCGAGTAATAGTGCAACGCTAACGGTTTGTAGGCAACGGTTAGACTTACCCGCGTTTCCTGAACACAACGCACTAGATGACGCGCTAGCGACAATGCAGTTGTTTTACGCCCAGCTAAATGAATTGGGAATTACTTTGGAGAATTCACTCGAGTCTTTGGCTCATACGAATGCTGTTGGCCGTTTTAGGCTTGGAGTACTGCACTAGCGTCGAAGACAAGGCAATTCTAGCTATAGCGCTTAGGCCTTGAGTTTTGTGGGATGACTCGGTGCTTTTATTTTGCCAGCGCTTACTGCTGTCGGCGCCACGAGTTGATTCCGTCCAGAGGTTTTAGCCACATACAGATTTTTGTCTGCTTCTAACATGACGTAGTCTATAGTTTTATTGTCATCAGCATGCTTGACGGCTAAGCCTGCACTTAGCGTAACGCGTTCATACTCAGAAGCTGCATGAGGAATATTCAGGTCATAAACCGTTCGCAATAAGCGCTCAGTGACGGCCTTCGCGCCGTCTACATCGGTGTTAGGCAGAATAACCAAAAACTCTTCACCGCCAATTCTCACTAATTTGTCCATAGGTCGAAGTAGGGCGTCGTTAATCGTTTTACTGACCTTCCACAAACAGCTATCGCCATCTATATGACCATACATATCATTGAATAGTTTAAAGTGATCAACATCAAAAATAACCAAGGAGAGAGGAGTAACGTTACGTAACCCATCTCTCACTAAACGGGGTAAATAGTCGTCTAAATAGTGGCGATTGTAGGCACCTGTTAACTTATCTACATAGATAAGCTTTTCGAGCAAATCGTTTCTAAGCTTGTGATTGATGTGTGATTTTACACGGTTGCGTAGGGTACAAGCGTTTACAGGCTTCACCACAAAGTCAACGCAGCCTGATTCCCAACATCTCGACTCTTCTTCATCACTTGACGAAGAGGTCACGAAAATAATAGGAATGTGAGCACACAACGGCTTTTTTCTTAACAATGCGGTGGTCTGATGCCCGTCTATTTCGGGCATTGAAACATCCATGAGGATTAGGTCAGGCGTATGGTACTTACAATATTCAATTGCTTCTTTACCTGAGCCCACAGAGGCGCAGGCAAATGTGTCTTCAAGTAAAGTTTCCAGAACAAGTCTGCTGCTGGCTTGGTCGTCGACAATCAGTACTTTGCAATCTGCTAAAGTTCGGTCGCCAACTTGTTCAATATACACAAGTACTCCTAAACACAAAGGTGAGTGTTCAGGTTCAAGAGTACGCCTAATTTTAGAAAATGTGGATTAACCAAAAGTTTAATATTTAACCATTTGGTTCAATTTCACTCTTATCTTCTTACTTTATATCGTTCCTAAGAAAACAAATTAAACATTGCAAGACCAAATACGCCGAAGGTACACAGCGTGCCTATCATATAAAAATAGCTTCTTGGGCTTGGATTTTTTTCTGTAGCGATTGCGTAATACAGCCCCATATGAATGATGCGACTTAGCGCGTAAATCCAAACAAGTGCTGCAAGTATGCTGGTTGATGCGCCAAGAAAAATGCAAAGAAGAGTTGGGAGCGTAAACTGATGAATATTTTCGAGCGAATTGTGAAATGTTCTGTGGCTTCTGAATACGAAACTATCATGACTCAATTCCTCGCTGACTTTCCCTGGAATATAGCGAGACTGTTTTCTGTGAGCGATAGCGGCAACGATGTTTTGCACGAAAACGGTAAAGCTTATAAGCAAAAGGCCCGCAATACTATATGTGTAGACTGTGAACACGTGAACTCCTTTCTTTATTCCTTGAATGGATTCAGACGACTGGTTAGATGACAACGAAGGCCTGTTTAAACATGCGTATGTTAAACATGCCCGTGACCAATTGACTGTTTAACGTTTCTACGCCGAGACTTGTTGAAGAGATCGAAGCACATGCATAAATCGATGAACGAAAGCACTAATTTTTAGTGCTTTCGTTTCCAGCGCTTTTCGTTGCAAGAGGGATTACAGCGCCGCTTTAACATCGTTTGGAAGCAACACAGTATCGATCACGTGAATAACACCGTTACTCGTCATGATGTCGGCTTTGATAACATTTGCGTCGTTTATCATAACCTTATTCATATCAGTTGAGACCATTACCTTGCTTCCTTCGACGGTAGTGGCATCAGATAGCCCAGCTACATCTTTTGCTGTGACTTTACCCGTTACTACGTGATAAGTGAGAATTTTAACAAGGGTTTGCTTATTCTCAGGTTTCAATAGCATTTCAATGGTGCCTGCCGGGAGTGCAGCAAAAGCTTCATCGGTGGGAGCGAAAACAGTGAATGGCCCGTCTCCCTTTAGTGTAGTGACCAAGTCTGCAGACTTAACTGCGGTGACAAGTGTTGAGAACATGTTGTTGCTTGCTGCGGTATCGACAATATCTTTATGGCCATCCTTTGCATGATGGCCAGCAACCGCTGAGGCACTCAATACAACTAAGAAGAACGCACTAATTAACTTTTTCATACTCTTTCCTTTTATCTATTAAATTACGTTAAGTGAAATTCAACATCCTTTGTTTCGCCAACTACTGACCTACGCCACTGAAAGCTACTGAATTGAGAATTGTTACGGCATTTCAGGGAAATTTGATGATTAACTTTGTGTAATGCCAAGTCGCAATGTTTGAGTGCCTAAGTAAGCGAGTAAAATTATGCGTTGAACGAGCTTTAAAGTGAATTGTAAATAAAATGTAAATTCAAGGCGCGCTGCTATACTTAATCTATCGAGTAAATAAGAAAGGTGCCTATTATGAATGCTCGACTCGCTGTTCCTTTGTTATGCATAGTGCTTGCCGCTTGCCAATCTACTGATAATCGGCATGTAAAAGCTGCGCCCACTTTGTTAAATGACAGTCTCTTTCCTTCCTATACGTTATTTCCCGTAGAGTCTTCAGATGAAATTTTTTACTTAGACGAAGACGCACAGTTTTTTGCCGAAAGGGCAGTTTACGAAAAAAGTATCCTGCAAAAGAATGTAAAAGGGTTAGTAAAAGCAATTTTCGATCATTCTGATCATGGGATGCTTTATCGTAACAGTGCAAATACAACGGCAAATACAACATTTAATAACCGAGCCGCGAACTGCCTGTCTCTTTCTATTATGACGTACGCTTTGGCAGAACACGTTGGACTCAATGCAACATTTTACGAGGTGGAAATTCCGGAATACTGGACACGACGAGAAGGGTATAGCTTACTGAATGGGCACATTAACCTTCGACTCTCATTGCCAAATGAAAGTCCTGTTGCAGCTGTGGGAGGAACGTGGGCAGACGTTGATTTTGATCCACAAATGCTGCGAAATTACTTCCCAAGAAATGCCGTTTCCAAAAACAAAGTAATAGCAATGTATTACAACAACAAAGGAGCGGATGCCTTAGTGGCGAACAGCTACACTCGGGCCTACAGCTATTTTCGTGCAGCAGCAAAAGTCGCTCCCGAACTTCAGCAGAGCTGGGTGAACTTAGGTGTGCTTTATAGGATGGTGGATGAATATGAGCAGGCTGAAATGACATACAAACACGCACTATCGTTAAATGAAGAAAACTTAACCGCATGGGAAAATTTATCCATTCTTTACACTTATCAAGATAGAGATGACGAGGCTTTAAAAATAACCCAAATGGTAGAAGCTAAGCGGAAGCATAATCCATATTACCATTACATTTTAGGAGAACAGGCGCTTGAGGCAGGTGATATTGCATTGGCAATAGTTCATTACGAAAGAGGACTAAGACTTGATAACGCGCGCCATGAGATTCTATTTGGGATGGCAAAGGCCTATCACGAGTTAGGTGATGTAAGTGAAGCTCAACGTTATCTAGAGCGAGCGGTCAGGTATTCGCCCAATGAGCAAGAAAAGCAACGCTATTCGTCAAAACTGGCAACGTTAGCAAGCAGTTAAAAAAAAGCCGCAGACTAGCTGCGGCAAAAGAATAACACTACAAAAGGAACTTAATTTATATAACGCCCAGCTCACGAAGGCGCTCTTGCAGGTATGACCCTGCGGTATGACGTTCTGAAAGAACAACATCTGGTCTAGGGTGTAAGAACAGCGGCAATGAAATACGAGATTTCGTCATGTCAGCACCATCTGGGTTTACAACCCTATGCGTAGTTGATGGGAAGTATCCGCCAGATGCTTCTTGAAGCATGTCGCCAATATTCACAATCAAGTTGCCGAAATCACACGGAACTTCAATCCAACTACCGTCTTTAGCTTGTACTTGCAATCCAGGCTCGTTGGCTGCAGGCAAGATAGTAATCAAATTAATATCTTCGTGAGCAGCTGCGCGAATTGCGTCTACTTCTTCATCACCTTTTAGTGGTGGGTAGTGCAGTATACGTAGCAAGGTTTGATCAGAATCTTTGATCATGTCACCCAGCGGTTGACTGTACTTATCGCTCACCTCTGAAGGAGAATGTTTTTCTATCCAACCCAATAGCTCTTTCGCTAGTGTGTTTGCTTCCCCATAGTACTGGGAAATCTGCGGGTGTAGCGCTTCTGGACACTGACCCCACGGATAGAAGTGGTAATACTCTTTAATATCTTTTTTCGTAAAGCCTTTGGCTACCTCAGATACGCTCTGAGGGAAAAATCCGTCTTGTTTACCCTTGTTGTACAGGTAATCGTTCTTCTCTTCACTGTCGAAGAAGCCCTGCCAATTGTCGTAAATACCTTGAACTAATGACTGTTGGATAGGGTGATTTTTTAAAACACCGAACCCTGTCTCGCGAAGTGACTTCACGAATTCTTCTTGTGCGTTTTCCGCTTGGTAATCAACAGCAACTAATTGCATAACTTTATCCCGTATATTTTGACTGCGGCATTATAAAGGTAGACGGGCTACAGAAAAAAGTCGCAGAAATTGACATAAATCAACCCCGCGAGGAATTTGCGCGTAATTTACAGAAACCTGACCAGTTAGTCTAGTAAAATCTTGACCAACTGGTCCAAATTAATGAAATTTAACCAAGAGAGAGGTAAAAGCCCGCTAGCGCGGCACTCATTAAGTTAGATAACGTTGCAGCAATAACAGCTTTTAACCCCAGTCTCGCAATTTCTTTTCTGCGTGTTGGTGCCATGGCACCAATTCCACCCATCAAAATAGCGATAGAAGAGAAGTTTGCAAAACCACAAAGTGCAAAGGTGATAATGGCCTGAGATGCTTCAGATAGCTGTGATTGGTTCTCTAGGAAGTTTAGGTAGGCAACAAATTCGTTAACTACCATTTTCTGACCAATAAAGCTGCCTGCAAGTTGCGCTTCCTCCCATGGTACGCCGATTGCCCATGCAAGAGGTTGAAGCACATAACCCAGGATCCCTTCAAACGTCACGTTTTCATAGCCAAATAATCCTGCTGTCCAGCCAATAAGGCCGTTAAACATGGCAATAAGTGCTATGAAAGCGAGTAGCATTGCACCTACGTTTAACGCAAGTTGCATGCCTGATGCAGCGCCACTGGCGGCTGCATCAAATACATTGGCGTAGCCGGTATCTTCCGCATCTACGTCATGTAAATCTTCATTTGGCTTACTGGTTTCTGGCAACATGATTTTTGCCATAAGTAAGCCACCTGGCGCAGCCATAAAGCTAGCTGCTAGCAAATACTTAAGATCTACCCCCATGCCAGCGTAGCCCGCCATTACTGAACCAGCAATTGACGCCAAACCACCCACCATAATGGCAAATAGCTCAGAGCTCGTCATGTGTGGAATAAAAGGGCGAACCACAAGAGGCGCTTCTGTTTGGCCCACAAAAATGTTGGCAGCAGAAGACATGGATTCAGGTCGGCTAGTTCCCAGCGCTTTCTGTAAAAAGCCACCGATAACCTTGATGATCAAACCCATTACTTTGAGGTGATAAAGAACGGCAATAAGCGCCGAGAAAAACACGATAACTGGAAGCACGTTAAAGGCAAAAATAAACGCGATCGACTTGTCACCAATAGGACCGAACAAGAAATTAATGCCTTCTTGGCTATAAGCAATGATGTTGGCGACAAAACGCGTTGCGCTCAACAATACTTCTTTACCAGGTTCAGAATACAGGACAAACGCGCCAACGGATGCTTGAATAGCAAATGCGCCACCAACGGTGCGCCAATTTATATTGCGTTTCGCCGATGATAACGCGAAGGCAATACCCAGAAGGACTGCAATGCCCAGTAAACTCACCATAGTAATGTTCCCTTAAAGAAGCGCTTGCTGAATGTGTGATTTGATCACATCTAATGCAATTTGGTTTTTGCCACCTTGCGTCACTACTACGTCGGCAGTGAAGCGGCTAGGTTCGATAAATTGATGATACATAGGCTTAACAGTTTCTTCGTACTGTTTTGCCACAGATTCAATACTACGACCGCGTTCTTTTAGGTCGCGCATCATTCTGCGCATCAAACAAATATCAAGAGGAGTGTCGATGAAAATTTTCACGTCGTACAAGGGTAACAAGTCTGTTCGAGCAAGCAACATAATGCCTTCAAGAATGATGACTGGGGCGGGGTTTAGGCGCTCCGTTTCCGGTAAACGAGTGTGCGTTTTATAGCAGTAGTGCGGGTAGTCGATGGGTTGACCGTCACGCAATGCTTGCAAGTGTGCTTTTAATAACTCATGTTCAAACGCATTGGGATGATCGTAGTTATTCTTCTCACGCTGCTCCATGGGAAGATGATCTTGTGCGCGGTAATAGTGATCTTCACGCAGCACTTGAACAGGGCGGCCTTGAGCACTGAAGCCGTTAAACAAATTTTTTGTAAAAAGAGACTTCCCAGAGCCGGAAGCTCCAGAAATGGCAATAATTAGTGGCGATTGCATAGTACTATAAAGCTGATTTTGTTGGTGCAAAGATACGCGTTTAGGCCTCGCGAATCAATGTTATATTCACAAGTTATTACTTTTGGGCGCGGTCTTTGCTAGAACTTTATTGTGTTTTCAAGGTATTGCGGGCTTTTTTTTAAACTCGCCTCAAATACAAAAAAGTTCTCCAATTGGTCAGTTTTTAATTAATTACCAATAATTTCGATATCCTCTTCTTTTATCGGTGGCAATGCGTAAGAGTGTTGCTTTGAACGCGAACCTTCTCCCTGAGCACGAGGCGGATAATAGTTCTCTTTTTCTTCGTTGTAAGACGAAAACACTTCATCAAGGGCGGCTCTTATTTCACTTAGGGTTTTGTCCAAGTTCGCATTGAAATCAGGGCGTTTGCGCTTAGTATGCCCAAGCTCAATAAGCCGTCCAAAACTTCTGTTCGCTAGCGTAAGTAATTCAGAAGGTACATCCTTATGCGGAGGAAGAGGGGTGTGTGGGTACTCTATACAATATTTGACTAAAGCAGTGTAAAAGCATAACGGCTTGTTTTGGAGCGTAACCACTTTATCGTCTATACCATTAGAAATGGTCTTGTCTTTTAAATTAATTACAAGCTTAGGTGCAGGGGGGATGACTTCTTCAAGCGCTTTGCGAGCCTTTCTTGTTCTATTTGAAATAAAGAATAGCGGCGCTACAAAGAGTGACGCAATTAAAGCAATCCAACTGAACGTTAAGGCGCTTGAAGGAAGTTTATGACGAAGTTCGACGATAATGTCTTGTTCAGCATTAACGAAACGCGAAGACAGTTTACCGGGGTATGGGCTGAAGTCTTCAGAATTCGTTTCTATACCTTGAATACCCTTTACCAGAACTGGATAGTCTTCTTCTTTGAGGCTGCTGTTCAATCTACTCAGATATCGGTGAATCGCGAATTGATTGACTGGCGTGTTAAGTGTTTTATTACCCACATCTAAAAAGGCGCTATCTAAACTAATTCTTCGCTGAACATTATCAAGCGCTTGATGAACAGAAGATTGGTATGAGAAATATTGTGCGGTTATCGCCACACATTGTAGTGCTACTATTAAAGCTAAAACGTTAATAGCAATTAGGGGCTTGGACTTGAAATAAACCTTTTTATTACCCATTAGTTACACCCCTCTTCCAATGTAATAGTTTTGTAATAGGGTCTGGGGTGAGACATCGCTATATCGTGAACGACTGACTGCATTGCACAAAACAAGTCGGTATTCTGCGTTTGCATTTTCAAAAACCATTGCATTCCGCTTACGCTCTCTAAAAGCGGCGTGGCGTAGTTTCGTGAAAACCTTTCTTTATCTTCTTCAGCCCAGTAAGAAGAAATAATGTCCACATCACCGGCAAGCAGCGCGCGTCTTAGTTCTTGATGCGAGCTAAAATATACAATATCGACATTATTGTCGCTCAGCCCTAAGTCTTGCATCACAGTCTTCGGTACAATATGGCCTGAGCGACTGCTAGGATAGTCCAATAAGCCAATGCGCTTTCCTAAAAGGTACTCTTTTGAAAGTTCGGGTCTTTCTCGTAAAGCAATGAAAAATGCAGAATAGTTAGGATGCGACGCGATCTTAGTTAAGCCGTAAATCTGATCTGCTCCGAAAGCATCAACTACGTTGCTCTTGACCAACGCCAAATCGACAACGCCGTGATTGATATAACGAAACGTGTCGTAATCGCTTTGTCCGATGATTATTTTTACTTCGCCGAATTGACGCTTAATAATTTGGTCGCTGCACAGTTTCTCCTTTGCCATCTCAGCTATTCTGCCGTCGGTTACATAAACAGAAAAAACATCGAAATTTCCCACAAGGTCTGTCTTGCAGCTCATATTTTGACCGGTTTGAGGGGCGATATCAGTGTATGTGACTGAGTGTTGGAAATAGTTCACCGCACCGCAGGTGACTGCAGCGATAATAAAAATTATCCATTTCCCGGAGGCAACAATTCTGAAATTCGTCAAAAAAACGACCAAATGAATTAACGATTTATAGTGTGATTTCATCAGTTAAGGTTATTTATTGCAATAGGTAAGTTTATTTTAAAGAGTTATATATTTGATTTTTAAATTATTTTTATGGGTAAACCTGATTTTTATTAAACGCTGTTTATTAGTCGCATATCTGTCAAGAATAGGTTCAGCTAATCGTTATGGATAGACAATAATAATAACAAGTAAATTAACTTGACCATGTGGTCAAGAAATAATTTTCAAACTCAGTAGCCTCGGGCGATTGCTGTTAAATAAAAATGTAAAACTGTAATAAAACTGACACGAATGTTTACGACAATTTGTCATGTTCGGGTTTAAGCACGGTCAAGATGTGCTATTTTTGCACTACACTAGACCGTGTAAAAAAAGAATTTTAAACAAAAAGGGAAACACACACATGAGCTCATCAGCTAAATTCAGCCGCATTGCGGCTGCGGTTGCGCTGTCAATCGGTTTGTCGACCACTGCAATGGCGCAAGAAACGTCATCTGGTGTTCGCGGAACTATCGTGAACGAAAGCGGTGCCATCGTCGAGGGTGCGGTTATCACTGTCACAGATACTCGTACTGGTCAATCTCGTACCTACAACTCTGAGAGTAACGGTGCGTTCAGTGCACGTGGTCTACGCGTTGGTGGACCTTACACTATCAGCGTTACTGACAGTGAAGGCACACGTACGGTTAAAGATATCTTTCTGACCCTAGGTGAGACATCAAACATTGAAATTTCACTTCAACCAGCAGATGTAGAACGCATTGTTGTTAGCGGTTACGCATCTGGTGTTATGACTGAAGCAACAGGCCCAGGCGCTTCTTTTGGCTTTGAACAACTTCAGTCTCAGCCAAACGTTGATCGTGATATCAAAGATGTAATCGCCATTGACCCTCGTATATCAATCGACCCTACGAATTCTGGCGCAATTGGTTGTGCAGGTGTGAACAACAGATTCAACAGTCTGACTGTAGATGGCGTAAAGCAGAATGATAACTTTGGTTTAAATGCAAACGGATACCCGACTGAGCGTCTTCCTTTCCCATTTGATGCAATTGATCAAGTTGCAGTAGAACTAGCACCATTCGATGTTCTTTATGGCGGTTTCACTGGCTGTACTATCAATGCGGTTACGCGTTCTGGTACCAATGAAGTTCACGGTAGCGTATTCTTCGACTACACTAACGACTCTCTTCAGGGCGACGAAGTAGACAGCAACGAATTCGTTGTTCCAGCTTTTAACGAACGACGCTACGGTGGTACTGTAGGGTTCCCTATTATCAAAGATAAGTTGTTCTTCTTCGGTGCTTTTGAAAAACATGAGCCAGTAGACGTTATCGAGTTTGGACCTGAAGGAGCTCCAGTACTAAATGAAATTGAAGGCCTAACGTCTGAAATTTTAGGCAGAGTATCAAGCATTGCTAGCGATGTTTATGGTTATCAAGTTGGTGACGTTTTAAGTGCTCTTGATCTTGAAGAAGAGAAAGTGCTTGCGAAAATTGACTGGGAAATCAATAACGATCACCGAGCTCAAATTACCTATCAAAACACGAAAGGTTTCACACTTTCTACAACAGGTTTGGGTAACGATAGCTTTGCGTTCTCTGATCGTTATTACCAAAGAAGAAACGAGTTAACGACTTACGGTGTTCAGATTTTCTCTGACTGGAACTCTAAGCTTTCTACTCAGTTCCGTGTAAACCGCGCAGAAGTAGTAAATGGTCAAACGCCAGGCTCTTCACAGCCTGATTTCGGCGACGTTACTATCTTTGACGTAGCGCCAGGTGTTGACGTGAGTCTTGGTGTAGACCGCTTCCGTCAAGCTAACCAGTTGAACTACGATACAGACAACTATGTATTCATCGCTAACTACTTTGAAGGCGACCACGAATTTACAGCTGGTATCGAGTACGAAAATGTTTCTGTATTCAACCTATTTGTTCCAGGTAGCCAGGGTATCTTTGAATTCGACTCTTTAGAAGACTTCGAGAACCAGCAAGCTAGCCGTATTGAATACAACATTCCTCCATCATTGGATGTAAATGACGGTGCTGCTGAGTTTGATTTCCGCACGTTTACTGCCTACTTCCAAGATCGTTGGATGGTAAATGCAGATCTAACCCTAACGTTAGGTCTACGTTATGATAAGTACACTTCTGATAGCGATCCTATTGAGAACAGCCGTTTTGAACAACGCTATGGTTTCTCAAATGCGCAAGGTCCAGATTTTGACTTAATTCAACCTCGTTTAGGTTTCAACTACATCTACGATGATGAAACATTCATTTACGGTGGCGTAGGTCTATTCTCTGGTGGCAACCCTAATGTATGGTTGTCAAACAACTATTCAAACAACGGTGTTTCTATCCGTGGTTCGGAGCTTGAAGGTGATTCTACAGACCCTCGAGTTCTTGCAGCACTTGATGGTACAAATACAGCTAACTTTGGTTTTGAATTACCAGCGCTATCAATTGATCCTGAGTTCTTTGTTGGTGGTGATGGAGCTGTAAATGCGCTAGACCCAGACTTTGAAGTGCCAGCGCTATGGAAATATAACATTGGTATTCAACATGAATTAGACGATGGTCTACTTTTAACCGCTGACGTAATTTACACTCGCGAAAAGAATCCTGCGATGACTATTCCGCTTAATATTCGCACTGTTGGTACGGCACCGGATGGTCGCCCAGTTTATCAAGATTTTGATGCACTAGACGCTGATTGCCAAGCTGATCCATCAAGCTCTAACTGTGGTCGTTCTGGCACTGATTACCTGTTAACAAACAATCCTGATGAAGGTAGTGGTTGGGTTTACACCTTCACTGCTCAGAAAAGGTTTGATAACGGCTTTAATGCAACATTTGGTTACTCTCATCAAGATATTGAACAAGGTAGCCCGATGAACAGCTCTACTGCTAGTTCGAACTACGGTAACCTTTCTGTAACTGATCTTCAGAGCCCTGAAGTTGCTACTAGTAACTATCAAATCGAACACCGCTTTACGCTTAACCTAAGCTATACGCATGAGTTCTTTGACGGTTATGCAACACGCTTCAACCTATTCGCAACTCGTCGTAGTGGTCAAGTGTTTAGCTATACATTTGACGGCGATCCAGGATTTGGTGATGAACGTTTCTTCGAAGATCGTAACCTTCTTTACGTACCTCTAGAAAACGATCCGCTAGTAAATTATGGGCCAAATTTTGACCAAGCTGCATTTGATAGATTCATTGCAGATGCTGGTTTAGAGGGCTCACGTGGCACTATCGTTGACCGAAATGCACAAGACTCAGATTGGGTTTCTCGTGTGGACTTCCGTGTTGCACAAGAAATCCCTGGTTTCATGGATGGTCACTCAGGTGAAATCTTCTTCGCTATTCGTAACCTAGGTAACTTGCTGAACGACCAGTGGGGCGTGCTACGTCAAGTTCCTTTTGAGTATAATGAGCCAGTTGTAGATGCTGAGTTTGCAGACGGTCAATATACTTTCACAAACTTTGATGGACCACGTGGACAGCGCATTGATACTGAAGCTTCTGCATGGTCTGCACGCGTGGGTATTAACTACCGCTTCTAATAGCGATAGATAGTACTTCAGCTACAGTTTGTAGTGTTAGGTGCCACTCTCCTTAACAGGAAGTGGCACTTTTTTATGCCTGCGATTTATCTCAAACATCTGTTACTTACCGCGCATAGCCTTTGCTTATGATCTAAGTCCTTCCACTACACGAATTAACTGACGAGAATATTTTTTAAATGCTCGCAAGGAGGGCTTATGACAAAACGTATGCTAATGGTAATGACGTCTCATGAAATTATGGGTGATACGGGTAAGAAAACAGGCATGTGGTTAGAAGAGTTCGCAGCGCCATATTACGCATTTAAAGACCAAGGCTACACAATTACATTGGCGTCGCCGATGGGAGGGCAAGTGCCTATCGATCCCAATAGTCTGGCTGACGATGCAATGACCGATGACGCTATGCGATATACGAAAGATGAGCTTGCGCGTAGCGCTATAGCGTCGACTATTCCGCTTGAAGATGTGAGAGCTGAAGAGTTTGACGCGGTGTTCTATCCAGGGGGACACGGTCCGTTGTGGGACCTTTCTGACAATGTGCACTCGATAAAACTAATCGAAGACACTATCGCAGCTAATAAACCCGTTGGGGCAGTATGTCACGCGCCAATTGTGCTTAAAGACGTTAAAACGCCTGATGGCAAATACCTGGTAGAGGGAAAATCTGTTACCGGATTTTCAAACAGTGAAGAAGCTGCAATGGAACTTACAGACGTAGTGCCTTATCTGGTTGAAGATGAACTGGTTAAAAAAGGCGGTAAGTATGAGAGCGCCGACAATTTTGCTGTAAAAGTGTGTACCGACGGGTTACTGGTGACGGGACAGAACCCACCGTCATCACGTCCTGCAGCTGATGCGCTAATCAAACTATTAAATTAGCACATTTGAAAAGCTAAATATAACGTGCCCTCATTGAGAGGGCACATTCATTTCAGTGTGCTTTTCTAGCATTGCTAACAAACCCCGTGCTCATAGAAAATCGATGCTGTGTGTTGGTTTATTTAGACGTTTTCGAATAAATCTTCAACGCGTTGTCTTAGTTCTTCAATTCTTGTTACATCCGCTGGCGCGATGAAAATAGTGTCGTCACCTGCAATGGTGCCCAAAACCCCGTCTTTCTTACTCAATGAGTCAAGCAAGCGCGCAATAAGCTGCGCAGCACCAGGGCTGGTTCTAATGATTACCATTACGTTGTTGTGAACGATATCCAGTACCAGCTGTTTAAGAGGGCTTTTAGCCGTAGGCATACCTAGCTCTGGAGGCAAGCAATACACCATATCACCTCGGGCGTTTCGCGTGCGTACCGCGCCGAATTTGCTTAGCATTCTAGAGATTTTAGATTGGCTGATGTTGTCGAAGCCTTGTGCTTTTAATGCATCAACAATTTCGCCCTGTGAACCGTAACTTTCTGCTTTAAGAATTTCTTTAAAAGCTTTGATGAGTAGCTCTTGTTTTGCGTTTGCCATTAGCGCTCTTTTCTTTTTTGAGGGTTATCGTTAGGAATTATATTTAGTATGCGTATATTGTGCCGTACAGGTAGACTTTGCGCAATTTCTTTGCATAATCATTCATGATAATGAATATCGAGATAAAATCGCCATAAATAACGTTAATAAGACGATCCGGTGATTGAGTTTTCCCCCGCGTTGCATTAGTGTGACGTTCCGTTTAAATACGTGAAGTAATCCCATAGGAGAAATGGTATGAAAGTAGCCGTGTTAGGTGCTGCCGGTGGTATTGGTCAGGCGCTGTCTTTGTTGTTGAAAACACAATTGCCAGCAGGTTCAGATTTAGCGCTTTACGACGTAGCGCCAGTTGTTCCTGGTGTTGCCGTTGATTTGAGCCACATCCCCACTGCGGTAAAAGTAACCGGTCACGGTAAAGATGACCTAGCTGATGCACTAACTGGAGCAGACGTTGTTCTAATTCCAGCGGGTATGCCTCGTAAGCCAGGTATGGATCGTTCTGATCTATTCAACATCAACGCCGGCATTGTTAAAAACCTAATCGAAGGTGTAGCTGATAACTGCCCGAACGCGTGTGTTGGTATCATCACTAACCCAGTTAACACTACTGTTGCTATTGCAGCTGAAACGCTTAAAGCAAAAGGCGTTTACGACAAGAACAAGCTTTTCGGTGTAACGACACTAGACGTTATCCGTGCTGAAACGTTTGTTGCTGAACTTAAAGGTGTAGACGTATCTTCTGTGCACGTACCGGTAATCGGTGGACACTCTGGTACAACTATCCTTCCTCTACTTTCACAAGTTGAAGGTGTAGAGTTCACAGACGAAGAAGTTGCTAGCCTAACTACTCGTATCCAAAACGCGGGTACTGAAGTTGTTGAAGCTAAAGCGGGCGGCGGTTCTGCAACCCTATCAATGGGTCAAGCAGCGGCACGCTTCTGTCTATCTCTAGTTGCAGCAATGCAAGGCGAGAACGTGGTTGAGTACACTTATGTACAAACTGACGACAGCGACGACGCAGCATTCTTTGCACATCCAGTTCGCCTAGGCGCAAACGGTGTTGAAGAAATCTTGCCATACGGCGAGCTAAGCGCATTTGAAGAAAAAGCGAAAAACGACATGCTTGAAGGCCTACGTGGCGACATCAAGCTAGGCGTAGACTTCGTAAACGGCTAATTGGTGAGTGTCATTGGCAGGCCTTTGAACGTAGGCACGCCGTGAATACTTCCCTGTAGGCTTCGCCACCGCATCCCTGCGGTGGAGAGCCTACTTATCAAAGCCCCGCCAACTCCGAATATCTCAATAGCCTAATCACTGAAGTTTTTTTAGAAAAGAGCAGTCTGTTACGGCCTTACGTATCCAGCCTTTTTTGTTGCGTCTTTGTAGGCTTCGCTACGGTATCCTTGGCACAGGAGAGCCTATTAATTAAAGTACCGCCAATTAAGCATTCCACCCATAGCTAGCAATCAGTCTATTTCCTAATTGACTTACTGTGTCTGTAATGGCTCTATTCGAAACAACTTTATTGGACCCATCGCGACTGGGTAGCCTTTGTGTAACGCGTATGTATAGCCGGAAATCATGTTGTCCGTAAGAACGAATAGGATAATCTTTGAAGCGAAAGTTGTGTGGGAAGCTTCAATTTCGATGACTCGAGCATCTATGCTTACATCGTCAGCAGTAAATGGTGATCGGACTTCCCTAAATGCGTCTTCCCCTTTTCTATAAACGCGCAGTGAGCCTTGTTCGCTTTCGTACAATTCGAGTAATGCTAATTCGGGTCTATCTAAATACTGCATAACACCAATCCAAGTGCCAAAAGGATGATTAGCGATATGCTGCTTTGCATTAGATAGTATCTGCTTGCGGTTTTCTAAAAACTTTCTCGGCGTTGACTTTGCTTCCTGTTTAACCATTTGATAAGTCTGAGAAATATAACTTTCTTTGTCCTTATAGCTCGACTCTAATACGTTAAAAGCGTTATCTAAGTGAGGCGAAAGGGTAAGTGTACGTGTAACATCACCTTCGATCGTTGTTTTAATTGTGCACCGGTTTTCTATGCAAGTGATGTCGTCATTGGTGAACGGTGTGCGACGCATTTTTTTGAAGCCTCCTGGAATGGCGATTTCAAAAAAGCTGTGTTCGCCACTCTCTTGTATTTGAAGCAACCTAAATGTCGTTTCATCTTGACTTATGCCTTCCCACAAACCCGGGGGTAATTCCATTGTGCTAGCGAAAGAGAGCCTATTAAACGAAAGCAAAGTAGAAAAGGTTAGTAGTAAAAATGTTCGCACTTTTTATTCCTTTAAAATGTATGGGGTACAAATTTTGTTACTAACTATATGCGTATTTTGTTGAGTCACAAATACTTTCGTTATTTACTAGTGGCTTGAAGCTCTTTTTTTGAATTAGACAAGGATGTGTTATGACTTTCTTTAAATGCGCTAGTTTACTTTCCATCACATTTTTTAGTTTATGCATTAACGCCAATACTGTTGCTGCTACAAGCAATACAGCGCCATTGGCAGACACTGCGTTTGCTCAGTTGCCTAAAGCATTAACGCTCAAAGGCGATGCGCTTCCCTTTACCGATTACAAGGCATGGTTAGCGCATGCGCAAAGCAATAACCAAAAAGTCGTGTATGTGGATAGATGGCAAAAAGCGGTAAACCCTAAAAAATTCAATGCGCTTATGAAGACAACAAGTGCGCAATGGATTGAGTACGAATCGGATGGTTTAAAGATTTCAGGTGTTATGGTGTCACCAAAGCATGTTGGCGACAAAAAACTACCAGTGATCATTTATAATCGCGGTGGTAATCATAAGCATAATGTAACGCGCATAGCGGTGGTTGAGCGTTTAATGCCGCTCGCCGAACAGGGTTATATTGTTTTGGCGAGTAATTATCGCGGTGCTAAATTCAGCCAAGGGAAAGATGAATTTGGCGGCGACGATGTAAACGACGTTTTGCGACTGATTGAAATAGCCAAGCAATTACCTAATGCCGACACCAATAAGATTGCTTTATATGGCGTAAGTCGTGGCGGCATGATGACTTGGCAGGCGCTTCGAAAGAACACAAGTGACATTGCTAGTGCAGTTATTGTAGCAGGCCCGTCTGATTTACATACAACTGTGGCACGCCGTCCAGACATGAAGGCGCTGCTTAATAAACTTGTTCCGAATATGGAGCAAAACCAAACAAAAGCCCTTGATGAACGCTCAGCGGTAAAATGGATTGATGAGCTAAATCCGAATGTACCTATTTTGCTAGTGCACGGAAGTGCAGATGTGCGCGTCGACGTTTCACATTCGCTTAAGGCGGCACAGCATCTAAAAGACAAAAACCACTCGCATAAGCTGGTTGTTTACGAAAACGGCGATCACAGCTTAACGTTCTATCGCGAAGAGGTGGAAAGCGAAATCAATAGTTGGTTAGCGGCGCACTTTCAGTAGCGCAATAAAAAAGCCCGCTACGTAATACGAAGCGGGCCTCTTTGATTTGAAGGGTTAGCGTACTTAACCTGTATTACGCATACCAATTGCGATACCCGCGATGGTAACCATCATGGCACGCTCTAGGCTGGTGTTTTGTGCATCGTCACCGGCTTTACGGATACGATCCAGAAGCTCAATTTGCAGGTAGTGAAGGGGCTGAAGATATCCTGCACGGATCTCCATAGACTCTTTACCCTGCGGGTCGTTCTTCATGATGTCGCCGTCACCGGTTATAGCCAACAGCGACGAGATGCTTTCTTTAAGCTCGCTACGCAATGCTTCACCAAAGTGTTTAAGCTCTTTGGGTACCAAGCGCTCATCATAAGCTTCGCTGATTCGCGGATCGGCTTTATGGAACACCATGTCCAGCATTGAAAGACGTGAACGATAGAACGGCCATTCGCTGAACATCTCGTTAACCACTTTTTCATTTTCCGGTGTCTTCACGCTATCGATAGCGCGCATAACGCCTAACCAGCTTGGCAGTACCAAACGGGTTTGTGCCCAGGCAAATATCCATGGAATCGCACGTAGGCTCTCAATACCACCTTGTGGCTTACGCTTCGCTGGACGACTACCTAGTGGGAGTTTGCCTAACTCTTGCTCTGGCGTTGCAACACGGAAGTAAGGTACGAACTCTTTATCGTGACGCACGGTTGCACGGTAGTTATCGCGACCTTGGGCTGCCATTGCAGTTATAAGCTCTCGCCATTCTTCTTTTGGTGCCGGAGGCGGGAATAACATGGCTTCAATTATGGCGCTGGCGTAAATACCTAGGCTGCGTTTAGCCAGCTTAGGCATACCGAATTTATAGCGAATAGTTTCGCCTTGCTCAGTTACACGGAAGCCGCCGTCTAGCGAGCCAGGAGGCTGAGAGTAAATGGCAGCATGTGCTGGCAAGCCACCACGACCAATTGTACCGCCACGGCCGTGGAATAGGGTCAGGCTTACGTCAAACTCGTCAGCAATCGCAACCAAGGCTTCTTGTGATTGGTATTGAGCCCAGCCCGCAGCAAGTGCACCTGCATCTTTGGCTGAATCTGAGTAACCAATCATAACGAATTGGCGACCTTTAACGTAACCGCGATACCAGTCGATAGACAGAAGTTTGCGCATTACGTCAGGCGAGTTGTTCAAATCGTCTAGCGTTTCGAACAATGGCGCCACTGGCATTGGCCAATCTACACCACTTTCTTGAAGTAGCAACTGAACGGCCATAACGTCCGATGGCTCACTGGCCATAGAGATAATATAGATACCAAAACCGTGTTTGCTGTGCTTCGCAATTACCTTACAGGTATCAAGCACTTCTTTCACGTCATCGGACGCATCCCATTGAGCAGGGAATAGCGGGCGTTTTGAGCCAAGCTCACGTAATAAGAACGCTTGCTTGTCGGCTTCGCTCCACTGAGCATAATCACCAAGACCAAGATAGCGTGTTAGTTCGCTGAAAACGTCGGCATGACGCTCAGAGTCCTGACGCACGTCAAGGCGCAGAAGGTGAATGCCAAATACACGAGCACGACGAATAGTGTCTAGCAGCAGACCGTTTGCTACAACTTGCATTCCGCAGTCTAACAGTGACTGGTAGCAAAGCATCAGTGGTTCAATTAGCTCATCATCACTTTCAACCCAGTTTGAAGTATCTGGGTTTTTACCTGCTAAGTAGTCGCTAATGCCATCGCGGGTTGCGACGAACTTGTCCACAAGTGGACGAAGAAGGGCGCGGTATGGCTCGTTGGCGTCGCCGACTTTTTCGCGTAACGCGTCGTTGCAGTCGTACATTGAAAGCTCAACTTGCAAGCGATCAAGATCAATCGCGAAAAGCTTGGCCGCACGTTTTCTAGCAAGTAATAATACTTGCTCAGTCACTTTTGACGTTACAAATGGGTTACCGTCTCTGTCGCCGCCCATCCAAGAGCTAAACTGAACGGGAGACGCATCTAGTGGCAGTGATACTTCGTAATCTTCATTTAGGCGACCATCAAGCTCGCGCATGAAGTCTGGCACTGCTTCCCATAATGAGTTTTCAATAACAGAGAAGCCCCAGCGTGCCTCATCAACAGGTGTTGGACGTACTGAACGAATTTCTTCAGTGTGCCAAGCCTGTGCAATAAGGTCAGCAATACGGGTTTCAATTTTCTTACGCTCAACATCATTAAGCGACTCTTGGTGAATAGCCTGAAGGCAGTTCGCCAATTCTTTATGTTTGTGAATAAGTGTACGGCGCGTAACCTCAGTTGGGTGCGCGGTCAGTACAAGATCGATGTTCAGTTTTGCAACCGCATCCTGCACTTTTTCAGCTGTTAATTCAGCTTTATCTAGGTGTTTAAATAGTGCATCAATAGACGCATCAACATTCATTGCCGCATTGTATTCTTGCTCAGCAATGTTGCCCAAATTCAAGAATTGTGCGAATGCACGGCCAACAGTAAGCAAATCGCTGTCAGACATTGTTTTGAAAGTTTCTTTCAGTTCTTCGCTACATGTAGCGTCTCCCTGATAAGAAGCTCGGCCGCCTTTACGAATCTTTTCAATACGGTCTAGCCACTCTTGACCCAATTGATTTTTGATTGTTTCACCTAAGGTTTTACCTAGGTATCGAACGGTATCTTTCAGTTCAGCATCGTAGTGTGTTTGCATGCTATCCTCCTAAATATATGGCCTTAACCATACTGTGTCCTTTGCGACTTGTCTAACCACTTTCGGTTATAATTTACAACATTTTGATACTTTTGCACCCTAGTTAACATTGCTCAAAGCAAGATATTTTGTGGTGTGATACACTCTTGCACCGGAAAATGCAGAAACATTCTCGCGTTATGCGTTTTGTTTGAAATTTGTACTGCATTTGTAATTTAATTTCAGGAGTTCTTGTGACTGATACATTCAATACAGTAGAAACCCAAGCAAGTTACGGCATTGGTTTTCAAATGGGTCAACAATTACAATCAAATCCGTTTGACGGACTAGCGATTGACGCTGTTGTAGCTGGCCTAAAAGACGCCTTCGCAGGTCAAGCGCCTCAGGTTGATAACGACACACTACGTGATGCGTTCGGCGAAATTCACAAGCGTATGCAAGCGGCTAAAGAAGAAGCTAGCAAAGCGGTTATTGAAGAAGGCACAAAGTACCTTGAAGAAAATGCGAAGCGTGACGAAGTAACCGTTACTGAATCTGGTCTTCAGTATGAAGTTATTGCTGAAGGTGACGGTGAAACACCAGTTGCGGCTAGCACTGTACGTGTTCACTACCACGGTACACTTATTAACGGTACCACTTTTGACAGCTCTTACGAGCGCGGCCAGCCAGCTGAATTCCCAGTAGGCGGCGTAATTAAAGGTTGGACTGAAGCACTTCAACTTATGAAAGTAGGTGCTAAGTACCGTTTATACGTGCCACATGATCTTGCTTACGGTGAGCAAGGTGCGGGCGCAGCTATTGCACCATACAGCACGCTTATCTTTGACGTAGAGCTTCTAGACGTTCTAGGTTAATGTGTTGTTTACAGGTGTGCAGTTCTGTACACCTGTGTTCCATCTTTTCTTATTCATAGTTCATAGCGTTTAAAAAATTAGCCCGCACTTCGTTAAATTTAGCGTTATGGCCTAATGTTTCTTTTTCCTATCTCTTTTCTTCTCTGTCTTTTCTCGTAAATACAAAGCAAACCTAAATTTGGCACGTTGTTTCATTGGTGTCGCCTTGCGTTTGCGATATGCTAGGTTTCATCTGCTCCGAGTTGTTATCAGTGGCTTCGGCATTACAATAGCCCCACGCTCAAATAAGGAAAATTATTATGGTTATCAAGCCTAAAGTGAGAGGCTTCATTTGTACAAACGCGCACCCTGTTGGCTGTGCAACGGCGGTTGACGAACAAATTGCTTATGTAGAAGCAAAAGGCGACTTAGGCGAAGGCCCTAAAAATGTATTGGTTATTGGTAGCTCTACGGGATACGGCCTAGCATCACGCATTACTTCTGCGTTCGGCTATGGCGCTAAAACGCTGGGTGTGTGTTTTGAAAAAGCACCAACGGAACGTAAAACGGGTACTGCCGGTTGGTACAACACCGCTGCATTCCACGAAAAAGCCAAAGCAAAAGGCTTGTATGCAGAAACTATTAATGGCGATGCGTTTTCCGATGAAATCAAAAATGAAACCATCGAAAAAATCAAAGCTGAAATGGGCAAGGTTGATTTGGTCATTTATAGCCTTGCATCCCCGCGTAGAACCGACCCAGAAACAGGCGTAACGTATAAATCTACGCTTAAGCCTGTAGGGCAGGCGTACACTACGAAAACCTACGATACTGATAAAGACAAAGTGCATGAAGTATCGCTAGAGCCAGCCAACGACGAAGAAATCCTTAACACCATCAAAGTGATGGGCGGTGAAGATTGGGAACGTTGGATGGACTTTTTACGTGAAGCCGATGTGCTTGCTGAAGGCTGTAAAACCACCGCATATACCTATATCGGTAAAGAACTAACATGGCCTATTTATGGTCAAGCGACGATTGGTAAAGCGAAAGAAGACCTAGATCGCGCTGCCGCAGCCATTATTGGTAAAAACAGTGATTTGCTTGTGCAAGCCAATGTGAGCTCGTTGAAAGCACTGGTAACGCAGGCAAGCTCAGCCATTCCTGTAATGCCTCTGTATATTTCACTTATTTACAAAGTGATGAAAGAGGAAGGCACCCACGAAGGGTGCATTGAGCAGGTTCACGGCTTGTTCACACAGTGCCTGTTCGGCAATACACCAACGTTAGATGAAGCAAATCGCTATCGCATGGATGGCAAAGAAACTAACGATGCAACACAGGCAAAAATTAAGGCGCTATGGGATCAAGTGACACAAGAGAACTTTCATGACTTAAGTGACTACAAAGGTTACAACCATGAGTTCTTAAAACTGTTCGGTTTTGACATTTCAAGTGTTGATTACGACAGTGAAGTTGACCCAATGGTTAATTGGTAAAACCTAAACTTACCATTAATTAACCTAATGCTTATATGCGCAAAAGCCGTCTGATTTGACGGCTTTTTTGTACCTGATTACAAGTTGATACGGCGTATGGATTCGCAAAATGTAAATGAATAAGACCAAAGGTTTACATTAAATTGTAGAAAAATTTGCCTTTATCTTGAAATAGCGTGGCACAAACGTATGGGTTAATGCTAAAATCCCGAAATTAAGTAGGGGTCTTTTCTGCCTCTACCAAAACAGCAGTAGCGATTGCAGCTACACAACAACAATAATAAGTGTAAATTTCTGCTGGTGGTCTATAAAGAAAGGGCGAATTAAGCGTCCGCAAAAGGAATTATGCGTTACGGCTTCATAACAGGCTGACCGTAGCAATTGCAGCAAGTTCCATCAATCAACAACGAAAAGGTGTTCTACACCTGTTAATAGTGCGCTTTTGCATGCTGACAGGCAGGTTTTCTGCGGTCATGCAAAAGGGTATTTCTATTAGAGTAGTGCGATTACATATGATAAAAATCAAGAAAGGTCTCGACCTCCCAATTGAGGGAGCGCCAAAGCAGGAGATTGCTGATGCATCTGCTGCAACGCGCGTTGCCGTTCTGGGAGAAGAATATGTGGGTATGCGCCCTACCATGCACGTCCAAGTTGGCGATGTAGTGAAGAAAGGTCAGGTGCTTTTTGAAGACAAAAAGAACCCTGGCGTTAAATTCACTGCCCCAGCAGCGGGTGAAGTGGTAGAGGTTAACCGTGGTGCAAAACGTGTTCTTCAGTCTGTAGTTATCAAAGTGAACGGCAGCGATGCTGTAACTTTTGATAAAATTGCAGCTGACCAGATCGCGAGCGCTTCACGCGAGCAGCTTCAGTCAATCCTTGTAGAGTCAGGCATGTGGACAGCGTTCCGTACACGTCCATTTAGCAAATCTCCTAAGCTAGACTCTGTTCCAAGTTCAATTTTTGTTACAGCAATGGATACTAATCCACTAGCAGCAAATCCTGCTGTGATTATTGCTGAGCGCCAAGACGATTTCGTAAATGGTCTTAAAGCATTAACGCAATTGAGCGGTGGCAAGACTTACGTTTGTAAAGCGGCAGGTGCATCTGTTGCTACTGGCGATGCGGCAGTTGATGTTGAAGAATTTGGCGGTCCTCACCCTGCGGGCCTACCGGGTACTCACATCCACTTCCTTGATTCTGCTGGCATGAACAAAACGGTTTGGCACATCAACTACCAAGACGTTATGGCAATTGGCGCATTGCTGACCTCTGGCGAGCTAGATAACCGTCGTGTTATTTCACTTGCAGGTCCTGCAGCAACCAACCCACGCCTAGTGCGCACCGTAATGGGCGCAGACTTGACCGAGCTTACTGCTAACGAGCAAGTAGACGGTGAAGTACGTGTTATCTCTGGTTCTGTACTTAGCGGTACGACAGCGATGGGCGTTCACGGCTTCCTTGGTCGTTTCCACACCCAAGTTTCACTACTAAAAGAAGGTCGCGAGAAGAAATTGTTCGGTTGGATCCTACCTGGTTCAAACCAACACTCAGTGACTCGTGCTTACTTAGGTCACCTAAGTGGCAGCAAGAAATTTGATATGACAACAACTACCAATGGTTCTGAACGTTCTATGGTTCCAATTGGTAATTACGAACGCGTTATGCCCCTAGATATCATTCCTACGCTTCTGCTTAGGGACCTGATTTCTGGTGATACTGACGGTGCTCAGACGTTGGGTTGCTTAGAGTTGGACGAAGAAGATTTGGCATTGTGTACTTATGTATGCCCTGGCAAATACAACTACGCTCCTATCTTACGCGACTGTTTGACCACGATAGAGAAAGAGGGTTAAGTCATGGGTTTAAAAGCGTATTTAGAAAAGATCGAACCAAACTTCGAACCAGGTGGTAAGCATGAAAAGTGGTATGCGCTTTACGAAGCTGCGGCGACCATTTTCTACACCCCAGGTAAAGTAAATAAAGCTAACACGCACGTGCGTGACAGCATTGACCTTAAGCGCATCATGATCATGGTATGGATGGCAACATTCCCAGCTATGTTCTTTGGTATGTATAACATTGGTTTCCAAGCGCAAGAAGCAATTGCTGCTGGCGCAGGAACACTACCTGATACGTGGCAAGCAGGCCTATTCGCTGCCCTTGGCGGTGACTTGGCAAATGCGGGTACACTAGGTCTATTCTTCTATGGCGCATGTTTCTGGCTGCCAATCTACGCGGTAACGTTCGCGGTAGGTGGTTTCTGGGAAGTATTGTTCGCGTCTGTGCGCAAGCACGAAGTTAACGAAGGTTTCTTCGTTACATCGGTACTATTCGCACTAACACTTCCAGCTACTATTCCTCTATGGCAAGTTGCACTAGGTATTACCTTCGGTGTTGTAATTGCTAAAGAAGTATTCGGTGGTACAGGTCGTAACTTCCTTAACCCAGCATTGTCTGGTCGTGCATTCCTTTACTTTGCGTATCCTGCGCAAATTTCAGGTGACCAAGTATGGGTAGCGGCAGATGGTTATTCTGGTGCAACGTCTCTAAGCCAAGCGGCTTCAGGCAACCTTGATTACGCGAACATGGATCAGTGGATGAACAGCTTCATCGGTACTATCTCAGGTTCAGCGGGTGAGGTGTCTACCCTTGCTATTATTCTTGGTGGCTTGTTCATCATGTACATGCGTATAGCAAGCTGGCGCATTGTGGCTGGTGTAGCAATTGGTGTGGCGTTCTTCGCAACCTTGCTAAACCTAATCGGCAGCGATACGAACCCTATGTTTGCAATGCCTGCTCATTGGCACTTTGTTGTTGGTGGTCTTGCTTTTGGTATGTTCTTTATGGCGACAGACCCAGTTTCTGCGTCGTTCACAAACCAAGGTAAGTGGGCTTACGGTATCTTCATTGGTTTCATGACGGTACTAATCCGCGTCCTAAACCCAGCCTTCCCTGAAGGTGTAATGCTAGCAATTCTATTTGCTAACTTGTGGGCGCCACTGTTCGACTATTTCGTCGCACAAAGCAATATCAAGCGGAGGGTAGCACGTGTCGGCTAAGAAAGAATCTTTAGGCAAAACGGTAGGTATTGTTGTTGCCGTATGTTTAGTTTGTTCAATTGTTGTTTCTGGTGCGGCTGTTGGCCTTCGCTCTCTACAACAAACAAACGCAGCTCTAGATAAAAAGAGCAACATTCTTAATGCTGCAGGCCTTTATGAAATGGGCATGAGCAATAGCGCAATTGAAAGCACGTACAGCGAGCGAGTAGAACAGCGTTTTGTTAATCTTGACGAAGGTACTTTCGTAGAAGCGCCTAAGCCAGATTACGATATGTATAAAGCAGCCAAAGAAACTGAGTACAGCACAAAGGTAACTAACAGCAATGTTGGTTTCCAACGCCGCCCTAACGTGGCAAGTGTTTACTTAGTTCGCGACGACGCAGGTGATGTATCTCGTATCATCCTTCCTGTTCACGGCAGCGGCCTTTGGGATCTTATGTACGGTTTCTTAGCGGTAGACGCAGACGGCCAAACGGTTCGCGAGCTTATTTACTATCAGCAAAAAGAAACGCCAGGACTAGGTGGTGAAGTGCAAAACCCTGCTTGGCAGGACAAATGGGACGGCAAAGAGCTTTACGAGAATGGCGAAGTTGCTATTCGCGTAGTGAAAAATGCTAACCCTAGCAATCCTCACACTATCGATGCGCTTTCAGGTGCAACCCTAACCAGCAACGGTGTTGAAAACACTATTCGTTACTGGGTAGGCGAGCAAGGCTTCGGCCAGTTCCTGAAGAACCAAGCATGGCGTTCATAAGGGAAGTCTCATGGCAGATACTAAAGAAATGAAAAAGGCCCTCTTTGGGCCAATCCTGGACAACAACCCGATCGCCCTACAGGTATTGGGTATCTGTTCAGCACTGGCAATTACCACTAAGCTGGAAACAGCATTGGTAATGTCGCTTGCGCTTACAAGCGTTGTAGCGTTCTCAAACTTGTTTATTTCACTAATTCGTAACCAGATCCCATCTAGCGTTCGAATTATTATCCAGATGACTATCATTGCGTCGTTGGTAATCGTTGTTGACCAAATTCTGAAAGCGTATTCGTATGAAATATCGAAGCAGCTGTCGGTATTCGTTGGTCTGATTATTACTAACTGTATCGTAATGGGTCGTGCTGAAGCTTACGCCATGAAGAGCCCACCTCTGATGAGCTTCCTTGATGGTATTGGTAACGGCTTGGGTTACTCTTTCATTCTAATTGTTATTGGTACAATTAAAGAGCTATTTGGTTTCGGTACTATTTTAGGTTTCGAAATCCTTCCACTGGTTCAAAACGGTGGCTGGTATCAGGGTAACGGTTTGTTAATCCTACCATTCAGCTCATTCTTCTTAATCGGCGGTATGATTTGGTTTATCCGTACTATCCGTCCAGAGCAAGTAGAGCCTAAGGAGTAAGTCATGGAACATTATTTGTCGTTATTTGTTCGCTCAATTTTCGTTGAGAACATGGCGTTATCACTTTTCTTGGGTATGTGTACATTCCTAGCGGTATCTAAGAAAGTTAAAACTGCTATGGGTCTTGGTGTTGCAGTTATCGTGGTACTAGGTATCTCTGTACCCGTTAACCAAGTTATTTATGTAAACATTCTTGCTCCAGGCGCACTAGCATGGGCAGGTTTCCCAGAAGCTGACCTAAGCTTCCTTAACTTCCTAACGTTTATCGGTGTTATCGCGGCGTTGGTACAGATTCTAGAGATGAGCTTAGACAAGTTCTTCCCTGCGCTTTACAACGCACTAGGTATCTTCCTTCCGCTAATTACCGTTAACTGTGCAATCTTCGGTGGTGTGGCGTTTGCGGTACAGCGTGAATACAACTTCACTGAAAGCATCGTTTACGGCGTTGGTAGTGGTATGGGCTGGGCACTAGCAATTGTATTGCTAGCGGCAGTACGTGAAAAGCTGAAGTATGCTGATATGCCTGATGGTGTTCGTGGTCTTGGTTCTGTATTCATGATCGCTGGCCTAATGGCACTTGGCTTCCAGTCATTCACTGGTATTCAGCTGTAATAGAGCTCGGGAGCATATAAATGAATAACGTAGAAATATTTCTTGGCGTCGGCATGTTTATTGCCATCGTATTGGCGCTAGTATTTATCATTATGTTTGCCAAGTCTAAATTGGTACCAAGTGGTGATGTAACTATCACTATCAATGGTGACCCAGACAAGGCAATCAAAACTGCACCGGGTGGCAAACTACTTGGTGCACTAGCTGACGCAGGTTACTTCGTATCGTCTGCGTGTGGTGGCGGTGGCTCATGTGGCCAGTGTCGTGTAGATGTACACTCAGGTGGTGGTGAAATCCTTCCAACTGAACTAGACCACATCACTAAAGGTGAAGCGCGCGAAGGCTGCCGTCTTTCATGTCAGGTTGCTATTAAGCAAGACATGGAAATTGAGCTGGAAGAGTCGGTATTTGGTGTTAAGAAGTGGGATTGTGAAGTTATCTCTAACGATAATAAAGCAACCTTCATCAAAGAACTTAAGCTTAAAATTCCTAACGGTGAAAGCGTACCTTTCCGTGCAGGTGGTTATATTCAGATTGAAGCGCCAGCGCACCACGTTAAGTACAAAGAGTTCGATATTCCTGAAGAATACCGCGGTGACTGGGAGCGTTTTGGCTTCTTCGACATCGAGTCTAAAGTCGACGAAGAAACTATTCGTGCGTACTCAATGGCGAACTACCCAGAAGAAGAAGGCATTATTATGTTGAACGTGCGTATCGCTACGCCGCCACCTAATAACCTAAGCCTACCTGCTGGTAAAATGTCATCGTACATTTGGAGCCTGAAAGAAGGTGACAAAGCGACTATCTCTGGTCCATTCGGTGAATTCTTCGCGAAAGAAACTGAAAACGAAATGGTATTCGTAGGTGGTGGTGCAGGTATGGCCCCAATGCGTTCTCACATCTTCGATCAGCTTCGTCGCCTTAAGTCTAAGCGTAAGATGAGCTTCTGGTACGGTGCACGTTCACTTCGCGAAATGTTCTATACAGAAGACTTCGACGAGCTAGCAGCAGAAAACGATAACTTTGAGTGGCATGTAGCACTTTCTGATCCTCAGCCAGAGGACAACTGGGAAGGTTATACTGGGTTTATCCACCAAGTACTTCTTGAGAACTACTTGAAAGATCACCCTGCACCAGAAGACTGTGAGTTTTACATGTGTGGACCACCTATGATGAACGCGGCCGTAATCAACATGCTTAAAGATTTAGGTGTTGAGGACGAAAACATCATGCTAGATGACTTCGGTGGCTAGGCGTTTAATTTAAGAGCTACTCGCTTAAAAGTTATTAAGCATATTAAAAGGGGCGTAAGCCCCTTTTTCGTTGAAGCAAAACGCAGAATGCACATAATAGCGATTGAATAATGTGCATATTAGCTAAGGACAACATCGTGATTCGATTTGCTATTCGAATTTTCCTCGCCTTTGTTGCGGTAGGTATTCTACTTCTCGCAAGCTGTAGCGACGAAAAAACGCCTGTAGTACACCTGCAAGGGCAGACAATGGGCACAACCTACAACGTTAAGTACCTTGTAGCGGAGACACCGGTAGAAGGCTTACAAGCTGAAATAGATGCCCGTCTTGTTGAAGTTAACAAGATGATGTCTACTTACGACCCAACGTCAGAACTATCAAGGTTCAATCAATATCGCTACACCGACAATTTCGCCGTATCGCCAGATACGCTAACCGTGGTTAACGAGGCACTACGCTTGGCTAACCTTAGTGGCGGAGTACTTGATGTTACCGTTGGTCCATTGGTTAATTTATGGGGGTTTGGCCCAACTAAGCGCCCTGAAAAAGTACCAAGCCAGACAGACATCGACGATATTCGCGAATATGTGGGTTATAAGAAGCTGTCAACCACGCCTACAGGCTTAAAGAAAAGTCACCCAATGCTTTATGTCGACCTGTCGACTATTGCAAAAGGCTTTGGCGTTGATGAAGTGGCGGAGATCCTTGAAAACCACAACATTGAAAACTACCTTGTAGAAATAGGTGGTGAAATGCGTGTGAAAGGTGAACGAGGCGACGGCAGTGAGTGGCTGATTGCCATTGAAAAGCCAGTTACCACTGAACGTGCTGTTCAAAGAGTTGTCTCAATAGGAGAAAACGCGGTTGCTACATCAGGTGACTATCGCAATTATTACGAAGAAGACGGCGTTCGTTATTCGCACTTAATCGACCCCACAACGGGCAAGCCTATCTCACATAATCTGGTTTCGGTTACGGTAATTCATCCTTCTTCAATGACGTCTGATGGTTTGGCTACGGCGTTTAATGTAATGGGATGGGAACAAGCGATAGCGATTGCTGAGCAAGAACAACTCGCTGTATTCCTCATTCGTCGCACAGAAGACGGATTTGAAGAGTATGCATCGCCAGAATTTGATAAACTGGTCACAGTTCATAATTAGGGGGTAGCAATGTCTACATTCATTCTTGCTTTTGGTTTCTTTCTTACAATGGTACTGGCTATGGCCGTAGGTTACCTTTTTCAGAAAAAATCAATCTCTGGAAGCTGTGGTGGCTTAGGTGCACTAGGTATTGAAAAAGCCTGTGACTGTCCAGAACCGTGTGACCGTAAAAAGTCGCGCATGGAAAAAGAAGAAGCCCGCCAGAAAAAACTAAACGAGTGGAAGCAGAACCAAATTTTGTAATGCTTAACCCATCGTTGGTTTAAGGTTTAAAAGCGCTGTTTGATACTAATCGACAGCGCTTTTTTGTTCTGTGAGTATATCTATCTAGCTCGTTAACGTTGAGTTCTATTGAAGTTGCCGAACGATATCCATTGATTGATGAAGAACCCTAATTATTCTGATACCGTATTTGAACTTTCTAAAAACGATCATATGTTTATTCACATAGCTAGAAAAACACCCCCATTTAATATCATTTCTCGGTATAGCTAACGCCGAGTTGGCATCGTTTGCAAGCTCGATAAATCTTGACTCAAGGTCATCTAAATAATTATTGCGTTGCTCCTTGCCCCAGTACTCTTCGGTATAAACACCGATCTCATATAGATCATTGGCAGCAGCTTTTGAAACGCGGAATTTAGTCACTATCTACTATCTAGCCGTTTCTTAAGAGAGTCCATTGAAAAATTAATGTCGTCTTCACTTTGTTCCCCTTCTTCAATCAAGAGCCTCAGCGCATTTAACTTTGACGATGCGTCTTGTTCTTGAAGCAGTCTCAATGCAGCGCGAATTACCTCGCTTTGATTGTTATAATTGCCTGAACTTACCATCGCTTCAATAAATTCGCTCATACTTCTACTTGGTTGAAATGTAATTGTTCTAGCCATATGACAAACCCTGTAAGTAAATTACTTACAATATAGCCGGATCGTCTCACACTCGCAATTACGCCTAAGTAAAAGTAAGCGTTATTAATGGGCTTATTTGTATTAATTCCTGTTCAACATTGCCTTGAATCATGCGTGTGAGGCATCAATCTTATCAAGAATCGACAACGACATAGTGTAATTAAACGCTATTGATAATATACTGTCTTTTTGTACAGTTTCGTGTGAGCACGTTAAGATCAAAGGCAGGTAATGCGAAAAATTATCCACGTCGACATGGATTGTTTTTACGCCGCAGTTGAAATGCGCGACAACCCAGCCTTGCGCGATATTCCCATTGCGATAGGCGGCAGTGCCGACCGTCGAGGGGTTATTTCTACCTGTAACTATCCCGCCCGTAAATTTGGTGTGCGCTCAGCTATGGCTACAGCGTATGCTTTAAAGCTATGCCCAAACTTGACCCTCGTAAAAGGGCGCATGGATGTGTACGCTGCCGAGTCGCAAAAAATACGTAAGATATTTGCTGATTATACCGACCTCATTGAGCCTTTATCATTAGATGAAGCCTACCTAGACGTGACTAATAGTGAATTTTGCGGTGGCAGCGCCACGTTAATTGCCGAAGAAATACGCGAGCGCATTAAAAATGAACTTGGGCTTACAGCTTCAGCAGGTGTTGCGCCTTGTAAGTTTGTGGCAAAAGTGGCGAGCGATGAAAATAAGCCCGATGGAATTTGTGTTATTACTCCTGATAAGCTCGATGAGTTTGTACGCGAAATGCCACTAAAGAAAATACCGGGCGTAGGCAAAGTCACCATGCAAAAGCTTCAGCGTATGGGGCTTAATACCTGCGACGATGTTCGCCAATACCCTTTTGAGCGCATTCAAAAAGAGCTGGGTAAATTTGGCAGTGTGCTGTGGGAGCGTGCTCACGGTATTGATGAGCGTGAACTATCGGTATCTCGTGAGCGAAAGTCTATCGGCGTAGAGCGCACGCTAAGTGAAGACATTCACACCTTCGAGCAATGCATAGATTTTTTGCCACATTTATTTGAAAAGCTTCAAGAGCGAATGGAAAATCACAAGAAGCGTACGGGTAAGCCGGTACGTATTCGCACGCAGGGCGTTAAGCTTAAGTTTAACGACTTCCAACTAACTACGGTAGAGCACCGATGTGCCACGCTTGATGAAGCGTATTTTCGCACGTTAATGCAGGAAGCCTTCGAACGAGCAACAGGGCGGGGTATTCGTCTTGTTGGCGTTCACATAGGCCTTGCTGCCGACCAATCAACACAGCAATTGATGTTGCCTTTTGAACCGATTTAGCCAATAAGCTCAGTACTTTTTAAGTACTAACATGCAGTAGCCTCAATCTAACCACTTGTTATACTTAACGCACTGATACTATGCGATAGACTGACGCTTTTGTATTACCCGATAAAAGGCCAATCCCACAGAGTTTAGTTTCTAAGACCACTTAATCTTTGGCAAATGAAAGCGGTTGGCTAACCCTTACTATTTTTTCCACTTAAATGAAGGACGTTATGGACTCGAAAGAACTTAAAACCCCAGGTCGCTACAAACATTACAAAGGTAATTTATACGATGTATACGAAGTGGCGACGCATTCAGAAGATGAAAGTAAGCTAGTGGTATACCGCCCATGCTACGGCGAAAAAGCGCTTTGGGTTCGTCCACTAGATATGTTTGTTGAGTCGGTTGAAAAAGACGGAGAAACACTCCCCCGTTTTGCCTATGTTGGCAATATTCCAGGTGATGAAAAAATGATCTAATTGTGAAATTAGGTCATAGTGTAAGAGGTCTTTAATAAACAGGCTTCTTACAAGGAAATAATAATGAAAACTGTACCTCGTTTTAGCGCACACATTTTGGCTGCGTTTATTGCTGCGAGCCCTTTGGTTTATTCAACGATTAATCCCGCAAATGCACAAGATAGATTTGCCGATGTCGAAGTTAAAGCGACAGCGATAAAAGGCTCAGTGCACATGCTTACAGGTGCAGGTGGAAATATCGGCGTATCTGCTGGGGAAGACGGTGTTTTGATCATCGACGATCAATTTGCGCCGCTTGCAGAAAAGATAGCGGCCCAGCTTGGTGAGCTCGGGAGTGACAAGCCAAAGTATGTGATAAACACGCATTATCACGGCGACCACACAGGCTCTAATGCGTTTTTCCACAGCCATAAAGGCGCGACCATTCTGGCACACGAAAATGTGCGTGTTCGCCTAGCTAACGATGAAAAGATAAAACCGGAAGCGCTGCCAACTATCACCTATGAAGACGGAATAAAAATTTACTTCAATGGTGAAACCCTTCACGTGATGCACTTAGCAGTAGGCCACACCGACGGCGATAGCGTAGTGTGGTTCGAGCAACCCAACGTTATGCACACCGGCGACTTGTTCTTTAATGGTCGCTTTCCCTACATCGACCAAGGTGCTGGCGGTAATGTGGAAGGCTATATGGACTCAGTAAAACAGCTGCTTGCTAAAATAGACGATGAAACCGTTATTATTCCTGGCCACGGTGACATCAGTAATAAGCAAGAATACAGCGCATTTTTAGCTATGATCTCTGAAACGTTCAGCTACGTTAAGGCACTTAAGCAAGACGGCAAAACCCTCGATGAAGTTAAAGCGATGGGCTTAGACGATAAGTGGGCCGACTGGAGCTGGAATTTCATCAATGAAGAGAAGTGGATAACTACACTCTATACTGATGCCTAAATAGTATTGGTTACACTTTAATATCGAGCGAGTGTGCAGGGGAGTTTTCTTTACGACCCTGCAATTTCGTTAAAATGACTCTATCACTGGATTTTTGAACACAAACTTCAAAGGCAATAGGTTAGGAAGCGCAGGTTTTCGAGCACCAAGTCTAGGGGCTAAAGCTGCCAAACGTCTACTAAGCGGTTTCTCGTATTTTAAGCTCAAAGGGTAGAACTTGGCTCGCTTGTTCAACGTCTTCGCCCTCTATTAGCGATATCAATGATTCAGCTGCCATTTCTGCCATCTTACGGCGCGGGACTGATACGGTGGTTAGGGCAGGGTAAATTGAGCGCGCAAAACTCAAGTCGTTGAAACCGCAGATATCGATATCCTTACCAGGCTTGATACCTCGTCTATTACATTCCATCACCGCGCCAGCAGCAAGCTCGTCACTCACAAAAAATAGCGCATCAGTATCCGGCCATTTATGCAGTGTTTCTGAAAGAAGCTCAGCACCAGCTTGAAATGTGGCGTCGGCTCTAGAGGAAACATATCGCTCGGCGGACAACTCAGCATTGTCAAGCGCGGTTTCCCAGCCCTGTTTTCTCAATATTGCGCGCCAATCTAAAAACAAAGAGCAAAAAGCAATATTACGGCGCCCTTTGTCGATGAGATGTTGGGTCATAGATTGGGCTGCTAATTCGTTATTTACCCCATAGTTAATATCAAAGGGCTCGCTAGAAATATCCATAATTTCGGCCACAGGCGTCCCTGTGGCTAGCAGCATTTTTCTCGTTTCTTCAGTATGACGTGTGGAAGTAAGAATAAAGCCACTCACGTTCTGCTGGATATAAGACTCTACAGTACGCTCCTCGCCAAGCTCGGTATAGGTCGAGTCGCCAATCATCAGTGCATAATTGGCTTTGTCGGCAACGGCCTTCACGCCTAACATCACATCGTTAAACACATTATTTCCAAAAGACGGAAGCAATAACGCGATGGTTCTATTATTGTCTGAGCATAATGACTGGGCGGCGCGGTTCGGAATATAGTTTAGCTCTCGCGCTGCATTTTTGATCTTAAGGGCGAGTGATTTAGAAATGCCACTAGAATTATTAAGCGCACGAGATACGGTAGTTTTGTGAACCCCCAAATGATTGGCTACGTCTGATATTTTTGTGCGTGACTTTTTTACCTTACTCATTTTTCGATCTTTTTATGTGCTGCTAGTTCCGCTATTCCGCGCGGAAGTGAGTGTTAATGTCGTGATACTTAATTCGATATCAAAGGGCGTATAAAGTCTTCCGCTTGTTGAGAAACACACTCGAAAGTTTGTGTAACATCAATAATGAATGCGTTTTCTTTAGAAGGCAGCTCTAAGGCTGCAAACTGGCTTTCGAGCATAGCATCACCGTTAAAAAAATGCTCCCGTTGTTTTAATCGCGCACTAAGCACAGACTGTGACGCATGAAGGTAAATAAAGTGGCAGTGAGACGCGATATCTTTGGTTAGCACGTCTCGATAGGCTGAGCGCAGCGCTGAACAGCTTATAACCACGTTCCGGCCGGCGTGAATGTGTTGCTTGGCAATCATGTTTAACGTAAGTAACCACTCCCATCTGTCTGCATCCTGCAGTGGTATACCTGAAGACATTTTCTCTACGTTTGCCTCGCTATGGTAACGATCTCCTTCTTCGAAAGGCATGTCAAAACGTTGGGCTAAATGCTGGCTCAATGTCGATTTTCCCGTCCCTGAAACTCCCGAAACGAAAAATACATGGCAATGGGTCATAAGCTTATCTCTCACATTAAAATTCAGGAATACATCAAGAGCGAGTTATTTGGTCTCCATCTTACTCATAAATATTAGTTTGGAAACCGGTTGCGTTCAAGGGGTGATTATAATAGTGTTACCAGATAGCTATCTTGTATTAATAAATATTTAACATTGGCTGGGTTTTTCAACTTAGCTTGTAAAGGTAGCGGGTGATTTCCGTATTATGGCTTCGTCGACATGAAGACAATGTCACTAACAGGTACCAGAGAGCACGTATGACCGATACTTTTCCCCTTCTTTTTGTCGCCATTTGTAGCATTGTGCTTCTCACATATTTAGTTGTAGTTAGAAAAGTTCATGCTTTTATCGCTATCCTTGTGGCAGCAGCGTTTGTTGGCCTGGGTACGGGAATGCAAGCGGCCGACGTACTGGCTTCCATGCAGTCAGGCATGGGCAACACGCTGGGATTTGTAGCGACCATTGTTGGCCTTGGTGCTATGTTCGGGCAATTCTTAGAAGAATCCGGCGGCATTGATAGGCTTTCGCAAACTATCAACAATAAATTTGGTGATAAGAATAGTCAGTGGGCGGTTGTGTTAACGGGGTTTCTTGTTGCTATACCTGTCTTCTTTGAAGTGGGGCTTATCATATTAATGCCTCTTATTTATTCGTTAGCAAAGAAATCAGGAAAGTCACTTATTTATTACGGAATCCCGCTCACAGCAGGACTCGCTGTCACTCACGCTTTTATTCCTCCAACACCAGGACCTGTAGCGGTAGCTTCAATTTTAGGGGCGGATATCGGCTTAGTCATTTTGTTCGGCTTTATCGTTGGTATTCCTTGCGCCTGTTTAGCCGGCCCAATTTACGCAACATTTTTAGCGAAACGCCTGCACGTACCTGTCCCAAACCATATCATTGAAGCTTCACATAAAAAGCCAAAGGAACTCCCCAGCTTTGGTTCAGTTGCGGCGCTACTGACATTTCCGCTAGTGGCTATTCTGGTGGGTACGTTGGCAAAGTTTACGCTTTCCGAAGGTGTCTTGAAGGAGGCGTTGCTATTTATTGGGCATCCCTTTATCGCCCTGACCATTGCAACCATTGCTTGTTTTAAAGTGCTAGGGAAGAAGCAAGGCTTATCAAGCGAACAAATTAGAAACATTGCATCAAGAGGGTTAGAACCGGTTGCCCTAGTCATACTGGTGACAGGCGCGGGTGGCATGTTTAAACAAGTGCTCATCGATTCTGGGGCGGGGCAGGCCTTCGCCGATGTTGTCGCATTATCGCCGCTCCCACCATTGGCAGCCGGGTTTCTTATCGCAATTTCAGTCAGAATCATTCAGGGCTCGGCTACGGTGGCCATGTTAACGGCTGCTGGTTTAATGGGCCCTGTAGTGCAGGAACTGGCGTTTTCACCATCAGTACTCGCCCTGATGACAATTGCAATAGCGGCAGGCGCTACGGCCATGTCTCACGTGAACGATACGGGGTTTTGGATCGTAAACCGTTATTTTGATATTTCTGTGAAAGACACGTTTGTGTCTTGGACGTGTATGGCCACCCTAATAGGTTTTACTGGGCTTTTTCTCGTACTAATGCTTGGTTTATTTGTCTAATGTCCCAAGCGGCTCAGACCCACTTGAATTGTTTTTGTGGAAACCGGTTTCAAGCTTTGGCGGCTCAAATGGCTTTAAGATTCACCATTTGAGGCATTATTACTAAACGTCTGTATATAAAGCTGCTCTACTTTATCTCGCGCCCATTGGGTTTTTCTAAGAAACTTAAGTGACGATTTAATCGAAGGATCGTTATTAAAGCAGTTCACTTTGATGCGGTAATACAATCCATCCCATCCGTAACGCTCGTGAAGTTGTGTGACGATTTTCTCTAGCGTTAAGCCATGTAAGGGATTATTAGGTTGCTGATTCATAAAGTGCCGCTGCTTGTTCTAAATTAAGACCCTAGTCTAGCACGAACCCACTTGCTGCGTATCAATGCGCTAAGCTTTACTTTCAATTGTTTCACTCGTGGGTATTTGTTTTGTGTTCGGTATCAAAGGTTGGCTAGCGTCGTTCACTTTCATTGAAGGACTTTGCACTACTTTAGGCTTTCGCGGTGTTTTATAAAGCGGCCAAATAAGCTGTTCTTTCCAGTTGGCGTAAAACATCCCCTCAATACCGTATTGTGCAGGATACTGCCTGGTGATCTTAGCGGTACCAAATAGCACATCCCAAAAGAACAACAGGTTTCCATAATTACCTTTATAGTTGGTCACGCCGTCATCGGCTTTTAATCCGTGATGCGCACTATGTGTTGAAGGCGTTGATATCGTGCGTTCAATTACCCAGGCCACAGGATGTAACCTCCGAATATTGTAAAGTCTCTTATCCCATTTCCACTCCGCGTGGGCGCCAGTGATAACGGTGAGTTTAATTACCAAGTAAAAGGCATAGGTCCAACCCAATCCTAGGTAAATTAGTGCACCGGAAAACCATAGCGAAGGCATAAACAGGTAATAGAAAAAGTTATTTCTGTAAATAATGCGAACGCTCATGTACTTAGCGTTATGGTGGGCTCTATGTAAGTTGTAAAGAAATCGGGTGGAATGTGAAAGCCTATGCCACCAATATTGCATCATGTCATCGAAAATCAAAAGTAGCGCTATATGCAAGAGAATAGGGGAATCTACAAGTATTCCCGGATATTGGGGAAATACTAGTGCCACCATTGTTGCAGAACAAAATAGAACCAGTGGCTGGGTTACAATAAATAAGAGTAACGTACCTATCAGCTCTACTTTTCCATCATCGCTTACTTCTGTCGCTTTTTTAAATAGCTTACCATTCTTCGCTTCCAGCAAAGCAAACATGATAAAAACCGCTAAAATTGCCCATTGATAACCCATTGTAATGACTCCCACAAAGAGATTGTTGAGAGTGAATTTACATTGCGTTAACATGCAAGAATATATACTTGTATAGATTTGAATGTCATGTCTTACATTCACGGCAAGCAGCAAACCATTATGCCTGACGACTACGTCGAGCTTTGTTTGCCTTTTGGAACGCTAAGAACCTATGCGGCTACCTCGACAATTCACGATAGGGGAAGTAAAAACAAAGGGCTGTCTGTTGTGGTATCAGGAGAAGTAAAGATTGGTAATTATGGCCTGGACGGCAGTTATCAAATTACTACTGTATTGCAACGAGGAGATACGTTTGGCGAGTTCACATTGTATGCATCACTTGCAAGAACGCATCACGCTGAAGCGCTAACGGAATGTAAGGTATTACAAATACCTGAACCTGCTTTTCGTTCTCTGACAAGCCAACATCCAGCGATTGCTGAATTCATCACCCGGTCACTGGCAATAAAGCTTCATTCGGCGCTGGAAAGGTTGGATGATATTCGACGCTTACCCACTCACGTCCAGTTAGCTAAGCTAATTTATCAATCGTATCTTACCTCAAAGCACGTCTTTATACCGTTAAGGCAAAGCGATTATGCTGAAAGATTGGGCGTTACCGTACTTACCGCACATAAATCATTAACGAAGCTGTATGATTTAAAGTTAATTGAAAAGCGCTACGGGGGCGTGGCAATTACCCAGGTCGAGCGACTGGAAGGTTTTCTAAAAGAAAGTTCGTCACTATTACCATTGTAAGAGTGGTTAATGTCCTCCACATGCGAGAGCGCCAAAAGACCCTCCCTCAAATTTATTCCACGCCCATGGCAACTCATGCATCAAGTATTACGCTGGCTTTAGCCCGCCTAAAATAATGTGCTGAATGTTGCTTAGCGTGCTCTCGAAGAAAGCGGGATCGCTTAAATCTTTACCGGTTACGGCTTTGATCTGCACGCTGAAATCGGCGTAATGCTGAGTAATGGCCCAAATGCTGAATATCAAGTGTATAGGATCAACAGGCTTTAGCTTACCCGCTTCAATCCATTCGATAATGACGGCGCTTTTCGCGTCCAGCAGTGTTTTGAGCGGCGTTTCTAATTCCTTTATTAAAAGAGGGGCACCTTGTACCACTTCCATACAAAAAAGCTTAGATTCAGCTGGATTGTCCCTCGACATTTCAAGTTTTACTTTAATATAGTCGCTCAGGGTTTCTATAGGGTCTTGTTCTGCTGAAAAGCTCTGAAGGGGTGTTAACCACACATCTAAAAGGTGGGTAATAACCGATAAGTACAAACCCTCTTTACTTTTAAAGTAATACAGTAAATTACTTTTTGAGACATTCGCTAGTTCCGATACTTGCTCTACAGTGGTGCCACTCACGCCGTTCTTTGAGAACAAGGAAAGGGCAGCATCCATAATGCGAGTACGCTTTTCTAATAACGCTTTTTCTCTTCGCTTTTGCGTGGTCGGGCTAAATGCTCTCGCTGATTTCGTAATTGTTTGACCTTCAGATTTACTCACTACTTGTCTCTTCTTTACCGGAATTTCCGTGATCAGGCGCTTAGTTTACGTGGAGTTCTCGTCGCTATAAACCCATTTGCACAAATATGCACCAATTAAGTTCAATTGCACTGGACTTGGTGTTCCAAATTGAACCAATAAGTCCAATTTGGGTTGTAGAATTTTTTAAGTGACTGAAATTTATGGATTAAATAAATTGGCCTGCTTTATGCTGTTCACTAAGTATACCGCCACTTCAATGTTTTGAATTCGGCAACCTTAAAAAAAGCGGGATAAACCGCTTAAAACGCATACAAGCAGAGGTACAACATGGATATAGGTGTATTTATTCCGATTGGGAACAACGGCTGGCTAATTTCGAAAAATTCGCCTCAGTTCAAACCTTCCTTCGATCTCAACAAAGAGATTGTAATGAAGGCTGAAAAGTACGATATGGATTTTGCGCTCTCTATGATCAAACTGCGAGGGTTTGGCGGTGAAACCGAATTTTGGGACTACAACTTAGAGTCGTTTACGTTAATGGCAGGCCTTGCTGCTGTTACCTCAAAAATTCAACTATATGCCACGGCTGCCACACTAGTCTTGCCGCCTGCAATTATGGCACGCATGGCCAGTACCATCGACTCTATCTCCAACGGACGTTTTGGCGTAAACCTAGTCACTGGCTGGCAACGCCCTGAATACTCGCAAATGGGTATGTGGCCGGGCGATGAATTTTTCGGTAACCGCTATGAGTATTTGGATGAATACATTCAGGTAGTCAAAGAATTATGGGAAACCGGAAAAAGCGATTTTAAAGGCGAGCATTTCCAAATGGATGATTGCCGAATGTTGCCCAAGCCACAGCGAAAAATTCCACTTATCTGTGCCGGTCAAAGCGCAGCAGGCATGGATTTCTCTGCCCGTCATGCCGACTATAATTTCTGCTTTGGTAAAGGAGTAAATACACCTACCGCTTTTGCACCAACCGCAGCGCGCTTAACTGAAGCGGCTGAAAAACACGGTCGCAGCGTAGGCTCAGCGGTACTTATCATGGTTATTGCCGATGAGACGGATGAAGCCGCCATGGCGAAATGGGAAAGCTATAAAGACGGCAAAGATCAGTCAGCGTTGGACTGGATGGCAACGCAAGGAGCTGCTGATAAGAAATCGGGTAAAGACACGAATATCCGCGATATGACCAACCCAACCTCAGCAGTAAACCTGAACATGGGTACGCTGGTGGGTTCCTATGAGTCGGTGGCCTCTATGCTTGATGAAATAGCCACAGTGCCGGGCTGTGAAGGTGTATTGCTGACCTTCGATGACTTCCTTAAAGGCATGGATGATTTCGGCACTAAAATTCAGCCGCTAATGAAATCCCGTCAGCATTTGCTTAGCACATCGGGAGCCGCCTAATGTCAGCAGGTGAAATATTTGAGGTCTCAGGGTGCTTTCAAGCGCGCCAGACGGGGCAGCCCGTACTGCCAGCTAAGCCTGAACCGTTGACGTTAAACCCTGCGGAAACTGCCGTTATTGTGGTGGATTTGCAAAACGCTTATGCCAGTAAAAACGGCTACTTAGACAAGGCGGGTTTTGATGTGTCCACTACGGCGCCAGTCATTGAAAACACCACTAAAGTGCTTGAAACAGCGCGGGCTGCAGGCATGCCTGTGGTGTTCTTGCAAAATGGATGGGATGCCGACTACAAAGAGGCCGGCGGCCCCGGTTCGCCGAACTGGTATAAGTCTAATGCCCTTAAAACCATGCGCAAACAACCAGAGCTTAAGGGCACTTTGCTTGCCAAGGGTACTTGGGATTACGCGCTTGTCGATGCGCTAAAGCCTCAAGATGGCGACATCGTTATTCCTAAAACCCGTTACAGCGGTTTTTACAATACTAATTTAGACAGCATGCTGCGCGCACGCGGTATTCGCAACTTAGTGTTTACAGGCATTGCAACCAATGTCTGTGTGGAATCTACGCTGCGCGATGGCTTCCACTTGGAATATTTTGGTGTGGTGCTGGCCGATGCGGCATATCAAGCTGGCCCGCCAGACATTCACGAGGCCTCACTTTTCAACATTCAGACGTTTTTCGGGTGGGTGTCTACCACCGCGCAGTTCTGTGAAGTATTTGAAGGGACGAGTTAGGTGCTTTCTTCTTAGCATCTACTAGCCACGCAGACAAAAACAACACGATAAATCAGTTAGCACGACTTGAAGTAAATCATTTATAGGCGCTAGGCAGCAATGCATAGAAAGCGCAACGAAAAGGATAAGAACATGCCAAAGAAAGCCATTATTCCAGTAGGTACATCAACGCCAATAGCTCCTTTTGTTCCAGGCTCTATGGCTGACAATATTTTATATGTGTCAGGTACCTTACCGTTTGACGAAAACAACGATGTAGTCCACGTGGGCGACGCCGAAGCACAAACGCGCCACGTTTTAGAAACCATTAAAAGTGTCATCGAAGAAGCGGGCGGCACTATGGATGACGTCACTTTCAACTCAATTTTTATTACCGATTGGGATGACTACGCCGCGGTAAACAAGGTGTACGCCGAATACTTTCCAGGTGAAAAGCCAGCGCGCTACTGCATTAAGGTTGGGCTGGTAAAGCCTGAAGCCTTAATTGAAATTGCGTCTGTAGCACACATTGGGTAGGTGATTATGTTTGGACTTCCCGCGAACTGCGCCCACTGGTTTTATATAGGTGAGCTTTATGCATTCTGATGTGCAGGCAAGTTACGCCCACATTAGCGGCGAAATGAACGGCGAAATGCGTAACAAGTTACATTACGAAATACACGGTCTGACGTCGCCCGACGCCCCCACGATTGTGTTTAGTTCGGGGCTAGGCGGGGCAGCTAAATTTTGGCAGCCGCAACTGGGCGACTTTGCCCAAGACTACAGAGTGATCACTTATGATCAACGTGGCACCAACAAAAGTGTGGGTGACTTGCCAGCGAATTACAGCATTTCAAATATGACGGATGAACTCGCTGCACTTCTTAGAAAACTTGAAGTGCAAGCGTGCCACTTTGTTGGTCACGCGTTGGGCGGTTTGGTAGGGCTTCAGCTTGCGCTATCTAAACCTGAGCTTTTACAAAGTTTAGTACTGGTAAACGCATGGAGCAGTGCAAATCCGCACACATTGCGCTGCTTTAACATACGCAAAGCGTTATTGGCGGCAGGCAGAAAGGACATGTATTTGCAACTTCAGGCGCTGCTGCTGTTTCCGCCTGATTGGATAGCCGCAAATGCTGCCCACTTAGAAGAGGAAGAGGCCCATTCACTCAACCACTTCCCAGACATAAACAATCTGCTTGTCCGCATTGGTGCTCTTAGTGCGTTCGATATCGATAAAAGTTTGCACACCATCACCACGCCAACGCTAGCGCTTGCCAACAAAGACGACACCTTGGTGCCGTGGCAGCGTTCACAGATGTTGGCTGAAGCTATGCCCAACGCCGAATTGTCGGTGATGGAATACGGCGGGCATGCATCAAGCATCACAAACCCAATTGCGTTTAATGAACTGTTGCGAGGGTATTTGAGGCAAGTGGCCTAACGTACCCATGACACTGAATCAGGCTTTAGAGTGTTTTATAGCTGATGAGGCGTATGCATTGTAAACAAGCTGCAAAGCTACAGCCTCAATGACGTGATGGCTAAAAAAGCGCTAAGCGTAAAAAACGAAAACATAGTGCAGTGTTTAAAAGATTTGATAAAACTGGAATGAATTTAAAATGACTGATACACAAAATACAGAGTTTAAAGCAACTAGCCCGCTTGACGAGGCTGGACTAGCCCAACTCTTTACCGATGCGCATACCCACACCAAATGGCACGACAAACCTATTTCAGAAGACGTGTTGAAACAGCTGTACGACTTAGTAAAAGTAGGCTCGACATCGGCAAATTGTAGTCCAGCGCGATTTGTTTTCATTACCTCAGATGAAGGGAGAGAAAAACTCAAACCTTGCCTTTCAAGCGGTAACGTTGAGCAAACCATGACTGCACCTTGTACGGTTATTGTCGCCTACGACGAAGAGTTCTACGAAGAGCTTCCTACCTTATTCCCTTATGCAGATGCGAAAAGCTGGTTTACTTCAAGCCCAGAAGCGGCCTATGAGACCGCCATGCGCAATAGCTCTATGCAAGGGGCTTACTTAATAAGCGCCGTTCGCGCCCTAGGCCTTGACGCTGGCGCCATGTCTGGTTTCAACCCCACATTACTTAACGAAACTTTCTTTTCAGATAGCACGTGGAAGGTAAATTTTTTACTGAACATTGGCTACGGCGATAAAGAGAAAGTACATAAACGCTTACCTCGCTTAAGTTTTGAGCAAGCCTGCCACATCGTGTAACGCCAACTTAAAGGATATTTGTATGACTATTACAGCAATAAAAAACGCAGTAACAGAAGTGCTTCCCCCGGTAACTCCCGAAGCTTATCGAGAAGGTATGTCGAGTTTAGCGGCAGCGGTAAACGTCGTTACAACCATTGGCCCAGAAGGGCGTGCAGGCTTTACGGCGACCGCCGTATGTAGCGTAAGTGATAACCCTGCAACCTTATTGGTTTGTTTAAATCGCGGTGCATCTGTACATCAGGTATTTAAAAACAGCACGCATTTGGTTATCAACACCCTTACTTCACAGCATCAGTTAATTTCAAACACATTCGGTGGTAAAGCGCCCATGAACGAACGCTTTGAAATTGGTGATTGGGTTGAATCGACGACTGGCTGCCCAAGGCTTGCCGATGCTGCAGTAAGCTTCGATTGCATTATTACAGACGTTAAAAGTGTGGCCACTCACGACGTTATTTTTTGCCAGGTGGTGGATATCAAGCAAGACCCAGAAGCCGACGCGCTTTTATATTATCAGCGCGGCTATCACAGCGCATGTAAAGACGCATAACTAAAGGATTAGACAAATAATGAAAGTAGTAGGCCACTTTATTAACGGTGAAACCTGTACCCCAAAGGGGCGCATGCAAGATGTTTATAACCCTGCAACGGGGGAAGCAGAGAAGCTGGTTTTACTGGCGTCAAAAGCGACGGTAAACGATGCTATCGTCAGCGCGCAAAATGCGTTTGTTGAGTGGCGCAATACGCCAGTGAGTAAGCGCGCTCGCGTTATGTTCAAATTTAAAAGCTTACTTGAAGAGCATGCCGATGAAATTATTGCGTTAATTGGTGCGGAGCACGGCAAGATAAGCCACGACGCGGCAGGCGAATTACAGCGCGGTATCGAAAATGTTGAGTTTGCCTGTGGTGCACCCCAGTTGTTAAAGGGCGAGCACAGTAAAAATGTTGGGCCAAGCATAGACTCTTGGAGCGAGTTTCAGCCTCTTGGCGTGGTGGCGGGAATTACACCATTTAACTTTCCGGCCATGGTGCCCCTTTGGATGTTTCCGCTTGCCATTGTATGCGGCAACACCTTTGTTTTAAAACCCTCTGAGCGAGATCCAAGCTGCGCTATTTTCCTAGCAAAGCTACTTAAAGAAGCAGGGCTACCCGACGGCGTTTTTAACGTTATAAATGGCGACAAAGAAGCGGTTGATCAAATACTAGATGACGAGCGCATTAAAGCAGTGAGTTTTGTGGGTTCAACGCCCATCGCCGAATACATCTATTCGAAAGCCAATGCTAATGGCAAGCGCTGCCAAGCATTAGGTGGAGCTAAAAACCACGCTATTGTGATGCCCGATGCCGACATCGACAACGCAGTGAATCAGCTTTTAGGTGCTGCTTTTGGCTCGTCAGGCGAGCGCTGCATGGCGTTGTCTGTCGTGGTTGCCGTAGGCGACAAAGTGGCGGATGAAATTGTAGATAAAATGCAATCAGCCATGGAAAGCTTAAAAGTAGGGGCTTTTGACGATGCGACTAACGATTTCGGACCGCTTATTACACTTCAGCACAAAGAGAAAGTAGAAGGCTACATAACCAGTGCGGCTGAGCAAGGGGCTGATGTAGTCGTTGATGGCAGAAACCCTAGCGTAAAAGGCTACGAGACGGGGTTCTTCTTAGGTGCAACACTTATCGACAAGGTTACGCCGGAAATGGCCAGCTACAAAGCTGAGATTTTTGGCCCTGTACTACAAGTTATGCGCGTTAAGAGCATGGAACAAGCTATGCAGCTCATTGACAGCCATGAATACGGCAATGGTACGTGTATTTTCACCCGAGATGGCGAGGCTGCCCGCTACTTCTCAGACAATATCCAAGTGGGCATGGTAGGCATAAACGTACCGCTGCCAGTGCCCGTGTCTTATCACAGCTTTGGTGGTTGGAAGCGCTCACTCTTTGGTGACCTTCACGCATACGGCCCGGATGGCGTTCGCTTTTACACCAAACGCAAAACCATTACTCAACGTTGGCCTTCAAGCGGCATTCGAGAAGGAGTGAGCTTTTCATTTCCAAGTTAATGTCATGGCGTATTGACCTTGATTAACCATAAATGACCATAAGAACTTTGCCCACGCACGGTAACTATTAAGCCTTTATAGCGCAAAGTTGCTCGCAGCAGGTAAAAGGACAGAGATTTAGGCTCAGCCATGAGCCATCAATAATAACAATTTAAAACCGCAAGCCTTTGGCAGTTCCTCTCCAGTCCTGCCTTAGGTTTGCACCCCAGTGGCAATCGATATGCAGTTCACGTCGACCGTTACTCTTATAAAAATATCGGGACAACACCGCCGCAAGGCTTGTTAAAAAGAACTATAAACGAGAGTAAAACATGCATACGTTAAACACACACAAGCGTCTGCTGGCGTTAACCGTAGCTATGGCGTTAAGTACGCCAGCGGCCTTTGCTGCAGAGAATGTTTGGGAAAGTATTGAAGTTACCGCGCAAAAGCGCAACGAGAATATAAGCGATGTAGGGATCGCTATTACTGCGTTTTCTGGTGAACAATTAGAGGCGCTTGGCCTTGAAAGCAGTACTGAGCTTATCGCGTTTACCCCTGGCGTATCGTTGGCCGGTGATATCGGTGGTCAGCGTGCTATTTTCAATATTCGAGGCGTGGTGCAAAACGATTACGCTGACTTGGCAGAAGCGCCGGTGGCCGTATACGTTGACGGTGGCTATTTAGCCAGTACCCAAGCACAAACCTTTGGTTTATTCGATGTGGCTCGCATCGAAATTCTTAAAGGCCCACAGGGAACATTATTCGGAAGAAATGCCACAGGCGGACTGGTTAATACGGTTACCGCCAAGCCCACTGCAGATACAGAAGGCTACGCGGAATTTACTGCCGCACGTTTCGAACAATACCGCTTCGAAGGGGCGATATCAGGCGAACTAGCAGACGGCATTTATGGTCGCTTTTCTGGGTTTACCAATCAACAAGGTGAGATACTAGAGAATATTTATGAAGACGGTGCTGCACCCGATACCCGTTTAGGCTCTGTGGGAGGCGGGGAAGATGGGTACAACGATGATACTAAAGCGTTTCGTGCTCAGCTGCTGTTCGATATTGGTGAGCAAGGCTCGTTACTGCTAAGCGGAAACTGGTCAGATACAACCAAAAGTGAAGGCCCTTATCAGGTGGTGAATACCACCGAGATAAAAGATGCCGACGGCAATGTGATTGACGTTATTTACGCTGCTGACGACCCACTTGGCTGCGACACTATTCAGGCAGGCGCGTGCGTAGACGGCAACTTCAATGGCGATCCTTTCCGTCCTGTGCAAGGCGGCGATTTCAATGGTAACTTCGACCCTGATGGGTCGGGCAATAAAGTAAATAAAGACTTTGCCTTTGACGATCAAAACAAGATCAAGTCAAAAGGGCTTGCGGCAACATTAGACTATGCATTTGAAAGCTTCGATTTCTTCGCCATGTCTGATTTCAAAGAGTTTAAACGTACCGTTGGCCTCGACTCCGACCAAACCGCGTCACCTGAACTTATTTTTCAATCTAACAGCACCATAGAACAGTTCAGCCAAGAGTTTCGATTCTCAGGTGAATCCGCAGACTTAAAGTGGGTTGGGGGGCTTTATTATCTGTCTATCGATACGGACTATAGCCAAGGCTTGGCGGGTTCACCCACCACCTTTTTCTTAGGCGGTGAAGAAAATAACACCTTGGTGTCTCTTGAAACCGAGTCTTATTCTGTATTTGGGCAAATAGACTATAGCCTGAGTGACGATCTTGTTCTGGTTGGTGGGTTGCGTTACACCCGTGAAGACAAAGACTTTGTGGGTAATGTGTATCAAAACGAGAATACTAACGACCGCGTCATTGAAATTGATACCACTACGACGTCTTTAGAAACTTTGGTCGATTCTAACGATCAAAACCTGTGGTCGGCCAAGCTACAGCTGGAATACAGTGTGGGTAATAGTTTGTACTATGCAGGCATCAATCGGGGCGTAAAAGCGGGGAGTTTCAATGCCCCGCTTCAAGGAGATTTCAGCTTATACGAACCCGAAGAACTTACTGCGTATGAAGCGGGTTTAAAGCATGCTTTTATGCACGGAAGCGGCGTCTTCAATGCCAATGTTTTTTACTATGACTACAGCGATTACCAGTCGTTTTCGTGGGTGAATAATGCGGGGGTGGTGTCAAACGAAGAAGCCTCATTTAGTGGCGTTGAATTAGAAGTGTTCTTAACCCCGACAGACAGCTTAGATGTAATGGTTAACTTTTCATATACCGATGCAGTGGTTGAAGACTTAGAAGTGGCTTCTGGGTACTTTGCTGATACAACGCCGCCATTTACCCCAGAGTATCAAGCATCTGCCATGCTTCGCTATAACTGGGACGCCTTCGACGGCAATATGGCAGCCCAACTGTCAGCCAATTATCAGTCGGAAACCTTTCACAATGCGCGGAATTTTACCGCTCATGAAATTGATAGCTATGCCACGGCTGATACTCGTTTAACCTGGGTAGACGCTGAGGATAAATGGCTAATAGCGGCTTATATAGATAACCTGTTTGACTCAGACCATGAACTTATTGGCTTTGACGTAACTGGTTTTTATGGAACCAGCCAGATTTCCTATGCGAAGCCTAGGACGTATGGCGTAACGGTAAGACGTAATTTCTAATTAGCGTAGTTGCGCTTTGTTTAACAAAATAAAGCGTATCACCTACTTCTAAAAAGAAACGTGCGTAGCTAACCTAAATACCGACGTAGCAAAACGGTATTTAGGTTTCGCGTTAACAAAGCGCGCGAAGCGGCAGTATTTTTGCTTTTCTTTTTTGCTAGGGGTTGTTGATCTTTGTTGTACACCAAAGATCAGCAGGCCCCAATAAAGGTTAGCAGCGAGCCTCTAATCTAATCGTTACGCCGTTGAGAGCGCTGATGCATTTTTTAACCTACCGCTTTGCCGAGCATGACGCTGTGTAAAAAGAAGCAACAAGTAATAGCAAACCCAATAAGGAAATAGATCGTGGATAACACCAACAATCAGACCATGACAAAACCTTCCCATTACGATGGCGATTTATGGAATGAAGATTTAGCGCCAACCAACGCGGAAACCAGAACCTGGGTGTGGAAAGACTATGCGGCATTATGGGTTGCGATGGTGGTTTGTGTACCTACTTATCTCTTATCTGCCGGCCTGGTATCAGAAGGCATGAATTGGTATCAAGCGGTTATCACCGTACTGTTGGGCAACATCATCGTGCTTGTACCTATGATGCTAATTGGTCATGCAGGTGCAAAATACGGCTTACCTTTTCCCGTATTATTACGTAGCGCCTTTGGTACCAAAGGCGCGAAGATTCCTGCTTTGGCCCGAGGGCTTGTTGCATGTGGCTGGTTTGGAATTAACACATGGGTGGGCGGCAGTGCCATTTACGTTATTTTAAATAGCGTCAGCGGCGACGCATTTGTGGGGCAGGCACTACCATTTTTAGGTATCGATATCACACAAACTCTGTGCTTCTTCGCTTTCTGGGCGATGCACTTAGTTTTTATTAAGCACGGCACTGAATCTATTCGTTGGCTTGAAACTTTTGCTGCACCATTTTTGATCTTAATGGGCTTAGCGCTTCTTGGTTGGGCATACGTTAATGCTGGTGGGTTTGGCGAAATGTTGTCAACGCCATCTCAATTTGTAGAAGGTGGAGCCAAAGAAGGGCAGTTTTGGACAGCCTTCTTCGCGGGTTTGACTTCTATGGTGGGCTTCTGGGCAACCATGGCGTTGAACATTCCCGATTTCACACGCTTTGCAAAATCACAGAAAGACCAAATGTTAGGCCAAGCTATTGGCTTGCCATTACCCATGGCGCTATTTGCCTTTATCGGTGTAGCGGTAACGTCAGCAACGGTCACCATTTATGGTGAGGCCATATGGGACCCTGTTGCGCTAGCTGGTCGAATGGGCGGCATGGGTGTAGTGCTGGCACTTGCTGCATTAGCACTTGCAACGTTAACCACAAATCTAGCCGCTAACATGGTAGCCCCAGCTTATGGCTTTTCGAATATGGCGCCTTCGAAAATAAGCTTCAAAATGGGCGGCTATATAACCGCTGGTATCGGCGTCGCTATCTTCCCTTGGAAGCTGCTTGAAACCGCGGGTGGCTATTTATTTACGTGGCTTACGGGATATTCTGCGCTTCTTGGGCCTATTGCGGGTATTTTAATCGCCGACTATTTTATCTTAAGAAAATCGACGTTAAACATTGATGCGCTATTTCAACACGCTGGCGAATATGGCGCGAACAATGGCTGGAACATGGCGGGTGTGACTGCACTTGTTATAGGCATTTTACCCAATATGCCTGGCTTTATGCACGCGGCAGGGTTTGTAGAAAGCGTGCCAGCTATTTTCGATACGCTTTACGCCTACGCATGGTTTGTAGGGTTAATCATCGCCAGCATGATTTATCTGCTGCTCTCCAACAGAGCACCTGTCACCATACAGGCAAAAAGCGCCTCCCAATAATGGGGTCAGAGTACTTTTCTGAGCAGTAAACTAACGGGGTCAGAGTAATTTTCTGTGTAGTAGACTAATGGGGTCGGAGTACTTTTCTACGAAATGTACTCTGCCCCCCCAAATATACTTCGACAGGGTTATTTTCGCTTCATATTTTCAAAAAGCGAGGGTTCCCAAGGCCGCATCGCCATTAAAAGGCCAATGTGCTGGCGTTCTTCAATTGGTAGAGCATTATCTTCGCTGCTGAGTTTTGCTGCTTCTTGTCGCAGTTGTTCAAGACGGCGCTGAATAATCGAAACCGAGGTCTGAGAATAGCGGCCGCGTAAATAGAAACGGAACATCCATGGCTCGTTCTTCTTTGGAGCCATAAACTTCACCATTACTTCCTGCTCCATAAATTTTTCTAGCGGACCACTTGGGATCCAGCGAAAGTTTTGCGCAATGAGCAGCTTGTAGCGGTTATTCGGTAACAGCTCTATAAGCTTAAGTTTGTCTAAGGTTGTCATTAGCTTAATGCCCTCGACCTCAGAAATATTGTAGTGCTTGATGATTTCCGAGAATCGCCAGCCATCACGCACACATACGGCTGCAAGCAGTAGCTTGGGATTGGCAAGTAGCTCCATTTCTTGCTTCTCAGACAGCTGTGATATTTTTTCCTGCTGCTTTTGCGACAGGCTAAAAAGGTCGCTTAATGACAAATTTAGACATTCACAAATCTGTTCCAGTTTATCGAGGCTAAAAGCCTGTAAAGAGAAATTTCGTTTTACGCTGGCCTCGCTTACGTTCAGTTTCTGTGCGATCTGTTTGTAGGTAAATCGCTGCTCTCGTAAACATTGTTTAAGCGTGTCGTAAACAAGGTTAATTTGGCTCATGGTATTAAATATTTATACTTGTGGTGTAATTTAATACTACATCAGCGATTGCGGTTTACGAAATTTATTCTTGGTTCTAGTGTAGAACATGTTCAGGCACATCTCGCCTTTACATACTAGGAGCAAGTGATATGAAAAATTCGCGTTCAACATTGATGTTAACTGCACTATTAAGTAGTGCGCTTCTTACCCATTCTGTAATGGCAGATGATTCCATCGACCACAGTGGCAAAGCCAGTAAACATAGCGCGCTTGCTGCATCTGAAGGCCTAGCAACGACGGCGTCAGTAGCGAGTGCAGTAGTTGCTGTTCCCGTGATACTAACCGGCAGTGCTGTAGTGGCAGGTAGCGCAGTTGCTGAAAGTGTGATTGACGAGAGTAGCCGCAGTATTCACGGAGCTAGTCATCATTCCTCCGTTAATAATAACCAGCCGTTAGTGGTTACCGAAACGATCATTACTGCAGACCCTGCGCCAAACAAAGTCGTTGCGGCCACTAACACAACAACGACTACCACAACCACAACTAAACGCTAACGGTTAATTAATTGCTCGAACTTTGAAGCGGGACTGGAAGCTAAAAAAGTAGCTGTAGCTTGGTAAAAAACTGCTACAGCGAAGTGTTGTGCATCTAGCGCTTTAGGTGGCTCTTATTCAGTGCAAGTCGAGAGAATTTAAGCAGGGAAGAGTATGAAAACATTTTTGTATTCAATAGCTGTGGCTTTGGTACTACTTACTGCTAACGCTAATCACGCTTTGGCAGGTAGTCAGCAGCATGGAAAGCCTTCATTTTCATCTGAAGCCATTGCCATTTTTTCTAAAGAAGTAGAAAAGTATGCGGCAAGCCAAGGAGCTCGTGCCTTCATTATTGCAAGGCGAGGCAGACCGATTGAAGACATGCCGGAGGGCATTCGCTTCACGCACACTGCTATTGCTATCTACTCAAGCATTCAGCTAGATAATGGAGAGACTGCTAAAGGCTATGCAATCCATAATTTGTATCAAGATGCTGATGAACAAGACGTGAGTCATTTAGTTACAGATTATCCTGTAGATTTTTTCTGGAGTGCTTATGCGCTCGAAGCAGGCCTGGTTATCCCATCGGTTGCCGTGCAGCAAGCGCTTCTAAGTATGTACAGCGAAGATAAAGCAAAATTGTTGCATAACCCACGCTATTCAGTCGTTGCTAACCCATTTAACAGTGAACGACAAAACTGTACCGAGTACACCCTAGATGTGCTCAATACTGCGGTGTACTCCACCACAGATATAGCCCAGCTAAAAGCTAATGCAAAGGCATATTTTACGCCGCAAAAAGTAAACGTGAGCCGCGCCAAACTTGGCTTGGCGAGTATGTTCAGCGACGGTGTGACGTTGTCCGATCACGGCCGTAAGGTGGAAACAACTACATTTGGAAGCCTTGCTCGTTACATGCAGAAATACGATTTATCGGAAAAGGCAGTTATTTTTGCGAGCAACGGTGAGACAACTATTATCGAGGAATTTAACAATGCAGACTCAGAATAAACCAACGAAAGCATTTCGAATAGCATCACTGGCAGCCCTAATTGTGGGTGTAGGCGCTTATTTTATCGGCCTTTACAATGCCCCAATGGCGCTTAATGAAAAAGGTTATTACTTCACTATTATGTTATTCGGCTTGTTTTCTGTAGTGAGCTTACAAAAAACGGTACGCGATAAAATGGAAGGTGTGCCAGCGACCAAAGCATACTTCCTTGCATCAGCTGTAGCTACTGCATCAGCCATCGTATTGTTGGTAATTGGCTTATTAAATGCTGAGCTTTTATTAAGTGAAAAAGGCTTCTTCGGCATGGCCTTCACCCTAAGCCTCTTTGCCGCTATTACGGTGCAGAAGAACGTACGCGATAGCCAAACTGCAGATGAGTCACGCAACACAAAAAGCGATACTCAAAGCAGCGCTACTGAGCACGAAGACTCTCCCAAAGTGAAAGCCGCTTAAAAAATGGGGTCAGAGTACATTAAATAAATGGGGTCGGAGTACATTTCTAAGTAATGTACTCCGACCCCATTAGTTTTACGATTTACGCTTTTGGTTTCGGCGCATTTTCAGTATGGTAGGTGTAACGCTGGTTAAGCATTCAGCCAGCTTGTTCAACGCATCAGGGATGAATTATGCGCAAACCCGTTAAATACCGAATAGCTTTTCTAATAGTTGCTGCTGCCTGCTTTTATGTAGGAACGTTATTTTTACCTGAAACACTTCCTGACATAATCCTCTCCTTTGAAAGTATTTGGGCTAACGCACAGTGGCGAAATACCTTGCTTGTTACGTTGGCATATTTTGTCTTTTTGCCTGCACTTTACTATTTCTGGATCATTCAAATTGGCAATCAGGCGCTGTGGAAATTATTGTTAGTTCTTTCTTTAAGTAGTTTGGTCGCACGCTATAACTATCCAGAGCAGTTAGCCTATTACTTTGAATTCATTACCTATCTTAAATATCCGATTATTGCCGTATTGATGGTGATAGAAATTCTCCTTCTGGTAACGATAGTTAAAGCGTTGTGGGGGGCTCGAAAGCTCTCTGGCGATCCGCGAATTCATATGCTGGAACAATATGAAGGCGATAACATTTATGAAAAAGGGTCAAAAGAAGCAAAGAAGTTAGAGTTGGCACTTATGTTTGCTCATGAGCCCGCCAGTTGGTACTACGCCATTCCTCGTTTTAGTAGAAACCATGTTCCCGCCATAGCCAATCTGCGTTTATGGTCTGCACAGTGGTGGCATGTGTCACTGGTTTGTGTAGCGCTTGTAGTTGCGACGTATGCAAGTTATCTCGCGATAGCACTTTGGAGTGAAACGGTTGCCATTGTGGTGGCAACCTTGGTTTTTTACCTCATAGTGATGTTTATTGCTAACTACAGAGTCAGCAAGGATTACTCGGTTTACCTTATAAAAGATAAGCTTATGGTGAATAATTCGTGGTGGGGAATGACTGTTATTCCACTTTCAAATATTCAACAAGTTGAAACAGGTAGTTGGACAGCAGCTTCAACACAAGAACAGTTCCATTTCGGCAGAGGCAACGCAAACGTTAAGCTTACCTTTGTGTCAGAACAAAAGTATTACTCGGGTTTAGCAACTTTTATTGAGCCGATGGACACACTTTATCTCAGTGTCGACGACCCGTCAGCATTACATGAGATTTGTCAGCCCCAGCAACACACCGAATAAATGGGGTCAGAGTACATTACTAAAAAAGTACTCTGACCTCATAATCTCACAATGCTAGTTGGTTTCGGCTTGCCATTCAGCTAATTGCTTAGCGATTTGTGCTGAGACTCGTTCGTCAACTATTGCGGCGCGTCGATTCATCTCGTGGTGCCACTGGCTGTTTTGTTTAATATGTGAAGGCACTGGCGCATGTCGGTCCAAAGGGCCTGGATAATAGTATGCGTCAGCAACGTCTGAGAGCTTTTGATTCGTGCCGTCTGCAAATCGTGCTGAAACGCTGGATAAAGGGGAGTTCAATTCACTCTTTTCGTTAAGCAAAACAAGCGTAGGAGGGGAAATGTCAGGTATTGTCGATGTGGAAAAGTGGGTCCATACTGTCGCAATATTTAGGTCCTTAAGCTTAGAAGTAAAGGGCACAAACTCATTGATTGCTTCTCCCCGCTTTAACGATACAGTCTGCTTTAATGTATGCATTGCGCCAAACAGAAGAATCGCTTTATCGTTTTGTTCAGCTATATGCTTCACAGTTTTTTCATAGTTAACAATGCGTGTTTTGGTGAGAGACTGCCATTGCTCTTTGCTCAATCCTTCCCATTTAAACTCTGGTTCAGCTAGAGCTATGCGCACTTTATGGTTTGACGATGCATTGAGTAACCTTAGTTTCTGCACAAAATGTCGGTAATGCCTATATTGCCACGCCATGAAATAAATACTGTCCTGCCACAAAGGCTCTAATTCTTGCAGTGAAACCTTTGTATTGGGATTGAGCAAATAATCATCCAACTCGGGCTGGTAATGGCTGTTACCGAACTCAGTCACAATAACGTCGACACTCTCAAAGATATCATGATCAGACAGAGCGTTGATTAAGAGCTCTGTCGGTGCTGCGGAGCCGTGTATATCACCAATTGCCACGATTTGATGTTCGCTTAATAAATGCTTGAAGGTTTGATTTACCTTGTTGTTCCTAGAATTAGCGATATGAGTTGAAGGCGAAACCTCGTTAGCAAAAGAAGTGTAAGGTAATAACACCGAACACATAACAATGACGAAAAGCGAATAAATCGAGAAAGAGTGGTAGCGCATCATACATATGAAAGAGTGGTTTGTTTGCAATTGATTATCATTATTATTAACTATAAATGAAAGGGGAGGTAACATAAAACGGACGTTTTTACGCAATTCAATTAAAATAAAGTGGTATGAAGGTTATTGTCTTTAAAAAGTTAAATGGGTTGTAAGGTCTGTTGCCTCTCCTTTATTACGAACCAATGTCGAATTGATTCGGCTCGAGTGCTTGCGTATTCTCGACATACTTAATGAAATAACTGCTATAGGTAACAAACGTTGTGTGTGAACTTTTAGGCATGAGTGCGAACACTCCTACTGACCTATGTTTTAGTTTTACCGGGCTGACTCGCCGCGGTGGTGAAACAGGGCCGCATAAAGACGGCTGGGGCGTTGCTTTTTATGAAGGGAAGGGCGTGCGTATGTTTCACGATCCCGAGCCTTGCGCCACATCACCCATCGCAGACTTTGTTTCGAAGTTGCCTATAAAAAGCAAGAATGCGATTTGCCATATTCGTCAGGCTAATGTGGGTAACATTAACTTAGCTAACACGCATCCCTTTACTCGCGAACTGTGGGGGCGATACTGGGTGTTTGCGCACAACGGACAACTACCTAATTTCTCGCGCCGGACGGGTGTTTACGAAGCAGTTGGGGATACCGATAGCGAAGAGCTTTTCTGCGATATTATGAATAACGTTAGGCAAAACCTCCCTCGAGACGCTATGCCTGAGCAGTTAGCTGAAACGTTAGTTTCACTTGCAAAGGAGTATGCTCAGCAAGGTGTATTCAATTGCTTGCTCAGCAATGGCGACTGGTTGTTTACGTTCTGTAGTACAAAGTTAGCTAGCATTACCCGCAGAGCACCTTTTGGCCCCGCTTGTTTGAGTGATGTAGAGGTGGAAATTGATTTTGCAGCTGAAACCACGCCAAAAGATGTAGTGAGCATTATTGCTACTGAACCGCTAACAAACGATGAACAGTGGGATATCTACGAACGGGGTGAGTGGAAGCTATGGCAGGAAGGCGAAGTCATAGCCTCGGGTAAAGTGGATGTCCCTGAACACAAAAAAGAAGCTGAAATGGTTGCACCAGATCCATCGCTTCACGACTAATCACGAACTATGGGGTCAGAGTAACTTAAATGGCCCCGCTCTCAAAAAGCTCGGCGCTGAGTTAGTAACCCAGCGTAATAATGTACTCTGACCCCATAACTCGAACTATGGGGTCAGAGTAACTTTAATTGCCCCACTCTCAAAAAGCTCGGCGCTGATTTAGTAACCAAGCGTAATAATGTACTCTGACCCCAATATTCAGGTTGGCTAACTCGATAATGTACTCTGACCCCAATTTTTAACCCAATACTTGGGTGATGGTTTGTTTCACTACTTGGTAGCGGGCGGGTAGAGCGCTGTGGGGTGTTTGAACACTGTATAGGGGCTCGGTTACTTCATTTTTAGCTTTGTAGACGGTAAGTTTGTCGGCAAAAGACACAAAGTCTAGTGTGCTGGTGGGCAGCACGGTGTAACCCAACCCTTCGCTTACGGGCAATAGAATTTGCGAAAGTTGGTTGATGTAGCCGGTATGAGGTAGCTTATTCGGATTAACGTTAGCTAACTCAGCTTCTCCGCAATCGTTAAAATAGCGCTGCAAGTAGTGCATAGCATCAGGGTGATTAATAAGCCCTAGATGCTTGATGACGGCTTTTAATGTTCTACCATCATCAGTTTTACTCTTTGCTTTTCCAGATACGCTTGCTACTTTTGCTACCGAACCCGAACCCGAACCCGAACCCGAACCCGAACCTGAATCCGAAATAAAACCCTGTTCGTTTTCAGATAACCTAGGAACCTGCGCAGCAAGCGCGTCAGGTAGGCTACGCGGTAGAATAAGCCCCAATGCTTCTTCGCCTAAATACTCACTATGTATATCTTCACTCTCTGGCTGGTTTGTCACAATGCCAAGCTCCAGCGTATTGTTCGCAATGCCTGACAAAATAGTACGACGAGGTGCGACTTCCACGTGAACATTAAGCGCGCTATGCTGCTTTTGCAGTGCCAGCAGAGCAGGGTAAATACGCTGAGCAATCGCGCCTGAGCAGGCTACTACGCACTTACCTTCAAAAGGGGCGTCAAACTTTAAGCTGGCAATAAAATCTTGCTCTTTTTCCTGCTGCTCCTTGGCATAGTGGTACACACGCTGGCCCCGTTCAGTTAGCTGAATCCCTTTGCCTAAACGGACGACTAATTCACACTGACATGCCTCTTCCAGTTTCTTAAGGTGCTGACTTACGCCCGGCTGCGTCATAAACCGTTGCTCCGCGGTGCGCGTAAAATTCCCCGTTTCTACTAACGTGATAAAGGTGTCTAGCCAAATAGGGTTTATCATTTGGGTATAATTAAAATTTATCAAATTTAGAAATTATCATAATTTCATGTTTCATCTTTGTCTAGCTACTATGTATGCACATTCACTTAAGCGGTGTTCGAGTTGGCCTTCTTGACCAGGCGGCCGCTTAAGCCATTTTGATAACTTGCACTACATAGGAGTAAGTGATGACAGAAGCAGTAAAAACACCGTATCCACGTACGTTTTCTCATATTGGAATTTCAGTACCTGACTTAGAAGCTGCCGTGAAATTTTATACTGAAGTACTTGGCTGGTACCTCATCATGAAGCCAACCGAGATTGTTGAAGATGACTCGGCGATTGGCGAAATGTGTACCGATGTATTTGGTCCAGGTTGGGGGAAGTTCCGCATTGCGCACCTTTCAACAGGTGATCGTGTTGGCGTTGAAATTTTTGAGTTCAGCAACCAAGAGAACCCAGAAAACAACTTTGAATATTGGAAAACCGGTATCTTTCATTTCTGTGTTCAAGACCCAGATGTTGAAGGCTTGGCTGAGAAGATTGTCGCTGCTGGTGGTAAAAAGCGAATGAAGGCGCCGCGTTATTATTATCCGGGTGAAAAGCCTTACCGCATGATTTACATGGAAGACCCGTTTGGCAACATCCTTGAAATTTATAGCCACAGCTATGAATTGCATTATGCTAGCGGTGCTTACGAATAAGCATTGTTTGTAAGGTCTGTTACCTGTCGCTACAAGTTTACTATGTAACAGGCGTTAAAAAAGCTAAAAGGCGAGGGCGTTAATAGTAATTAAACGTACCTCGCCTTTTTATTTTTAATTAGGCTAACCGAACCTGCCAGACACATAAGGATTCGTGGCCTTCTCGGTTGCAACCGTAGTGGTTGGCCCGTGACCCGGGTAAATCGTCATATCATCCGGCAGCACCATAATTTTCTGTTTAATCGAGTCGATTAATTGCTGATGATTACCTTGTGGGAAATCAGTTCTGCCAATAGAGCCTGCGAAAATTACATCACCCACAATAACGCGATTACTTGAGCGTTCTACCAGCACCACATGACCAGGTGTATGACCCGGGCAATGCAGCACTTCCAGCGTTAAATTGCCCACTGAAATAGTATCGTTGTCGTTTAACCACTCGTTGGGAGCAAAAGGCTGGGCGGGTGGAAAGCCAAACATTTGGCTTTGCTGCATTAGTGCATCTAACCAAAATTTGTCGCCAATATGAGGCCCTACAATAGGTACACCGTAATGTTCTGCGATGGCGACAGTGCCGCCCACATGATCTAAGTGTCCATGAGTAAGTATGATCTTTTCTATACTCACGCCTTTATTTGTAGCAGCTTCAATTAACGTTTCAACGTCGCCACCTGGGTCGACAAACGCGCCTTTGTTAGTGGATGAGTCCCAAATTAATGAACAGTTTTGGGCAAAGGGCGTAACGGGTATAACTTGAATTTCCACGGTTTAACCTTTTGATTCTTTGTTGCTTGGAGCGAAATAAAAAAAATAAAGCAGTGCGCCAACCACTAATTCACCCAGTAAAAATAGCCATGCGTTGGTTGACGACTGTGCAATAGACCATGCGCAAACCGCTAGTGCGACAAAGGGTATCAGACGTCGAAACAGGTTTACAGGGCTGACGAATGCGCCTGCAGAGCCTTTAAGGTAAGTGTCTTTCTCAGAAGTTTCTTGCTGCATGCTGCTTTGTGAAGAAGCGCTCTGCAAGGAAGCCAGCTGAGCTTTCATCAGCACCACTACACACACGGCGTAAACCACTAGCCGCGCAAGCACGCTTGAAATAGCCAGCCACACAAAGCTACCGCTAAGTGCCATAGCTCCTGCAAATATTCCCAGTATTAATATGGAAACTGCTGGGGTAGCAAAAGGCGAATGAATCTCGCCTAACTTCTGTCCGAGCTTACCTGGAATAAGTGACTGCTGCGCCATAGAGAACGTAAGCCGAGACGTAGATATCATATTTGCCAGTAAGTTACCGGCAACCGACACAACGGCGGTTAGCGTCATTATAAGCGCCCCAGTTTCGCCAAATATCATATTGGCGAGTGCGATAAGCGGTGCGCTATCCGGCTCTGCAGGCCCTACTGTGTGCCAATAAAGCCACTGTACGCAAAAGTAAAATATGGCAATACCTGAAACCGTAAGCATTAACGCCCGAGGTATAGTCTTTTTCGGCGAACTGGTCTCGCCGCTTGTGACCACTACCGTTTCAAAACCAATAAAGGCGTAAAGCGTAAGTAGGGCACCGGCAGATATGGTGTCAAATGCAGGCACAACGGTTTCCGAAGAACGTGCTAGCGCAGTAGAAAAATCGAGCTGCCAGTAACCAACCGCAATAAGCGCCACGAAAGGCAGCAGTTTTAGCACCGAGATAGTATCAAGTGAACGCATGGCGGCCTTAAGGCCGACAATATTCACTACGATTAGTGCTGTGGTAAGCGCGATAATAGCGAATGACTTGCCTATTCCCGCATTCAGTTCGGGCCACACATAGCCGGCATACAGTAATAACACGTGCATGTTGGCGGCAATCGCCGTTGCGCGAGCCAAGTAGTAAATAAAGCCAGTTTGAAACGCCGCTGCGTCGCCAAAGCCTTTCTGGGCGTACACCACAGGTCCACCGGTTTCTTGGTACAGCGTCGCTAGCTGCCCAAAACACCACACAATGGCCAGCATTAGCGCGCCAAAAATCAAAAAGATGTAAGGGCTGAAAGCGCCGAGCTCAGCGGCCATTTTGGCGGGCAAAGCAAAAATGCCCGCACCAATAAGGCCATTTAATACCAAAAGGGCAGCGCCAATGCCGCCAATCCCTTTGCTTAACAGGCTTTTGTTTTCGCTACTCATTTAGAAAAAACTTCTTCTCCAGCCACATAAGTAGCGTGTACTTCGGTTTTCCAAATGTCTTTGGCATCAATGGTAAAAATATCTTGGTCGACCAAGATAAAGTCTGCCCATTTTCCTGGCGTTAGTGTGCCTAAGGTATCTTCCATGTGCCCTGCGTAGGCTGCATCTAAAGTAAACCCTTTAAAGGCTTGTTCAATGGTTAACGCTTCGTGGGCATACCAACCTTTTACGGGTTGATTGTTTCTGTCTTGTCGCGTAACCGCAGCGTGAAGGCCGTAAAATGGGTTAGCAAGCTCAACAGGGAAATCAGAGCCTAAAGGCAGTGCAATACCTGAATCGAGTAGCGTTTTCCATGCGTAAGCGCCTTTCATACGATCTTTTCCTAAACGATCTTCCGCCATGTTTTTATCGCTGGTGGCGTGAGTTGGCTGCATGGAAGGTAACACCTTTAGCGAAGCAAAGCGAGCTAGGTCGTCAGGCGCAATCACCTGTGCATGCTCAATGCGGTTGCGCAGTTCGCTGCCGCCAATACTCTTAAACGTGGTTTCAAACTCGTTCAGTGCAACATGGTTAGCCTTATCACCAATGGCATGGTAGTTAAGCTGGAAGCCCGCACCAATTACCGTAGTAAACAGTTGGGTCATATCTTCTGGTTGAGTTAACAGCAAACCATGTTGATGCGGCGCATCTGAATAAGGTTCAAGCAATGCTGCGCCTCGGCTACCTAGTGCACCATCGCCATAGGCTTTTACCGAACGAATATATAAAAAGTCATCTTGGTCGCGAATAGTACCATTGCCCAGCATGGTGCTGAGGTCAGGGTCTGTCGCACTCACCATGGCATAAATACGCACAGGCAAGTCACCTTCTACCGCTTCTTTTAAATAGAAATCGTAAACGTCTCTGTCTATGCCAGCATCGTGCATTGACGTAACACCATTTGCTAGTAAGTGCTCACCTGCTGCATGTAATTGTTGCTCGTAAATAGCGCTGCTTGCTTTAGGCAAGTGCGCTTCAATTAACTGCGATGCATTATCAATGAAAACACCGGTAGGATTACCGTCAGCGTCTTTAATGATTTCGCCCCCTGCAGGCGATGGGGTGTCTTTAGTTATACCCGCAATTTCCATCGCTTTACTGTTCACCCAGGTAGCGTGGCTGTCTACGCGAGCTAGTGCCACAGGTCGGTCAGAAATTACTTTATCCAAGTCAGCCGCTGTTGGAAACGCTCTGTCAGACCACAATTCCTGGTTCCAACCGCGCCCGGTAATCCATGCTTGTTGTCCATTCGCAAATGCGTATTCGGCAACTGTCTTGGCCGCGTCTTGTGCACTGCTACTTTCTCGCAAATCGACTTCCAACAAGTTTGCGCCTAAGCCAAGCAAATGCCCGTGAGCGTCGATAAGCCCGGGTAGCATGACTTTGCCTTTGCCATCAATAGTGCTATCGACAGGCGTGTTATCTTTGTCGATATCTAATGCAACTACTTTGCCTTCATCAATGACAAGGTTTTTAAACGTAATGAGTTTGCCACTTTCATTTAACGTATAGCCTTTTACGTTCTCAACAAGCATTGCAGCATCCACCGTAAGCGTGGTGGTCATAGCACCTAACGTTGCCGCTGTTGCAAACGTTGCGGTTAGCAATTTTGAAAGCGAGTGCTTTTTAAATGTCAGTGCCGACAATGTAGAGTTCATAGTGAGTTTCTGCCTTTTTTATTTCTGTTTTATTCTTTGTTCTTATACCGAGTTGTCCAAATTTCGATAGCTGTGCGCTAACAAAACGCTATGCCTCAACACGCTCAGTTTCTTCAAGTTCATCTTCGTCATCAAGGTCAAGGATAGGAGGCTGCAGCAAAAAATCTCTCTCCCAAATCTTAGCCATACTCGCCTGACTTATGTTTCCACCACTCAATATAACAAGAGCCGTTTGCCCAGGCGGGGTGTTGGCAGCCCAAGCCGCTACTGCAGCCATGGTCATCGCACATGTGGGCTCTATATGAAGCTTTAATAAATGATGTAGCCATTGGGTCCAATAAGCAATTTGCAGCTCATCTACTTCGTAGAAATCATCTATTTCTTGCAATATAGGGAACGTAACATCGCCAACAGAAGGCGTGGCAGCACCGTCTGCCAAGGTATTTGGTGCATAGTCTAAGGCAATAATCTCACCAGCTTGCAACGACATAGAGGCATCATTCGCTTCGGCGGGCTCAGCGCCAATGACCAATGCATTTGGCTGTAGTGCGCGAGTTGCCAGTAATGAGCCCGACAATAACCCTCCGCCACCACACGGCGCAAAGACAGCATCCACCTCACCAATTTCGTTAAGCGCTTCTAACGTTGCCGTGCCTTGCCCTGCCACAATATCTTTGTGGTTAAACGGCGGTATCCAGACCGTGTCTGGTGCTTTTGAGGCTTGCTCGACAGCCGCATCTGCTTCTGGACGGGTAGGAAATATTTTTAATTCAGCACCATAGCTTTGCGTAGCGGCAGCTTTTATTGGCGAAATGGTCTCGCTCGCAAAAATAGTGGCCTTAATACCAAAGTGAGCTGCTGCATAGGCTACTGCCTGAGCATGATTTCCAGAACTATTGGCGACCACATGTTTCGGTAAACGACCTTCCTCTTTCAACCGGGCTAAAAAATTCATGGCGCCGCGAATTTTGAATGCCCCGATGGTCTGTAAGCACTCCGCTTTAAACAGAATGCGGTTGCCCATCCATTTGTTGAGCAACGAAGATTCAACAATCGGCGTTTTCTTTACGTCGCCTTTTATACGTTCATAGGCTTGTTTAATGTCTTCGAAATTTGGGGAAATACTCATTAAGTAACGCTCTTTTCATTTTGGTTTTTTTATGGGGTAGCGCCGACAAGGGCCTTTACGCACTAAAAGGAAATCGGAAGCCTTACAGTGCCAGATACTATTAGATAACGCCAGAGCCTACACCACATAAGACAATTCATATTTATTTAATAATTCTACTTTAGTATACCGGCGCTAGTTACCGGAGACAGGCACATGTTAAGCAAACACAACCATCGTATTTACGCCTTACCTACGGTTTTGTTTCTTTTTCTCACCTTTTTATTTGTTTCAGCTGGTGTTTTTATTCAAAACGATGAACGCGCAGCACGTATTTCTAAAGCGCAGTCGGTTGCAGAGCAGGTAAAAATTAGTCTTGAAGTTTTCTCAAGCGAACGTATTCAAGCGCTGCACAACCTTATGCGAAACTGGCCCACCTTTGAGCCAAACCAAGTAGACTGGTTTAATGCGCAAGCCCTGTCATTGATGGGCATGCAGCGAGGCTTTTCATCGTTGGTATTTGTCGATGCTAACGGTGAGATAGCGTGGGTGGCAACGCCATCTTCCGGTATTAAAACCCGTATAGACAACAGCCTCATTGGCCATCCTATGGACGCGTTGGGCTTAAACATATCGCGTTTGTCCGAGGATTTGGAAAGCACGCTTTTGTATTCAGATGCTGCTCAACATCACTTTATCGTTGTGGGCAGGGCCATAAGCCCTCAAGAGCCTGAGCACGGATTTCTGGTGGCGGGGTTCGACATACAAACCATATTAACCGTGATGTTAGGCGAGCTAGTAGGCCCGCAGTTTAACTTCCAGCTTAACGCCGACAGTGCAACGCTTTTTCAAAGCGGTGAGTTAATCAACGATGGCACCATTGTGTCGCTTTTGCCGTTCAGTTTTTTAGAACGCGATTTTTACCTTTCCATGCAGTCTCAGCTAAGCCCATATAACGCTGGCTTGTTAATTATTATGATTGGACTGTTGATGTCAGCGCTAGTGAGCTATGTGCTGCACAAGCAGCTTAAAGGTGCGGTCAATTTATCCGTAAGTCAGCAGCGTTACCTCACCGCTAGCGAAGCCTCCCTTGATGCGCTTCTTATTTATCAGCCGATAGATGATGACTTTTCTCTGGTAGAAGCAAACTCATACAGTCGCTACCTATTTCGCGGTGCATGTGATGTATTGCGGTCTATGAGCTTAGCCGAGCAAACGCGTTATTTAGGCTTAAGCAGTGAATTTAAAAACGCCAAAAACGTGGCTGAACTTGGCGTGCCTTATGAAGCTCACCTTGCCATTCATAGTGATAAGATTGCGCCTCAATGGATAAAAGTTCAGGTGGTAAAAGCTGGTGACAATATTGCGGTGACCGTAAGGGACGTGACCGAACGTTTTCGCGCCCAGCATGATTTAAAGCGTAGCGAAGAAAAGTATCGCCGCTTAGTTGACGGCATGCACCGCCACTTTGTTTACACCAAGACCGTCGAGCACAACTTTATGTATGTGAGCGCAGGTATTGAAAAGATTTTAGGGTTTAGCGCAGAAGACTTCTGTGCAAACGAGTCGAAGTACGTTCGCCAAGTACCTGACGAGACGTTTGAGATACGCCAAACCATTGCCCGTGGCGAAAAGCCCGAGCCTTATATTGTGCATTATCAAGGCAAGGTCGGCGAGCCGTTAGCGATTGAATTTTCAGACACACCCATTGTCGACGAGCAAGGACTACTGGTTGCCGTTGAAGGCATAGCTCGCGATGTGACGAAAGAGCTGGCGCTGCAGGAAGAAGTGTATTTTCAAGCTAACCATGACCAGTTAACCGGGCTGTTTAATCGCTATGCATTTGATGAAAAACTGCGAGCGATCCTTGATGAAACGCATAAAGCGGCTGGTCAGCAGGGCGAGAGCAAGGCTTTAAACCACGTTGATTTTGAAAAAGTGGCGAGTATCAATTTGTCTCGCGCTTACCACAAGCAAAGCGTGATGTGCTTTATCGATATGGATCGATTCAAGTTAGTAAACGACAGCTGTGGTCATCCAGCGGGCGATAAGCTGCTAAAAGAAATCTCCACCATATTTAGGCAATACGTGAATGGGCAAGATCTCCTTGCCCGAATAGGGGGAGACGAGTTCTGCATTATATTTCGCAATCAAAGTTTGGATGAGGTGACCAAGCGCCTAGACAAGCTTTTATTGGCGATTTCAAATTATCGTTTTGTTTATGACGACAAGTTGTTCTTTGTGGGGGCAAGCATTGGTGTTATCGAAATAAACGAGAGTACACAAAGTGCAGAAGCGTTAATTAAAGCTGCTGACAACGCGTGTTACAAAGCCAAACACTTGGGTCGAAACCGTTACTTTGTGTTTCATGATAATGACTCGCAAATGGCCATTGATGACAGTGAAAACCAGGTGTTACATGCCTTGCATCACGCATTACAAAACGACGGGTTTGAGTTGTATAGCCAAGCTATCATGCCGCTTAACGTGCCCAATCAAGAAAAGGCCGCCCAACTTCAGCATTACGAGATTTTGCTTCGTCTAAATGCAAAAGACAGTGGCCTTATAAGCCCGGGGCTTTTCATCCCGTTGGCAGAACGCCACGGTTTAATGAACAAAGTGGATATGTGGGTAGTAGATAACACCCTTAAAACCCTTGAACGTAACCCCGCTCACATCGATAACGTGGGCAAAGTCGCGATTAATTTATCGGGTATTACATTGGGTGATGAAATGGCGCTGCATAAGATTGCCAAGCGTATGCAAAGTACTACTGTACCTGCTGAGAAAATTTGTTTTGAGATTACTGAAACAACAGCGGTAACTAACTTAAGCGCTGCAAGACACTTCATTTCTACACTACGCGATTTGGGGTGTAGCTTTGCCTTAGACGACTTTGGTGCTGGTATGTCCTCGTTCACCTACCTGAAAAACCTAGATGTTGATTACGTTAAGATCGACGGCTCATTTGTGCGAAATATCGTTCACGATCCTATCGATCATGCTACAGTAACTGCGATAAATAATATCGCGCACAGTATGGGTAAACAGACCGTAGCCGAGTTTGTGGTCGATAACGCGACCGCCGAAGTTTTACGAGAGCTTAAAGTAGATTTCGGTCAAGGCTTTGCTTTGGATAAACCCAAGCCACTGGCGCATAGAGTTCAATGGCGAGTTAAACTTGCCTCTGCTTAAAAGGAAATGTCATGGGTTTATTTGATACCATCATGGGTAATGCAAGCGAGACTAGCGCTTCAGATGTTCAAGAAGAGCTTACGCCTATACTTGCTGCTAACGAAACCGTTACCTCTGCGTTTAAGCTAGTGCGCGATTTAAGTGTATTCACAAACAAGCGCCTAATCCTTATTGATAAGCAAGGCCTTACCGGGCGCAAAGTGAACTATCATTCAATACCTTATAAATCTATTACGCAGTTTATCGTTGAGACGGCAGGGCATTTTGATACTGACGCCGAGCTTAAAATTTGGCTGTCGGGCAAAGCCGATCCTATCGAGATTGAACTAAGTGCATCGTCTGCTCAGGCGGTACAGCAAAACCTAGCAACTCAGATGTTTAGCTAGTTTCTGCATTTGTAATATTTGATTGATGCTTTGAAGTAGCAAGTGAAGAAAGTCTAATCACCCTACAAGTGCACAAAGCGCTACAACGCAAACATGCACAAAATAAGCGTTAATTAAACTGACCAAACAAAAAAGCGATGCCTTCATAAGCATCGCTTTTTGCTTTTTACTTCTTTCTAGGGCTTGTTGAGCTTGGATGTACAGTAGAGATCAACAGGCCCCAGGCTCTAACCGTATTAGTCTTTCAAGTTACGGTTAAAGAAGTTAGTAATAGTTTTGTATAAATGAATGCCCGTTTGCTTACCACGGATGCTGTGCTTCTTGCCTGGGTAATCCATAGTTTCAAATGGAATTGCCAAGTCTTGAAGGTGCTTGTAGAGCATTGTTGAATGGGTAAACAACACGTTGTCATCTGCCATGCCGTGGTAAATCAAAAGGTCGCCCTTCAGATCTTTTGCGTAAGGGAATACTGAAGACGCAGTGTAAGCATCATCATCTGTATTTGGGTTGCCCATGTAGCGTTCAGTGTAGTGAGTATCGTATAAGCGCCAGTCAGTTACCGGCGCACCTGACACGCCCGCTGCAAAATAATCGCCCGCTTTGAACATGGTCATTAGCGTCATGTAGCCGCCATAGCTGTGACCATGAACACCAATACGTTCAGCGTCAACGTAGTCAAGCGTACGCAAGAACTCTACGCCAGCAACCTGATCGTCCACTTCAATAAAGCCCATTTTTTTATAAATAGGATCTTCAAAGCCTTTACCGCGATAGTTAGAGCCGCGGTTATCTAGCGTAAATACCACATAACCTTGGTCGACCCAGTGTTGGAATAGCAAGCCACGGTTACCCGCCCAGCTGTTTGTTACCACTTGTGCGTGCGGGCCGCCGTAAAGGTAAACAATAACAGGGTGCTTCTGTTTAGGGTTTTGCTTGGCACTATCAGGCGTGTAAATTCGATATTTAAGGGTTGCGCCATCCTTTGTGGTGATGTCACCAAACTCAGGTGCCGTCCAGCTATCCATGTAAGCGTGCAGAGGGTGGCCTTCTTCAACTTTATTTTCTTCAAGCCAGGTAATTCGCTCGCCGGTAGCACTATTTAGGCTAACTTGTGCAGGAGAGTTAATCGTTGAGAAACGGTCAATAAAGATAGAGGCATCTTTGCTAAATGCCGCGCTGTGATACGCGCCTAGTTCAGTGATACGCGAAATCTCGCCGCCATCTAAAGGCACGCTGTAAACATGGCTTTCTAGTGGGGTGTCTTTGCGGCCAGAGAAGTACAAACGGTTGTTCGCTGTATCAATAGCTTCAACACTGTCTACAACCCAGTCACCTTTGGTTAACTGCTTAACCAACTTGCCTTTATTGTCGAAAAGGTAAAGGTGTTTAAAACCGTCGCGCTCAGACGCCCAAATAAATTGGCCTTTGTCGTTTAGGAAGTAAAGGTCGTTGTGCAGGTTTACCCACGTGTTGCTTGATTCTGTAAGCAGCACGTTTTCTTTTTTGCTGTTAAGGTCGAACGCGCGCAGCTCTAACGTTTGCTGATCCCGTGTCTGCCATTGGTAGGTGAAGGTGGTGTTGTTTGGCATCCACTTACCGCGAGCAAAATAAATGTCTTTATCTTCACCTAAATCCACCCAAGTGCGATCGCCAGAGTTGATGTCTTGAATAGCAAGTTCCACCAAGACGTTTGGCGTGCCCGCTTTCGGGTATTTCTGTTCGATAAGTTTGATGTCGTCAGCATAGATTTCAGAACGCGTGATAACATCTACTGGGCTTTCATCAACTTTGGTAAAAGCAATTTTAGTTTCATCTGGCGACCACCAGTATCCAGTCATGCGGCCCATTTCTTCTTGCGCCACAAACTCAGCCATACCAAATTTAATGTTGTCGCCACCTTCTTTGGTAATTGCCGTTTCTTTACCCGATTCAATGTGTTTTACATAAAGATTCTGGTCGCGAATAAAAGAGATGTAGTTACCTTTTGGTGATAATTTAATATCAGTTTCAAAAGCGTCAGTATCTAAAAGTTGCTTCGCCCCTTTTTCGCCCAGCTTGTGATAAAACACATCGCCACCTAATGGGAAAAGTAATGCTTTACCATCGTCCGACCACTGGTAGCTTACAATACCGCTGCCAGATAAACGCATACGCTCGCGTCGCGCTTTCTCTTCATCAGAAAGCACTTCTTCGCCGCTTTGTAGGTCGTTTGAGTCGAAAAGCATGCGAGTTTGGCCACTTTCAATATGGTATTCCCATAGATCTAGGCGCTCGTAGTCGGTTTGCTTACCTTTAAGAAATGTTACCCGTTGACCGTCAGGTGATACTTTTAACGAACGGGGTGCGTTGCCATCGAGTGAAGGAGAAGAGAAAATACGCTCAATAGTGAGCGTTTCAGCGTTTAAAGCAGTAGAGAGCATAGCGGCTCCAATTAAAAGGGCTTTTTTCATTTTTATCTGCATATTTGACTGTCGAAGGTTTGATTGTAGTTATATCAATTTATGATACAAGGTGCGACATATGAAATCCGCAATGGTGCTAGGAGCGACAGGTTTAGTGGGACGAACGCTTGTAAATATGCTGTTACAGGATAGACGGTACAACGAAGTAACCTGCTTAGTCAGAAAACCGCTCTCCTCCAGTATGTTTAACGACCCTCACAATCGCCTAAAGCCTGTAGTTATCGACTTCGACAATCTACAGGACTATCAAGGCTACTTTAGCGTAAATCATGTGTACTGTTGCCTGGGCACCACGCTTAAAAAGGCGGGCTCTAAACAAGCGTTTCGCCGCGTTGATTTTGAATATGTTCATGTTGCCGCACAGCTGACCCGAGCTCAGCGCGCGGACAGTTTTGTATGGATATCATCGGTAGGCGCTGATGCTAAAAGCAGTAACTTTTATTTACGAGTAAAAGGCGAGCTAGAAAACGCGATTATGCGAATGCCTCAGTTACCCCATGCCTCTGCCGTACGCCCTTCGTTATTGTTAGGCAATCGCGACGAGTCGCGGACGCTAGAAGATATAGCGCAGAAAACGGCGCCCATATGGCAAAGCATAATGAAAGGCCCGTTAAAGAAATACCGACCCGTTCATGCCGTTGACGTGGCCAGAAATATGATGTCGCTGCAGCGCTGGAAATAAGCGCTCACAGTAAATGTCACAACCTTAACGTGAAGCACAACCCGACTTGATATAGAATGCGCGCCTTTTAATGCACTAGGTAATACGACTTCCTTATGTTCCGCTGTAAACAATTCACCGTAGCACAGGACAAATGCGCGATGAAAGTGAACACCGACAGTCTGATTTTAGGAAGTTGGGCACAGTTTCGCGCAAACCTCAGCCATGCCCCACGTATCTTGGATATCGGCACCGGCAGTGGCATTTTAGCGTTGATGATGGCCCAAAAAGCAGTGCACTTTTGCAATCCGAACGGTGAAGAGCAGAATGTTCAAAGCAGTTCAATTGACATCAGCTCGTTCGATAATGGCGCAGCCAGAATTGACGCGATAGAAATAGATGAGCAAGCCGCAGCGCAGGCCGCTACCAACTTTAAAAATGCAAAATGGGCCAAACAGCTGTTTATTTACTGCTGTGATGTAACTGGCTACACCTCCCCCCACTTGTATGACCTAGTGATTTCTAATCCACCTTACTTTGACACGCCAGCTACACTTTCAAATGCGTACAGTAAGCAAAGCCAATCTCGCTCGGTGGCAAGGCAAACGTCTGCATTGGGCCCAGATGAACTTTTTAGTGCAAGCAGCAAGTTTTTAATAGAACAAGGACAAATGTACTGTGTGTACCCAGCGTCGATGGAAGCCTCGGTTATCGAAACGGCTGAAGGTTATGGCCTATCGCTGGCAGATATTCTTTATGTAAAGCATACATCTAACAAATCGCCTTATCTTTGCGCGTTCCACTTTAAAAAAGTAATGGAGGGCGCAAGTGATAATTTTAAAAACGTTACTGCACATCGGGAATGGCCGAGCTTAATAGCGAAAAATGCAATCAAAAATGAGCTGATAATTAGGGATCAAAGGGGCGAATATACCAGTGAATACAAAGCCCTTTGTCAGCCTTTCTACCTTAAATTTTAATGAGCTTATATTAATGAACATAGTTGCAGAAGGCTTTGGCGCAATAGCCGTTGTTTTAAATTTTATTGGGTATCGCCAAACTAACGTAGACAAGTATTTGCTTATTTCTGCGTTTGCCTTAAGTGCACTTAGCGTGCATTTTTTTATGCTAGATGCCATGGCCGCAGGCATTGGAACACTGCTTGCCAGCGTTCGTAACTTTATTGCCATTAAACATAGAAGCAATGCCATTTTATTTTTCTTTGTTGCCGTGAATCTAGGCTTCCTCGCTTATGAGTGGTTTGTGCTAGAGCACAGCTGGATAATCTTCATTGCCTATGCGTCTTCACTTATTTTTACAGTGGGATCTTTGGTAATCCGCAATACGCACACTATTAGAAAGGTTTTTCTTGTTGCTGAAACTTTGGGGCTGTTATATGCCATTTCCGTGGGCAGTATTTTTGGAACGGTATTCAATGTAAGTAACTTGATCAGTATTTTAAGTAAGCTGCGCAAGCCCTAACGCTTTAGCAATAAAACTCACCTTATCAATTAGTCTAATTTGCCCACTTTAATCCCGTTTAGTCGGGCTGCTTTTCTGCGACTTACGCTACCTGCTATATGGCTTTTCATATAGTCTGCACACCCCTGTAGGCCTTGCCCTACATGACTTATACCAAAGTTCAATGAGCTAAAGTTCAATATCAATTTGCGTATGTAAGCGTATCATTATTAATCAGTAAGTATGGTTTCAGCAATTTTTCCTCTGAATGTACGGAAGTAGACTCAGTGTGTAGTAATGAGGGGAGTGTGCGCAGTGAAATTAGTAGATAACTCACAACAATTTGACCAATCACCTACGCTTGAACAATCGTTTCAGAGCGCTATTAATGAAGGCGCTGCGGTAAACGTGTTTGAGCTTGCTCAACAGTTTAAAAATACCAACCCTGCTTTTAAAAAACCTCAACTTGTTGAAGAACGCACGAGTTTAGAGACAGAGCAGCTGTGGAAGAAGCGTCTTTCGATGCTGCTAGATGCAGAAAATAAACTTATGAAAGTTATACGTTTTCGCAAAATTACTGGTATATTTACCGTTGCAAGTATGGCTATGTTTTTATTTTCCCTGTACATAGCGCCAACAATGTCACCAGTATTGTTCTATGGCCTTATTGTTGTGGCTGCATTTGGAATGGCAACGTATCCGGCGTGGTTGTTAGCGTCTAAAAGCAATAAAAAGCAGAGAGATGACATTTCTCGTTTGTTCTATAAAAGTAATCACGAGATTGAAATGTCGGACGGTAAAATTACGTTAATTAACAGGGCGAACTATGCAAGTGTAACGCAAATACACGTACTGGATCGCAAACTTGGACTATTCGCAAACTCGTAGGCAACACTACACCTCTCAGTTCATTATTGTTCTGTTAGTAGCATCCTTTATTCTTGGGGTGCTACTGCTGGCACCCATGGATGCATTGGGCCAGCTTCTCTCTTCAATCGTTATCCTCATTGCAATATCCTTGTGCAGCAAAGAAGCGCGGCACACGCAAAAATACCAGCATTTATTCCGCATTTTAGCTCTGGTGCTAGCCATTGCGCTTAGCGTCAGGTATTTGCTGTGGCGTGGTATTTACACGCTAACCTACTCAGATTTTCTTTCAATGATTGCCGTCTGGCTATTATTTGGCGCTGAAATTTATGCGGGGATCACTTCAGTGTTAGGGGCGATCGTTAACGCGTTTCCGCTCAGTCGACCGCTTTTGTCCCTGGAAGGGGTAGATAAATCAACTCTGCCCAGTGTAGACGTCATGATCCCGAGTTATAACGAAGATGAAGGGATATTAGAAGTTACTATCCGCGCTGCAAAAATGCTCGATTACCCTAAAGAAAAGCTTCGTATTCATTTGCTTGACGATGGCGGAACCGACCAGAAAATTAACGCTGAAAACCCTGTGTCAGCGGCCACTGCAAAACAGCGGCGACAAGATTTGCAAGCACTGTGCAAACGCTTGGATATTACCTATCACACTCGAGCAAAAAATGAGTTTGCCAAGGCGGGTAATGTGAACAGTGCAATACAAAATACCACGGGTGATTTGATTGTTATCTTGGATGCTGATCATGTTCCTACTTCGGATTTTCTTGATAGAACCGTGCCGTGGATGCTTAAAAACGAGAAGGTCTTTCTCGTTCAAACTCCTCATTTTATGGCTAACCCAGATCCTGTTGAGCGTAACTACTTCTCTGCGTTTACTCGCATGCCTTCAGAAAACGACATGTTTTACGGCACTATACAGAAAGGCTTAGACTACTGGGGGAGTTCCTTCTTCTGTGGATCAGCCGCATTGATGAGAAGAAAGCACCTCGATTTGGTTGGGGGTATTTCTGGCGACTCTATCACTGAAGATGCAGAAACCGCGTTAGATCTTCACAAAATGGGCTACGAGTCTGTATATGTGGACAGACCTATGGTAAGCGGCCTTGCGCCAGAAACTTTTGATGCGTTTATTCAGCAGCGTATGCGCTGGGCACAAGGCATGACGCAAATTTTACTACTCAAAAAGCCTTTTAAAGCGCAAGGACTAAAATGGTATCAGCGAGTGGGCTACATGAGTTCAATCATGTTTTGGCTGTTCCCGTTTGCTCGCATCATCTTTTTGCTTATGCCACTGGCGTATTTGGTCTTTGGGCTTCAGGTTTACCATGCATCGATGCTGGAAATTTTTGCCTTCACCCTGCCTCACGTTATTGCCACTTACATGATATCCACCATGCTCTTTGGGCGAACCCGATGGCCCTTAGTGTCAGAGTTATATGAAATACTACAGTGCGCATTTACGCTAAATGCATTAATCAAGGTTTTCTTAAAGCCGCGGGCACCTTCATTTGTTGTGACGCCAAAAGGAGAGAGTCTTGACAGAACCTTTGTATCGCCACTATCGAGCGTGTTTTACTGGCTAATATTGGTAATCACATTCGCATTAGGGAGCGGTGTCTATAAGTTCATAACAGAGCCTCTTACACGCGAACTTACTGTGGTGGTCATGTTGTGGAATGTATTTAATTTGATTCTATTGTTGTCTGTTCTTAGTGTGTTATTAGAGCGGAAACAGGTGCGTAGTCAGGCACGCCTACCAGCTACCAACAGTGTCGTTATTAAGACTACAAGCGATGAAGCATGGGTTGGAGATTTGGTCGATCTTTCGCTAGGTGGAGCTCGGTTACGCTTGAAAGGTGAGGGAGCGTTAGTACCTGAAAATGCCACGCTCACATCGTGGAGTCACGCACTGAATAAGAACGTTCATTTGCCAATTAGCGTTCTGCATTACGACAATAGGTCAAAAATTCTTCGAGTACGCTTTATGCCTCAAACCGAAGAACAAGAAAACGAAGTCGTCGCCTATTCACTGTGTGATAGTCTGCGCTGGATGTCGTTTCAACGAAGAAGAACAAGGGCTATCTCATACTGGTTCGGCGCAAAACATGTGTTGAAAGTTGGGTTAAAGCCTGTTTTATTGCATATGCTTGTATTAATGGGGAAATTCGCCGGGAAATTAGGTTTGCTTGCTAAACCGGCAAAGGAAAATCAATGATAAAAAAATTTCTTATGTTCATCATATGTTTGTGCATGCCTTTTACCCTAGCGGCGCAAACTGACACGTATCGATTAACCGACTTTTTTGGCGGTGAAAGTACCGTGCGCTTACAGGGAAAATCTGCCTCCCTCGATATTCCAATTCCCCTTAGTTCAGTAACTGATGTGGACAGCGCGCTACTTACATTAGAAGTGGTCAGCTCGCAGGCGTTAATCAAAAAACGTTCTCAGCTGTATGTGAGATTCAATAATGCGACTATTGGACAGATTGCGTTCGACCCAGACAGACCTTCTCTTGTATCTGAAATTGCGATCCCTACTTCATTGTGGCGAGCCGGGTTTAACTCTCTGACACTAGCGGTAAGTCAGCACTATGCCGAGCAATGTGTTGACGGCAGTGCGCCTGAATTGTGGAGCGAAATTAATGCATACAACTCAACGCTAAAAATTGCGACGTCGGTGAATGAAAAGCGCTTCACGTTAGATGAGCTGAGCGGATTCTTTAATCCAGGAATTGGCGGACAGCGAAACGTTCAGCTTTACACGGCGCGAGAAGCTGATGATCAAATTAAATATCAGACACTTCCCATTGTTGCTCAAGCACTGTCTCTTAGGAATCAATATCAGCCGCTTATTATCGAGCATCACAGCTTTGATGATGGTTACGTTTTGCCCCAGCTAGAAGACACAGAAAATAGTTTTTGGAACGACCAAAATGTTGCTCGCTACGAGCGTTCTGCATGGTATCTCAAAGCCAAGCAAAAGCAGCCTGTTCATGTTCTAGTTGGTACAGTCGACGCATTATCACCTGTGTTATCTGACGAAGTGATTAACGACATTGATGGCGCGTTTCTAAAAGCACAGCGCACACCAGCGTTCGTTAAGGACAGCAACGTGATTGTACCGGCTAGCTACCGCCTTATTGTCAGCGGTACTACGCAAGAAGAAGTACTTGAGGCAGCGAAAGCCTTGGCGGTAATGGACGATGCGATTAACCCTATTTCACAAGTCACCGTACTTTCACAGTCACAAATGCAGGCGGAAACGCTGCAGCGTCATCGCATTCTGAACCCTGACAATCACTACACATTCCAAGACTTTGGTGTGGCGACCACTCAGTTTAGGGATGAGGGGAACTTCACCAAACGGGTGTCATTCAGATTGCCTGCAGATTTTTATGTACCTGAAAACGCGAGCGTTAGCTTGCTCTTAGATTTTGGATATGGCGCAGGTTTTGGGCCAGGTTCGGTTATGAATGTAAGCGTGAATGACGAACTTGTACACGGTTTGTCTCTTAATAATATTAACGGACAATCCTACCGAGACTATCAGTTAAGAATACCTGCACGGTTCTTCAAAGGCGGGACGAATAATTTAGACTTTGCGGTAACCATGAGAGCGCCGTTAGCAGGTGTGCCTTGTGATGATATTCCTGGTTCCCACCTCGTGTTCCAGCTTGATGATTCTTCGGCAATAAAGCTACCTGATGCAGGAAACGTGGCAGTTCAACCTAATCTCGTCTTGCTTTCAGAAACGGCTTACCCGTTTGCGCGCTTTAAGTCAGCACCATCGTCAACCATTGCTATTCCGTCAGATGACTATTTAGATACAGCGTTAACTCTTTCAGCGAAATTAGCGCAAGTTGCCCAAGTGCCTTTATTGAACGTGAAAATAGCAACTGGAAACGACATTACAACCGAAGGTTCTGTGATTGTTCTAGGTACCCCTGAAAGCTTAACGAATATTGAGCAGTCTGAATTCAGTACGGCCATTGAGGCAACGAAACGCTGGTCTTATCGGTTACAGAACAATCTGTACAATCGCGTAAGAAACCTGACTGACGATCAGTCTTTCAAAGAAATGCGCATAGACGGTCATACCGTTCAAGAAAGTGACTTAGGTGAGCAAGCAGTACTTACTGCACAGGCACACCCTGTTTCATCACAAACCGATACCTTGTTCATTGTTGCAGCGCAGACGCCGGAACTTCTTCAAGCTAGAGTCGAGGATCTGGTTAGTTTGTCGATGTGGGGGAAGATGGCAGGGGATTTCTTCGCATGGAAAGATGGTCTTTCGCCATCACTCATCATGCAGGTAAGCGATAAATATGAAGTGGGTGAAGCCGACGACAGCTGGCTACATTTACGACTATGGCTGTCTAACAACCCGTGGTATTGGTTAATAGGCTTTATATTGGTTGTATTTGTTGTAAGCCTACTTATTTACCTGTTGCTTAAACGCAGAAATAAACAAGTGCAAGACTCATGGTAAAGCTGCATTACGCAACAAAAGCGACGCTAGTGATAGGTTTTTTGTTCCTGTTGGCGTCGTGCTCTACCAAGGAAGATAGCGAATTCAAGTCTCAGTACATAGCGTATAAGGCATTGTTTGTTGACGGCGGGCGCGTGGTAGACACAGGAAATGATGATGTGTCTCACAGCGAAGGGCAAGGATACGGTATGCTCTTTGCCGTCGCCGCTAACGACAAAGACACCTTTGATGCATTATGGCATTGGACCCAACGTACGCTCATGCGCGAAGACGGGCTATTTAGCTGGCGCTACCGACCTTGTGTGGATAATTCATCTTCTTGTATCGATGACCCTAATAATGCCTCTGATGGTGAGATTCTTATTGCGTGGGCATTATTGCGTGCAAGTGAAAAGTGGGGGGTTGGTAAGTATGAGGAGGACGCCAGGAATATTGTACGTGCTGTAGAGCAGAAACTTCTGGTGGTGAATAATAACAGTGTAGTGCTCTTGCCAGGGGAATACGGATTTGCATCTGACCAAACAGGAAATAGCAGCCTTCAGCTAAATCTGTCCTATTGGGTTTTTCCCGCCATAACTGACCTGTCTTCGCTGTCGGATACTCCGTCACGTTGGGAAAGCCTGTTCGAGTCGGGCTTGATCTTGCTGTCGAATATGCAGTTTTCTACCTACCAATTGCCCAGTGATTGGGTGCGTTTCACCCCTAATAGGGCTGAGTCCGATAACAGTAAAATTGGTGCGTTAAGTTTAGATAATGTGATATCGCCTGAGTTTGGTTTTAATGCGATCCGTATACCGCTTCAGCTAGCATGGTCCCCACGTTTTCGCCAAAACGCTAGATTAACTGAGAAGCTACTTTCTCCCTACTATGCATGGTGGGCGATAACGCCTACGCCAGCTACCATCAACCTGTTAAACGAGGAAACAGCTGAGTACGAAATGTCTAAGGGAATGCGATCAGTGCAGATGGCGGTAAACAGCTTGATGAAATCAGAAGAAAAGCAAAGGCCAGAGTGGCCTGAGATCAATCGAAACATGGATTATTATTCGGCAAGTTTAACGCTGCTTTCTATGCTAGCAGTTTTGGATAACGCATCGTGAAAACTCGGTTTACTCGCACGTCTTTGTATCTGGCACTAGGCGCACTCTCCACGTCTTTTTTGTCGATGCAGGCTTTGGGGCAAGCTAAAACAACGTACAAAGAAAAAGATCTGGGTATACTACCGGCACAGCAGGAGCAGCCAGATTTAACTGGGCTTTGGTACCATATTAATGAGCGACAGGTTCAACAAGCTAACGAGGAATTCACGCGCTTAAAAGCTCGTTACCCTGCGTGGCAGGTACCACAAGAAGTTGAAACCGAACTAAACAGAATAAACGGCCGCTTAAAAGGTACTAACAAGCCTGTAGTGTCAGAGCCAAGAGAATCGCTTCAGGCTTTAAAAAAGCAGCCTAATAAGCCCGCTTCTAAAGCCCTCCCGCTCGAACAATTTGCTCAGTTAACGCCGAAAGCCAGAGCAAATACGCCGAAGCAAAAAGTAGAAACGCTTATTGCATTGAGCAATCAAATTAAGCGTACTGATTTTTACTTGCTTATGGGGTGGACCGCCATTGATAAAGGCATGTTAGAAATGGCAACGCAGCAGTTCTCTCAGGCCCAACAATCGGCAGTTCGTGATATCGATAAACAATCCGCTCAACAAGGCCTTAACAGTGTCACTGGTATTAAGCTACAGCAGGCATTGTCTTTGCGCGATACGACAACGCTGGAGCAATTTCTCAAATCTGATAATAGCGGCTACGTGAAAGAAGTGCTGCAGGGCGCGGCATGGCAACAATACGACTTGAAAAATTACGACTTTGCCGACGCGCTATTTAGTTTGGTGAACGATAATGAAGGCAGGTATTTGTCACTTAGCGCGCAAAGCAGCGACACGGCCAAGCAAAGCGCGTTCGACCTAGCATGTAGTGTCAATACTGAGGTTTTCATTCGACGCTGTGCTGATGGTCTGGCTAGCCGACAGGCTCAGTTTTACGATACACGGCGCTACAAGCAAAGTATTGAGTCAGGCGAAGCACTCGCCCGTTTGAGACCGTTAAGTGTAGATGAGCAAGCACTAATTGGGTGGGCTGCTAAAGAGACACAAGACACCACAACCGCCACAGCAGCGTTCGAGCGAGTGCTCGAGAAGACGCCAACCGATGCGGTTATTGCCAATGAATTGGTTACAATTAATCAAGACGACGAAGCCACACTGAACCGATTGGCGCTGAGATACAGTGCGGTAAAAAGCATATTGCAAGAACGCACCACACGTAACGCCTGGCCCAGAAAACAGTTTTGGTTAGCCTATCAAAATCGCGATGCGCGGGGAGTTACAGCACAAACTAAAGGTGGCCTAAGTGCAGTCTACGGTATTAATACTCGCAGTCGAAGCGGAAGTGAGGGGCTCGGTAATTTCGATGTTCTGTCGCAATATATTGGTATTGGCAGCGGTTATGAAAACTGGCTGTGGCAAGTATCACTCGACTATAAGCAATTCTACAGCGGTCGCCCTCAAGTTGGAGACTGGTTTGGTAACGACCAATTGAGTGGAGCATTTTCGGGAATAAGCGGCTTTGAAGATAAGGGGCTTCGCGCCGAAGCGCATTATCAGGCACCTGATTTCAATTTTTACGCTAACCTTGAATATGCCATGTTCGATCAACCCGTTGGCGCTAAAGTAACGGGGCAGATATCTGCAACCAAATTTCTTACCAGTACAACGGTAGCTGCAACCTTATTTAGAAAGGCAAAAGAAGACAGCTTATTAAGCCAAACCGGAACCTTCAATGCTGATCATGCGAAACCTTGGGGCTACGTGATAGAAAGTGGCATAAGAGGGTTAGTAGCGCATGCAGTGGCCGACAACTGGTCTGTTGCAGGTACTGCTCAGGTTAGTCGCTTAGAAGGCGAGCAGGTTGCCGATAATAGCGCGTTCTCTCTACGGGGGGATGTAAGTTACGATATTGCTACCATGATATCTCCAAAGCTTGATTATTGGCGTGTAGGGCCGTTCTTAAGCTATACAAGTTACGATAATAACTTAAGCGGCTTTACGGTTGGCAATGGTGGCTACTTTAGCCCCAGTCAGTTTGTCAGCATCGGGGGCTATTCAGAGCTGTTAACGCTTGAGGCGCTAAACTGGCAAGTTAAACTTCGAAGTTCACTTGCGCTTTCACGTGTTGAACAAGACGATGATCTGCGCTTTCCGATTGGAGGTGCATTTCCAACGGCAGACGAGAACGCGACCCTTGGTGAAAGCTCAGATACGGGTTTAAGCGGAAATTTTATGGCTGAAGGTCAGTATCGAATCAATCACAACTGGATTGTGGCTGGGTATATAGGAAAAGCATTTGCGGTTGAGTACCAAGCATTTGAAGCGGGTATTCAGATAAGGTGGCGAGAAGGGCGAGGTGCTGGTGTAACAAGCGATGAACTGTTGCTGTCTTCGCCAAGATTAAGCGGCTTTGCACTATAAAGCCGCTTTTGCCTGAAGATTCACTCTCTTTTTAAAGCGTTAATTCGCTTTTCTACGTCTAGCTAGCATGAAACATCCAGCGCCAAATAAAAGAGCAATTGATGCAGGTTCACTTACGTTGATAGCGCCGAACTGATAGTTATTTACTTGGCCTGTTGGCGCATTGTAGGTTTCGCCGTCGTCATTAATCAGTTGCACCAACGGAGTGACCAATCTATTAGCAATGACATTACCGTCTACATGACCATTGTAGAAACTTAGCTCTGCATATGGCGCCAGTACACTACCTTTAACACCCACACTATGTAGTGTAAGAAAATCAGCATCAACAAAGTTAAACAAGATGTTGTTGGTATAAAGGCCATCATGACGCTGACCTACATTGTTGTCATTGTCTCTGTACTGGCCATTTTCTCTGAAATATTCATTTTCCTGCGTAAAGGCCGTATTAAAGAAGCCAGTGTTAAATAACTCAACTGATTCACCGTACACATTGATGATGTTGTAGCTGGTGGTTGAGAAATCGTAAACAATGCCTTTATCAGCAGCGCTGAACCAACTAGCGTCAATATTGTAGATATTGATATCATCAGAGCCAGAGAAGGTAATGGTATTTAATACATCCTTGCTAGCGTCGGTACAAGCAACCGCTTGATCCGAATCGTTAGCGTCAGTGCACGACAATGTTGTTGTGCCATTCACCGACATTGACGCAAACTCCTGAGACTGCGCTGTTACTTCGGCAGCAATAGCATTAAAGTCGATATTGTTAACGTTAGCCTTACTCACGCTGCCCTGTTCAACAGATGTTGCTGTCGAACCATTGATAGCGGTGTAATTGTTAACGTCGTTAAGCGTTACGGTACCGTTAACTTCGCTGCTATCAAGTTCAACGCTAGACTCAGCAAATACGTTTCCGTTTTCAACTTGGGAGCCATATAAAGTAGGGTTACTCACACTGTCGTAAACACTATTAGGCCCACCAAGTTTCACAGTATTGGCGTGCACATCACCTGATACAACATTTGAGTTACCTAGTTTGACATCACCTTTGGATGAGATACCGCCAGACTTCACCGTAGAATTAATGAGATTTACAGTCTGCTGAGCGTTAACCGCTTTATCGAATGTGAGTTCAGAGCCAAACACCATACCTGACACGGTAGTTGAACCACCGTGAACATCACCGCGCGTGAAATGAAGGTTACCGCCTACGGCAAGAGCAGACTCAGACATATCTGGCGATAGCAGTAAGCCGACATTGAAATCGGATACGTTCATTTCGCCACCGACAGCTAGTCTTCCTTCAACATCGGAAGATTGGCCGGTAAAGCTATCGAAGATGAATGCGTTGTATTCAAACGCTTCACTTAATTCAATTTTGGCGGCAGACACTTGTGGTGCTGACATAACCGCTGCAAGTACAGCAGTATAGAGTATTTTTTTGTGCATAATGGCTCCAGTGACATCAGAGTCTGGAACCGAGTTTCAACATGGATTTTCCAGACACACCGAATGGTACGATCTGAACAAAATTCATGCGATAGCACAAGAGATACTTTGGTATAAGGTCTTATACGAAAAAAGCCACCCGAAGGTGGCTTTCTTTAATTTGCGTGGTCAGAAAGGCGTTTTAGCTGCTCTTTTTAACCAAAACAGATACTTTATCAATACCTGCAATTTTAACTTGGTTCATAACTTCTACCACAGTACCGTGCTCACTGTCTTCGTGAGCCTGGATAGCAGCTGAATCCGTGTTGTTTTCCGCTAGGTATGTTTGCGTGTTTGCAACCACACGACGAATATCAACTTCGCGGCCGCCCATCATAATTGTGCCATCAGCATCAATACGGATAGAAAGCGCTTTTGAAGGCTTATCGTTTTTCGCTTGATTATCTTCAGGACGGTTTACGTCCAAACCTTTCTCTTTCACGAACGAGGTCGTTACGATGAAGAAAATCAACATGATGAACACGATGTCCAACATGGGGGTCATATCAATCTGAGCCTCGTCTTCAGCCGAGGTATGCTTCTTTCTTTTCATCTCGTCTTCTTTCTTCTGTTACGTTCGAGCGCTTTAGTATACTGCTTGTTACAAAAATATACAGGGTTTTGTACAAAAACAGTGTGCTCATTAACACTTGTTGTTGAAAAAATACTCAGTTTCACAGTAATAAAACAACAAACTAGGTTTGTTTATGTGAAATAGCGACACCTAATTGGTAAAAATACAACATCAATGCCTGATTGAGTGATGTACGCAAGTTACCATGAGGATAAATGCCAAGTCTAGCTTCCGTTGATTTTTTTGTCCCCTGCACCAAAAATGCGTTTTTGATCTCGTGATCTTGAATACAGGCTTCAAATGCGCGGGCAGCCATCTCCTGAGGCATAGCATAATAATACATTTTTAACGCGCGATCAGCTTCTACGGATCGCACAAAGTACTCATTTGGTCTTTTTTGATCATTTAGGAACAATAGCGAGAAACAATCGCTCAATTTTTGATTCAACGGATGAGGATTCATCGGGGCATTGTCGAGCCAGGCCTGTGTGGCAAAGCTACCGGCAGCAATACCGTCGAACATGCGCGGCGCAATATAATGATCGAAAGCGTGAAACCATTCGTGGGCTAGCGCTCCGGCTCCTGCATTTTTTGCTAGCGCAAGCTGTCTTTTCGCACTGTTGTAGTGGGCACTGCTGTGTTTTTGACCGCCACTGCCAAAAGCCAGTGACAGGGATCCGTTTAACGATAACACCTGTTCATTGATATTTAAGATCGCGACCAGATCGTAAAGCGCATCGAAAAAGAGGTTAGCAGCGATCTGTTGTTCTTCTGCTGTTACCCATCTACCCACAGTGATCGTAGCGAAATTAAACAGTTTGCGAATATCTTGAAATGAAACATCAGCGCCGTCCCTGTGGCTTGGGCCGTTGCGATAAAACTGCTGATGAATACGGCCTTTACTTTCCAACACTGACATCCGAAATTTATAGGCGTTAAGCCATCGAGACCAATAACTGTTCGCACCATGCTTCGATGCGCGCGTCTGTTTTGTCGTATTGGTTTTCATCGTCAAGAGACAGGCCAACAAACTGAGTTTTGTCTTCGGTTAACGCTTTTGAGGCGGTAAACTCGTATCCTTCGTTTGGCCAATAACCCACGATCTTACAGCCTGATGGCAATATTGCATCGTGAAGCATGCCTAGTGCATCTTGAAACCATTCACCGTAACCAAGTTGATCGCCAAGTCCGAATAAGGCGATGGTTTTCCCTGATAAATCCAAACCGTGCACTTCTTCCCAATGAGACTCCCAATCTTCCTGCAGCTCGCCAAAGTCCCACGTTGAAATACCAAAAATGATAATGTCGTATTCGGCCGTGCGCGTTAGGTTAACGTCTTTAATGTTGTGAAGGTCAACAATATCTTCGTCGAAAAGGCTATTGAGCTGCGCTTGGATTTTTTCTGCTGCCATTTCGGTATAGCAAGTTGTTGAGCCGTAAAATAATCCGATGGACAGTGCGCTCTCACTCATTAGATACCTCTTTTGAACTAATCGTCTTTAGAAGCTGGGAATTCTACCTCTTTACCGTTGTTCAACAAAGCTTTGCACTGAACATCGGTGTTTTTCTGTGAAATTTTTAATACACCAATGGCGCAACCGTTGAATAATTCGCCATAGCCCAAACTTGGCTCTCTCGCTTTTACTGACATATTTCGACGTCTTGTGAAAAGGTTTAGAGGCGATTTAGAGCGATAAAGCACGCGGTTTAATCTATCTAGCCATTTGATCAATCCATCCGGAAAGGCGTTTTTTAATCCACTGCAGGTGAACTGGGTGATGTGAGGACTGTTGCGCCTAAAGCGCAGGCGTACATCGTATACAAAGGAATAGTGCACATCGCCAGATAGAATGATGAAATCGGGGGGCGTTTTGTAATGCCTGAATATGTTTAATATAACGTTCGCGGTGCCTTTGTGGGCCATCCAGTTCTCCGCATCAACAGTAAGCGCCTTGCCAAAAAACGTAAACACCTTTTGAATGGCTTCGATAACCTTTACACCATAAATGGGAGCGGCAGAGACGACGATGACAGATTTTTTGCCAATTATAGAATGCTGAAAATCACACAGTGCTTCCCAGTCCATTAGCCCCGAGGGCTTATTCATATTAGATTCACTGCGCCAACGCTGCGTGCGGGTGTCTAAAACCTCAATAGGTGGTGTGGTATCTAAACGGTAATGCCACTGATCAAAATCCAAAAGATCATCAATAATTTCATCGTGCGAGTTTAAACCGCTTTCTCCCATTGATTCTTGTACTTTAGCAATTAATGGCGCTACTTTTTTTGGAGCATTTCCCCAGCCTTGGCAAAGCAAGTAGCCGATAAGCGCATTGCCGATCATGCGTTTTGATAGAGGGTTTCCATAGACTTCTTGTTCCCAGCCCCGGGTTAAGTTCCAATCGTCGGTAACATCGTGATCGTCAAAAATCATATAGGTAGGAATGTGTGCCAGGGCCCTACGTACCTGCGGTAGCTGTTTTACAAAGCCGTTAAGCGCCTCGTGTTCTTTGTCGAAAATAGCGTGGTATTTTGGGGGGATCCCATCTTTATCTATATTGATATCAGCCCAAAGCGTGTCGGACCACACCAGTAAATACATAGCGATGATCTCCGCACTGCCAATCAAATGGTTTTGCGCGTTTACTGATGTGAATACCGGTTTTTTCTTAGCACCAAAGAATATTGAAGACAGTACCGTATTGGTCGCAATTTGTGGCAGAAGCTGCTCTCGTTCGTAATACCCATGTTCATGTGTGGCAAGTTCATTAGTGTTGGTTACTACTGCCCCTTCCAGTGCTTCATGATAAAGACCTAAACGGTCAATCACGCTGTGTATGGCTTTAAGCATAGGACCTGCGACATCATCAGCGTAAATTTGATCGCCCGTCATCAACAGGAGATCGGGAAAATCATTTTGCTTTTTGAACGCATTTTTATGGAGTACATCTACTTGTGCTAGGGCATCATCACTGTGAAAGTGAGGCTTACGGCATGAGCCGTGCAATATGGTCTCGGGAGTCTCGGTGTAGTGGAAACATAAGGAAGACTGCCCATCGTAAAGAAGCCCGCGTTGTTCAACTTCCCATGAAGCCTGCTGAGCATCGTCGCTAAAAGATAGCGAGTAACCTATCCGCGCAGTATCTTCGAAGGGCTCTGACGAAGTGAAAGAGAGCAAGTGTATAAATGCGTACTTACCTACGCGTATGGTTTCGCGTTGACAATTGCCGCTGACGACGACTTCATTTGCAGATAGATTTAGCGCAGGTGAATCGGCGTTACTGGTTACTACCCAAATATGACATTCTGTAGATGTCACCCTTCTTACTATTGGACCTGCAATAACTTGGGGCAAGTGCTGCGTAGAAATGACGCTCTCCTTTAATTTTCGTCAATATTAATACACGTAAGTGTGTTAACTAAATATGCTGCACATTAATTGAAAACATGATGACAGCACGACTATTTAACGTTGCCAAATCATATATGTACTCAGCAAACCTGATGTCTATCGCATAACCTTACTCTTTTTTGTGAATAAACGGTATGCTCGATATACTCCCTTACAATTTTTTCAGTTTTACCTTTTGCTCTCGTCTTAATAAACGGAGAGAGGACTTCACACTATGCTAAAATATTTCACCAGTGCTGTGCTAACCACTTTACTGATAAGCGCCTGTAGCGAGCCGAAAGACGTTGTTATTACTCCTGAACCTCAAGACTTAACAGAAGTCACTGTGGGTAAATGGATCCTTGATGAAAAAGGCAACGTTATGTTTGATCCTCAAACCTCAGGGTTAGTGGTGCTAGACGGTCAACTTGTCACTATCGCAGATGCTAGCGCTGATACCACTCAACAGTTGAAACTTCATAGCATTTCACCAGATACCGCAACGCTGAGCGCATCGAGCGAACGCTTTTCATTTTCCAACACCGTGCGCCGAAGCTGTTTTTATAGCTATTTGAGTGAGCAGCCTGATTTAGAAGCGCTAGCCGTAGACCCCAGAGATACTAACGTAATTTATACGGTTACCGAAGATGCTACCCGTACCGGCGCATTAAGCCCTCGCTGTGAATCCAAATACGAGGAAACAGGGTCAACAGATTACCCTACCTTGTTGGTAAAATTGACACGAAAAGATAATGGCTCGGTTGAAATGTCGGATGTGCGACCTCTTCAGTTTCCTAACGATTTTGAAGTAGGTAATTTTCCTAACGACGGCATTGAAGGGTTGACGATGGCTGAAGACGGCACGTTATATCTGGCGCTAGAGAAAGATAAAGCAGGACAGCCAAGAATTTTTACATTGGCTGTTGATGAAGACTTTTTCTCGTCGAATGATTTTGCCACAGTGAGCGAGCCTAACCTTCAACTTCCTTCGTTTACTTCAGGTAATCACCCTATCAATGGACTGGCGTTATATACTCATTCAACGGGCGCATCCTATTTGTTTGGCGCAGCAAGAAACGACAATGAACTGTGGGTAATTGATGTGAGTGGCAGTAAGCCAACAAAGCGTATCCCTATTACTTTCGACGTTGCCGGCGATCAGAGTTGCGAACAGTACACAATGGATAATTCGTCGATGGAAGGATTAGTGACCATTGAAAATACCTTGTGGATCATTAACGATCCTTGGGAGAAAAACTACCTTAAAAACGCGACGTGTGAAGCGCATAAGAAGCGTTATGAAGACTTAGCGCCTTTATTATTTCCACTAGAAATTAACAGCGTTTGGTTTGAATAATAAGAAAACGAATAGATTGAAAAACAAAAGGGTTGCTTTTAAGCAACCCTTTTTATTGTTGGCTAACGCTATTAATATCGCTGTTTTATCTATGCGTCGCTGCGAAGTCGAGAAGCGAAGGTTTTTTTGAACTTCGCAAGTTTAGGCGCCACCACCATAGAGCAATATTGGTTTTGTGGATTATTTTTGAAGTAATCTTGGTGGTAGTCTTCTGCGTCGTAGTAGTTATTTACTGCTACTATTTCAGTCACTACGGGATCGGGCCAAATCTCTTCTTCTGTGATTTCTGCGATAATTTTTTCTGCTTCAGCTTTTTGTGTATCGTCGTGATAGAAAACCGCGCTGCGATACTGTGTGCCTACATCATTGCCCTGTCTGTTAAGCTGTGTAGGGTTATGCAGCGCAAAGAAAATTTCTAGTATCTCTCGGTAGCTAATGCTGTCGGCATCAAACGTCACTTGTACCACTTCAGCATGGCCAGTATTTCCTTTGCATACCTCTTCATAGGTTGGATCGGCCTTTTCGCCTCCAGCATAGCCAGAAATTGCTTTTTCCACGCCTTCAACGCTATTAAACGCTGATTCGATACACCAAAAGCATCCGCCTGCCAACGTGGCGACTTGTAAATTTGCCATAGTAAAAACCTCTCTTAATCTTTGTCTGTAGTGTGGGTGCGGGTAGGTCACAACACAAGTCATCCAAGCGTGTTTTTTTATCGTATAAACGAATATTAAATAAGAATAATGTGCGAGCTGAGTGAAAGGTTTTAACATGTGAGGCTAGCTGCTTTCTTTCAAGCAGTTTGCAACTGGTAAGAATGCGTATAAACGTGTTCAAAATTTGGCAGAGGTATTCAGTCGTGATTATTTTCTATGACGGGTATTGTCCGTTGTGTATCGCTGAAATGCGTCATTTAAGAAAAAGAGACAAGCACAACAAATTAACATTGGTAGATATTCAGGCCCCCGATTTTTCGAACCGTTATCCAACCATGGATTGGCATGCACTCAATGCAAGAATTCACGGACTTCGTGAAGACGGGACGTTGATAACTGGCCTTGATGTCACTCATGAAGCATGGAAAGCCGTGGGCATGGGTTGGCTATATGCACCGCTTCGCTGGCCTGTTATTCGTCATGTAGCCGATGCTTTCTACAATGTATTCGCAAAGCATAGATACACCATTTCATACCTGTTAACAGGTAAAAAACGCCAGTGCGATCGCTGCATACCAGGAGAAGCCAGTGAAAAATAACGTCCTTATAGTGGGCGCGTCGGGGGGTATTGCGTCTGCGCTTATTGAGCAATATAGCAGTGAAGGTGCTAGGGTGTTCGCGGTTAGTCGCGCCCCTATATCTGACACCAATCATTCTGGGGATGTTACCTATCATCAGCTGGCCGAACAGGACGATAGGCACATAAGCGAATTTGTTGAACAGCTGGCTGAACAGCAGATTGTGTTAACTACGGTAGTTATCACAACAGGCTTTCTACACCGCGAAAGCGATGGCATTCATCCTGAGAAACGTTTGGAAGATGTCAGCGAGCAGGCCTTAGCGGCTTATTTTTCGACTAACAGCATTATTCCCGCAATGTGGCTCAAGCATTTGGTGAATATTATGAGTAAAGAAGGCTCAACCCTTGTTTGCTTAAGCGCGAGAGTAGGGAGTATTTCAGATAATGGACTTGGCGGGTGGTACGGCTACCGCGCGTCGAAAGCGGCGCTCAACATGTTGGTTAAAACGGCGTCGGTAGAATACAAGCGCAGATTGAAAGACGTGATGCTTATTTGTTATCACCCTGGGACGGTTGATACGGGGCTTTCTAAGCCTTTTCAAAAGAACGTCGCCGCCAAGAAACTGTTCACGCCTGAGTTTACCGCTAAACAGCTCATTCACCACCTTTCGGCGCTTAATCGAGACCAAGCTTGTCATTTTATCGACTGGAATGGCGAAGTGGTAACTTGGTGATACGGTCTAACATCATTTCAGCAAGTCCAACATCAAGACTTTTTATTTCACTGCTGTTACCATGCTATTTTTGGGAATGGTGCAGCGTATTGATAAGCCCATAGAGGTAGCAATACAACGCGTTGACGCCACACGTGAGTCATAACAACAAACGCCATCCTGATAATAAATAATACCAGTTCGCTCGGCTTGATTCTTACGAATAGTAAGTACCGACAACCAGCATAAATTGTGAGCACACGACGTGTTTGTGCATCACAAGGCGTGATACGGCGAACTGCTATAACAATAACTCAACAAGAGGAAGGGATATGAGCGGGGCCAGAGAACAGTTCGGATCGCGCATAGGTTTTATTTTGGCTGCTGCAGGTTCTGCGGTAGGCATAGGTAATTTGGTAGGGTTTCCTGTCGGTGCAGCTAAAAATGGCGGTGGTGCATTTCTTTTAATGTACGCTATTTTCGTTTTTGCCATTTGTTTACCGGTAATGCTGGCGGAAATGTCAGTTGGTCGCCATGCTAAAAAAGACCCGCTTGGTGCATACAGTGATATAAGCGGTAATGAAAAGAAATGGAAAGTCGCGGGGTGGCTAGCTATTGCTACGCCGTTCATGATTGCCGTTTTCTACATGGTTATTACTGTGTGGCTTTTCGGCTATTTGTTCGAAGCAGTAAGCGGAAATCTAGACAAGTTAGCTAACCCAGAAACCTTTGGGCTGTTTATTAACTCAGAAGCCATCTTTGTATATATGGCGGCCGTTGTTGGTGTGGTCTACCTCATCCTTCAAGGCGGTGTAAAAGAAGGGATAGAAAAAGCGGCAAAGCTGCTCATGCCTGCGCTTTTCGTGATGCTAATCGGTCTCGTTATCTTCGTATTAACCCGCGAAAATGCGATGGCTGGCGTTGAGTTCTACATCGTTCCTGAGTTTTCAAAAATTACTGCTGAAGTGGTGAATGGTGCGCTATCGCAGGCCTTTTTCTCTCTATCGTTGGGCATGGGTATTCTTATAACCTATGGTAGCTACATTGATAAGCGTGCAGATGTACCGAGCGCTGCCAAGCTGGTGGCGTTAACGGATACAGCCGTGGCGTTCACTGCGGGTTTGATGATCCTTCCTGCCATCTTCTCTTTTAACCCAGACATTAACCCTGATGATTTAAGTGAATCGTCAGTGGGCATGATTTTTACTTACCTTCCTAGTATCTTTCTAGCGTTACAAGACTCGATTGGATATATGGGCGCATCGATTGTCGCTAGCTTGTTCTTCTTATTAGTGTTCTTTGCAGCAATTACGTCGCTAGTGTCTATTTTTGAAGTACCAGTTGCGGCGCTTATGGATGAAAAAGGTGTAAGCCGTAAATGGGCGCTTGGGTCGCTAGGAAGCATTATGATTTTGCTAGCCATCCTAAGTGCGTTGTCATTCGGTAAAGTTGATATGCTTACGTCGTTTATGCACTACGCTGGCGCAGATAAATCACTGTTTGATGTCATTTACGATGTGTTCTACGACACGATTTTGCCTTTAAACGGCTTGCTAATTTGTTTGTTTGTTATTTATCGTTGGAAGAGTGCAAACTTCAATGCTTCTTTGGAAGAGGGCAGCAGTGGTTACAAAGGTAGCTGGTTTGAAAAATACGTGGATATATCGCTGAAAACCTTTATTCCACTTATTTTACTCGTGATTTTTGTAAACACGGTAGCGGTAAAATACTTCGGGTTGAGCCTATTCGGATAGTCAGGTTTTACAAGAAATGACGTGAGCTAGCAGTGAGCTCAACTTAAAAACGGCAAGCCTAAAGCTTGCCGTTTTTGTTTGTGTCAGAGTATGTATTTTCACTAAGTGAAAGCCTAAAACATGCGATAGGGGTCGCTATACTCTGGTGTAATATTTAGCCTTGCCCAGCTTTGTGCGGCGTCAATCACTTTGCCAGCAGGTTCCGCTTCAGTATCAGAAAAGCGAGGAGCATCAATATCCATCGCCTTCGCTGCATCCACGTAATAAATACCGCGCTTAGGATGAGACAAGCTGCAAAGGTGAATAACATCGTTAAGCGGCTTGCCACAAATGATGGTCGTCAGCGCTGATACAATGTCGTACACATGTACAAGGTTTATTCGCTTATTTCCTGCATCTAACTGTTTTCCACTTAACGAGCGGGCGGGGTGACGGTCTGGGCCTACTAAACCGGCTAGGCGAACAATACTGATATCAACCTGACCTCGTTTAGACAATAAATAGTCTTCAATAGTCACGTGGGCTTTGGCCGAGGCTGTTTGCGGCTGTGTAGTGCTGACTTCGGACACTACCTCATTTGTTGCATCGCCGTAAACCGACGTGGTGCTGATAAACACGATATGCGCTACCTTTACGCTGATGGCTGCGTCTATCAACTGCTGCATATTGTTGGTGTATGACGCGAGATCTGTGTTTCTCCTGCCAGGGGGAATATTTAGCAACAAGGTAGCGTTTGGCAAATGGTTACAAAGCGCTGATGTATCTTCGCCCAGGGCATATTCAATTGCGGTGATACCTTGGTCTTGTAACGCGAGACGTTTCTGTTGGCTTCGAGTGGTGCCAACAATATTGACCTTACCTGAAAGTGCGTTGCCCACATAGCTGGCTAACCAGCCGTAGCCACTAATTACTACATTTTGAGTCATCAATTAAATACCCCTTTGTTTAGGGCTTAAGAGTACATTAATTGAAGGGCGGTTGTCGTTAACTGTAAAAATGAAAAACCGACTGGGTTACAGTCGGTTTTCTAAGGTGAGTGGTTAGCGTTGCAAGTCGTTTCGTTTTGCGCGTTTAGTTCGCTAAATGTTCCAACTACATTTTCATTTCGTCGTTGTGGTCATGGTGGTTGCCTTGATCAATATCTAGCAGGTTCAAGTCATCTAGCCCCGATATGGATGCCTGCATTTTGCCTTCGGCATAATCTGCTTTCTTCAGTACCTTACACAATGCATCGCCTTTTTCTTCTAGCGCAGCCGCTTGGCTTTCTAAGCGATATTCTAAATCTTCACCCCAGCGCTCCATCTTTTGCTCAAACTCAGACATATCACCGCCTTCCCACAACATTTGTGTTCCTACCGCAATAAGTATTCTACCCATAGACTCACTGATTAAAGACTCAATTTGCGCTTCGAATTCTTGCTCCCAGCTTTCGTCAAACCAACCTGGCTCATCGAATTTAGTTGAATCAACGCGAATATTCCCTGCGTCATCATAGAATGAAGTGTTTAGTTTGGTTTCAAGTGAGTCGAACAGTTCACGAAAATCGTCACCCATTTGATCGCCGCCTAACAGTTCAGTAAATACTTCAGTTACTGCCACGTTGGCAATTTGCAGCCCTTCACTGGCGATATTCAAGGTCATAGGGATGGCGATATCAATGTTGTTGTAATATTCACTTACCCAGCGCTGTTGTTCGCTGTCAAGCGATACTGGTTCGCCGTTAATGGTCATATTGTGATGGGAGTCAATCGTCATCACTGAGCCATTGTCCATCTGTACCGTTAGATCACCTTGGTAATATTGAATATGACCATCAAGCTCCATGTCACAACTGTTGTTTTGAAAGCTGCTGTCATGCGCCAATGCGTGGCCGCTCATTAAAGTACTGGTAAGGGCAACTGAAAGTAATAGTTTCTTAGACATTGTTCATTCCTTAATTTACGTGTGACGCGTTAACGAAAGTGCTCGAAGCAAACTGCAATGCGTTGTAGTGTCACTGTCAGATAGACGCTAACGATACTCGCTGTTATACCTAAGGTAGAGCAATGGCCTTGCCAATATTTAAAGTCTATATCTTTCAAATGGTTAGTGATATTTGATGATTTCTTTATGCTCTGCTAAATACACTATTTAGTGAGATTACCAACTAATTAGTAGTTTTGACTAAGATCAATTAATACCAATAGCGGTACATTTAAGCCAATCCAAGCATGGTTAAATCTTATTTATTGGTGCATAATACCGCCAATATTTTTAAGGGGTTATCACAATGGCTGATTGGATTAATGCAATTATGTTTGGTGTTGCGCTAATTGCCTTTACGCTAGGGCTAAGCAGCATCGTTATGGGCTTTATGACTGCTAAAGCAGGTGCTGAAGGTATGCAGGAAAAAATCGAGTACGGTTTTTTTGGCGTTACTGGTTTAGTACTTTGCTTACTGATGGCCTACGCATTGGCTTAAGCGATAAGCATTAAAAAAACCGGCTATCTCAGCCGGTTTTTTTTCGTCTTGAACAAGTCTTTATTCATCACTGCCTTATCGATTAGGTTCGCTCTTCTCCAGAGCATCCTCAGGCGCATTGTCGCTTTCGGGACTGTTTCTATAAGCGCTTTGTTCGCGATGGGCAAGCAGCGACAAATGTCCATCACGTTGATAAGCGCGTAAATCGAACAAATCCAGCATAGCCATAACGTGGTCGAAAATATCCGCCTGTACTTTTTCGTACCTCACCCATTCCTTTTGTGCACTGAAGCAGTAAATTTCTAAAGGTAAACCAAGCTCATTAGGCGGTAGCTGCCTAACCATTAGGGTTAGTTCTTGGTTTATATCCGGGTGCTTGCGCAAGTATGCCTCTAAATAAGCTCTAAAAGTGCCGATGTTGGTAAGGCGACGGCTGTTTAGCAGATCCGACTCATCAATGGAGTAGTCTCGGTGATAAGCGCGGAGCTCATTTTTCTTCTTATCGATATATTCGTTGATATAGCGAATTTTCGAAAAGCGCTCTAGCATATCGTTGTCACAAAGCTTAATAGAGTGCACATCAATATAAATGGCGCGCTTAATTCTGCGTCCGCCAGACTCTTGCATACCGCGCCAGTTCTTAACTGCTTCTGTAGTAAGGCTGTAAGTCGGCAGCGTAGAAATGGTTTTATCCCAGTTCTGTACTTTGACGTTGGTAAGGCCTATCTCGAGTATTTCACCATCTACTTCATACTTAGGCATGGCAATCCAGTCGCCCGTATTAAACATGCGGTTAGCGGCTATTTGAATGCCGGCAACAAAGCCCAGAATGGTGTCTCTGAATATCAATAGTAAAACAGCGGCAATGGCGGTTAAGCCAGACACAATAAGTAGCGGGCTTCTGTCTACAATTAAAGAGATACTTAATAGTATGGTGACAATAGCAAATGCCAATTTGGTAACTTGAATAAAGCCAGTGATAGGTGCGCGTTTAGCAAGCGCTGAGGCGTTATAAACGTCTTCCACTGTGCTCAACATGGCATATAAGGCAAGAAGGCCGCTATATAGCATGTATAGCTGAGCGCTCTTTATCACCATACCGTGCATCACGGCTTCATCGCTAATAAGTACCGGTGTGGTTAAGTAAATAAACAGGGCAGGAAACAGGTGCATTAAGCGACGGAAAAATCCGTGCTGCTGCAAGGCGTTGTCCCAGAGGTTATTGGATTTGTATACCCAACTGGCTATCTGGGGGCGCACCAATAGCCTTGCGATAATATAGATTACCGCCGACACCACTAAAATACTACTTAGTGCGATGACGTTATACAGCGGATCTTCAGTAGTAAGATTCGGGAAAATATCATTAACTATGTGAATAAAGTTATCGCGTACTGAAGCACTGACTTCCATTAATTACGACTCCAACATTTTCTTTATACGGTTGTCTTTATTTTCCCATAGACCGTTCAACCAGTTTTGGAAATAAAGACGAAACTCAGACTCAGTGCGTTCTGAATGCTGTTGTAATTCAGGTACCGGCGTAACGTTCACATCGATCACGATTTTTGTCATCTGACCGCTAAGCATTGCCATCATAGGATGACGCTTATTTTCCGGGTAAAGCAGCGAGATATCTAACACGTTGGTAAACAATTCGCCCATAGCTGAGAGCGTAAAGGAAACGCCGCCGGCTTTGGGGGGCAGGAGGTTTTCATAGGGACTTTGCTTTGACAGATGCTTCAATGAAGTAAATCGAGTTCCCTCTACAAAGTTAATGACCGTTGTGGGCACCGTTCTAAACTTCTCACAATACGCTTTGGTGGTTTCGAGATCCTTTCCTTTTTTCTCTGGGTGCTTTTCTAAATAAGCACGGGTGTATCTGTGCATAAACGGCATATCAAGTGCCCAGGCACCCAGTCCGACAAATGGCAGCCAAATAAGCTCTTTCTTAAGGAAAAATTTGGGTGCAGGAATGCGGTTCGTTGCGAATTCAATGAGCAGAATAATGTCGAGGTAGCTTAAATGATTGGCAATAATCAGATACCAACGGTCTTTTGACAGTTCGCCGTGTACCGAACACTCAATATCGACGCGGTTGAACAAGCGTATCATGAGAACGCTGACCCGTCCGAAGCTAAACATTAGCCCGTGCATCACTTTATTCCATGCTGTTCTTATCTTTCCGTTGGGCATAATAAGTTTTACCAAGCCCAGTAAGATAATTAAGCCTCCCCACAACGCAAGATTGAGGATTTGTAGTGAAGTATGTAATACGAAAATAAAAGGAGCGAGTACTGCGCGAATCATAATGGTTTCTGTGTTGCGTTTAGTGAATCTAAAAGTTGATCTTTGGCATGCCAGCGTTCATTCAACCACGTCTGAAAACGGGCTCGAACTTGCGGATCATCAAAATAATTGTCGCTGAAAATGCCGTTTTCCATAATGTCTTTGATGGGCATTACGTTGATATTCACTCGAATATCACGAACCTTACCACTAACGAAGTCCCAGAAAGACGGTACGCCGTTCGGATAATCAATTGTGACATCAATAAGCTTATGCAAATGATCGCCCATCGCAGACAAAACGAATGCTATGCCGCCTGCTTTAGGTTTAAGTAAATGAGTGAAAGGCGAGGCCTGCTTGTCGTGCTTGGCTTGCGTAAAGCGGGTGCCTTCAACAAAATTCATAATACTTACAGGCTTATTTCTAAATTTCTCACACGCTTTGCGCGTGGTTTCCATATCCTTTCCTTTTAAATGCGGGTTTTTCGCAAGAAATGATTTGGAATATCGGCGCATAAACGGAAAGTCGAGTGCCCACCAAGTGAGCCCTAAAATAGGAACATAAATAAGCTCTTTTTTAAGGAAAAACTTTAAAAACGGAATTCTTCGGTTAAATACACGTTGAAGAACTAAGATATCGACCCAAGATTGATGGTTAGCAACAACGAGATACCAATCATCTCGAGTGAGTTTTTCTAGTCCGTTTATTTGCCATTTGGTGCGTCCGCTGATGCGCTGATTCAGGTTATTAACGCCGATCCACGCAGTCGCGCATGCGTCGAGTAAATAAGAAATGAATCGTCGCCACGGCGCAATAGGTATAAGTTTAAAAATAGCCAATATGAAAATAGGCGTTGACCACACTACCGTATTGACGAAATAGCAGATGACCGAAATAGTGCCAACAATATGATGCAACAGTGCTTTTACCATTGTACTTACCTCAAAAATTAGGCGCTTAGTGTAAACGAACTTGATCTAAAATCCGATAGAGCCTTTACTGATTCCACAATAAAGGTGCAAATTTACGTATTTAAGGAGCTGAAATGGAGCTTATTGGCGAAAATAGAGCATTCGGGGGACGGCATTTACGCTATACCCATAAAGCTGAAACAACACAATGCGATATGACCTTCGCAATTTTTCTTCCCCCTTTCGCCTCGAAAGAAAAGCCAGTGCCCGTGCTTTACTGGCTGTCAGGGCTGACATGTACCGACCAGAACTTTATGCAAAAAGCTGGTGCAATGAAGCTAGCGGCGGAATTAGGTATGGCTATTGTTGCGCCCGATACATCCCCCCGTGGCGAGAACGTTCCTGACGACGAAGAAGGATCTTATGACTTTGGCCTTGGGGCAGGCTTCTACGTTGACGCTACGCAGGCGCCGTGGGATAAGCATTACAAAATGTATAGCTATATTGTGAACGAGCTACCTGCGCTTATTGAAAGCGAGTTCCCTGTAACCAAAGAGCGCGCTATTAGCGGTCACTCAATGGGCGGACACGGTGCTTTAGTTATTGGCATGCGTAATCCTAATAAGTTTGTATCGGTATCGGCCTTTAGCCCTATCTCAAATCCTTCAGATTGTCCGTGGGGCGAGAAAGCCTTAGGTCGATACTTAGGCGATGACAAGGCAGCATGGCAGGATTACGACGCCTCGTTGCTATTAGCAAGCAAAACACACAGTGTACCTCTGCTAGTAGAGCAAGGGACAAAAGATGAGTTCTTGCACGAGCAGCTGAAACCTCAGTCACTTGTTCATGCTGCGCAACAGTCAGATACGCAACTTACGCTTAACATGCATGAAGGTTACGATCATAGTTACTTCTTTATTGCATCATTTATTGAAGAGCACTTGGAGTTCCATGCAGGACACATGGGGCTAATTTAAGCGTAAAATACAAGCTGTAAAAAAGCCGGATCGTACTCCGGCTTTTTTGTTTATGGCTGATGAAGCTTTGCTTAAGCTTACTTTAGCTTTTGCGCTAAAGTTATAAATTCAGGTATGGCAACGGGGCGCTGATATAAGTAACCCTGACCGTAAGCACACCGATGATTTTGCAAAAACTGTTGCTGCTGTTGGGTTTCAATACCTTCTGCAATAATCTTAATGTTTAAGTTGCTCGCCAGTCCAAGAATAGCCTGAACGATAGCTTGGTCGTCGGTGTTTTTCTCAAGTTCACTGACAAAGGAACGGTCAATCTTAAGCTCATCGATAGGCAGTTTCTTCAGATACACCAGTGAACTAAAACCTGTACCGAAATCGTCAATCGACACGGTGATCCCCATTGCTCGAAGCTCGTTGAGTAATACTGAAACGGTATCCAAGCTTTCCACAAACACGCTTTCGGTTAACTCGATAGATAAGTTTGAGCCGGGGAGTTGGTGATCTTCCAATGCGTTTTTAATTTGGTTTAGTAGTGCTAAATCTGACACTTGGCGGCCAGAGATATTAATGGCCAACCTAATGTCTAAATTAGAAGCCTTTAACGCTTCTATAGCATCACAAGCTTCATTGATAAGCCACTCGCCGAAAGGGAAAATGAGTTCACTTTTTTCAGCAAGAGGAATGAACACTTCTGGGGAAATAAACTTACCTTCCGGCGTTATCCATCTTGCCAATGCCTCGCATTTAACAATTTTGCCAGTCTCTAAATCGACAATAGGCTGCAAAAAGAGTTTGAGTTCATTGTTTTCGATGGCAGAACGTAGCTGACTCTCAAGCTCGCTAATTGCATGATGTTGTTTGTGTAGTTCTTCACTGTAGGTAAGTACCACATTGCGACCTTGGTATTTAGCGGCCTGCAAGGCGATGTCAGCACACTGAAGAAGTGATTCGGTTGACGGGCAGTGTCGGGGAAAGTTCGCTTCGCCAATATTTATGCCTAAATTCGGCTCGCTGCCATTGAGAACGGTATAGGTTTGAGTGAGCTTTTTGACTAGCTGCTCAATATACTCGGCACTGGTAAGTTCGTTAAAGGTATCTTCACGTTTCACCAATGCAAACTCATTGCTGCCTATTCTCGCTATAAACCCGCTGTTGCCGACAAAGGTCTGCAGTCGCAGTGCGAACGATTTAAGGATCTCGTCACCCGACTGATAGCTAAGTGATTCATTTATCTTCTTAAAGTCGCATATATCTATGATGAACAACTTGAATGCGATTTCTTCCTGAACCAGTCTTCTTACTGTATCGGTAAACAAATTGCGATTGGCTACCTTTGTTAACGAGTCCATTCCACTGGCAGTTAATACGCTCTCTTCTTTATTGTGAATATGGGTAATATCGGTAAGTAGGTAAACCCAATGGGTTAACTTATCCCCTTGTAATACAGGGTGAATGGTAACCTGAAGCCACACACCATAATCGTCAACAGGTTGCCAATAAAGCTCCCCTTGCCAGGGGGCTTTTCGCTGCACCAGTGCGGGAAGAAACGTTGCCGGCGCATCAATATCAGTAAGAAGCTCGTTGACGCGAATAGAGCTTGGCGTTGTGCTATTACACAGCAGCAATCTATGAGACGCTTTGTTGTCCAATATCAATCCGCCTTTGTCGTCTAAAATGACAACGCCGGTTTCCAGGTTGTGAATAGCTTGCTGAATGGGCGGAACGAGCTTTTGAAGTCGGGTGTTCTTGCGTAAAACACCATTTAATTTGTGCCTAATATACTCATGCTGACCTACAATTTCGTGATGGCTTAGCAATAATTCCCGCGCGGCTTGCAGCGTTTTACGTTTTTCGTCAAATTGCTCTTCTACGTTTTTAACGACCAAATAGCGAGAACCCGACTCGCTATTAATTGCCAATGCTTCTAAGCGAAGTACTTGGCTCTCATTGTGCTCGGTCCAAAAGCCAGATGAAAGCGTAAATGACGTTTCGCCTTTCCATACTTCGTCGGCATCGAGAAAAAAGTCGTCTAAAAAAATGGAAGGGATATGCTTCTTTTGCAGTTTATTGTTTTCGTCAATCGTAACAACATTTGCTAGCCATGGAAGTTCTGGCGTTAAGCATTCAATGTCGCTTTCGGAGTTACACCTAAATAGCGCGCAGTTAGTAATGCCCAATGCATTTAATAAATGAATATCCATGGCAATCTCCTACCAAAACGCAATTGTACTGAATAAATTCTCTACATTTTCACCGGTCTTTGCGCTGGTTTTCGTTAGTGAAGCGAATTTTTGAGCGTAAGAATTGAGTTCTTCCTCACTCCAGTGCCAACTTGTGGGGAGATCGGTTTTATTTACAACAAAAAATGCGGGGATATCGGGGTAGTGTTCGCGTGCGAGTTCTAGAATTTCCATGCCTTCAAGCAAGGATTGAGACCGAGTTTGGTCAACTACAATAATGTAGGCGCTTGCGCCGCGAAGGTAGCGAGGGTTGAAGCCACAGTATCTGTCGATACCTTCTAAATCCCAAAGTAGAAGCTGAACGCCGCGTCCGTCTTTATTGACTTGTTTCTTATCTATTTTTACGCCAATAGTGGTCTTGTATTTTTCGGAGAAAATACCTTCAACGAATTGCTTAACCAAGCTTGTCTTGCCAACACCAGTGGGCCCTAAAATACATACTTTTTTCTGTATCACCGCCAAGCTTCCTTACTATTGCTCACTGGATATCAAAACGTTTAACATAACCGAACGCCCCATTGATGCTTTCTGCAATGGTAGCTCTCCTAAACTTACGGGTATAAGAGTATCACTTTCTACGCCAAGTGAAATTAATGAATTCACAACATTCTCTGCTCGTTTTTGACTCAATGCGCGATTTCGTGCGCTTGAGCCTGAATTATCACTGGCACCCATCACAACAATACTGACAACAGTTTTTGTCTTGTCAGCAAGGGTTAACAACTGTTTTATGTCGTTTGCCAGAAGTTCTAATTTTGCTAACTGTACTTCAGAAAGCGCTTCTTGGTTAGTAGCAAAAAGTACATTTTGTGAAGAAACCTTATTAACTAATCGGTTCAATGCGGCCTTCTGGAGCTCAGCATTGTCAATTTGATACGCTGCTTTGACGTTAAGCGCAGTGGTATCAACGTTAACTGTCGAAATTCCAGGAATAGCGTTAATTTGCTGAGTAAGGTTAATTGCGGTTGGAGTGAACACGGTTCCTGAAATAATAAAGCTACGGTCTTCACCTTTTTCAATTAATAGGCTTTCTGATTCGCTGAGTGGATAGTCGCTCACGAGCTTTTCAAGTTTGCGTTCAACCACACTTGGTTTTAAAGAAACAAAGGGTTCTTCAATAACAGTAACTCTTTCTGCATCGATGTTATTATCGCTAAACCATTGTTCGATGCTAGTGGCAACCGGGTCGCGAAGGACTTTAGCGTGCACGTTCCCACTGGAAACATAAGTATCAGTTACTATGATGCCAGGTGGAGGAGGAAGCTCGTGCAAGTCGCTTTTTAAGATGCTTAGCGACAAACGCATAAAAGACAGCACTGCAAGTGCGAAAAAAATCACAAGAAGCACTAGTGCACCTATTAATCGGTTTGATTTTTTTCCTTCACCCTCTTTTCTTTCGCTTATTAAGCAGTCTGAAAGAATGGTTTCGCAACCGTCGAAGGGCGCATTGTCACCTTCATAAGTGAGCAACGGTTGCTGATAGAACTGATGAAAATCTTCCAACGCCTGTTGAAGTTTTCCGCGTACCTCAGGAGGAATACTGCCCGTAACTGCAGCAACAAGCAGCGCTTGTGGCCCAATTTTTATTAGCAGCGTAAAGTCTTCCGTTTTTATCTCGCCGAGCTCGTTTTCTGACTCGGTACTGGTAACGCCAAACGCATCTGCCACAAAGTCATTAATGGCTACTAGCATTGATGAAATTAAGTCTGCGTCTTTTTCTTTCTCAGGATCTGAAGAAATGCTGTGAAGTAGCGTGCCGGTCTCTCGATGAATGACCAGCAGCTGTTGGACTTGGTATTGGTAAATTTGAGATGCGACAAATTCAGAATACCTGACTCCGGACTGCCAAGCTTTGAATCGCCAAGATACGCTTTTGGGACTTAAGCTGTTTTCGATAAGCGCGTTAGTGCGCTCGACAAACTCAACAAGAAATGAAGATACTGCCTTTCTTACAAGCGTGCCAACCAAAGGGTAAAGTGTACCAACAATCTTGTCGCTATTAGCTTCTATAGAGCGGTGAAGCGACTTCTCTACAAGAGGAACAAGTACTTTGTTAACCGAGCCGTCCTTTGTCTCGCGTTCAAAGAGCGCTTCAGAAACGACGTTTGTCACGATGCCTTTCGCATCGCGATTCAACTTTTCTTGAACGAACTTGTCGTCTCTTCCAATGAGTAGCTCTCTGACTTTGTCTAGAGAGTTGTCAGATAGCTCCGACGGCGGCACTTTTTCAGTCATTAATTAATGATCTGTAGCGAGGTTGGTGGCCATAGTCGAAAGTAAGTTTGCCAACGTTTTTCTATCGGTTTTACTTTCTGAAAGCTCACTGGTAACCTGCTGAAGCTTCTCAAGCAGCTCTTGGTGACGCTTACTAAATAAATTATCAAGCGACTCTAGTTCTTTAACCACATGAGCTTCCAATGCATCGTTGTCATTCTTTGCAGCAGTTTCAGCTATCTCCAATTCACTTTGCAATTTGTCAGTGGTGTTTTGAAGTTGCTCTTGCACGTTACTGTGGTTGTTGTTAGCACTGGCCAACTGATTCGATAATTCTGTGATCTGTTGGTCAATAAGCTTACGTATATCGTTAAACTGATTATCAAGATGCGTATTCAGTTTAGTGAAGCTGTCGTTGACCCGTGACTCCAACGCAGAAAGATCTGCACGGAAAGCACGGTTTGTCTGACCAAACAAAATCTCTCTAAGTTGAGCAAGTTCGTCTGCTGGTTTGGGCGCGCCTTCAGTTTGAGTTACGTCTTGCGCTTGCTGATCCTTCGGCTTCTTGTCCGCCATAAAATGTCTCCGGAAGGCGCAGTTCTTTGCGTTGAACACGCTAACGAGCTGCAATCACACTTTTGTCTGTGCTAATAATTATGGTTATTACTTTATACAATAGCCGCTAATCGTGAACTTTGAAATACACTAAAAGCATAATAGTGGCAAATACCTACAAAAATCCTTATACAAAAAAACGTTATCTTTTCAGTAAGTTGAATAATCAATGAAGATTTACTTATGCGTTCTACGATTTGAGCTGTTTTTTAAGGCTGAAATGGGACAATCAAATAATGGCAAGCGACATTGTTTTTTTATTGAACATAGGTACTATACGCCGCTCGCGCGTACGCGAGGTATATAAGTAATAACTGTGTCTGAGGTTCCTGTCGTGTCTATCACTCCACTAAATCGTAAATTCTCTGTTGCCCCTATGCTGGATTGGACAGACCGGCATTGTCGCTACTTTTTACGATTAATGTCTAAGCACACACTTCTCTATACAGAAATGGTAACCACAGGCGCGATCATTTACGGTAAGGGTGATTATCTGGGTTACAACCAAGAGGAACATCCTGTTGCTGTTCAACTGGGCGGAAGCGATCCGTCTGACATGGCTAAGTGTGCTGAGCTATCTCAAGCGCGCGGTTATGATGAAGTTAACATAAACGTAGGTTGTCCAAGTGACAGGGTTAAAAATGGTAGCTTCGGTGCCTGCTTGATGGCCCAGCCAGAGGTGGTAGCAAGTTGTGTCAAAGCCATGCAGGCTGCGGTAGATATTCCCGTTACGGTAAAGTGCCGTATTGGCATTGATGATATGGACGAAGATGAAGACTTCGCTCGTTTCATCGATACAGTAGCAGATGCCGGATGCGATACCTTTATTGTTCACGCAAGGAAAGCGTGGCTACAGGGATTGAGCCCAAAAGAAAATCGCGAAATTCCGCCTTTAAACTATCCGCGGGTTCATAGACTGAAACAGGCTCGCCCTGAATTATCTATTAGCATCAATGGTGGGGTTAAAACGCTAGAAGAAACCCAGCAACAGCTAGAACTTGTTGATGGCGTTATGATAGGGCGTGAGGTTTACGCCAATCCTTATATTATGGCTACAGTAGATAAAGAGATTTTCGGAGATACTGAAGCTCAGAGCATGTCACGCCGAGAAATTGTGCTGAAAATGCAGCAATATATTGAACGCCAAGACGATCCCTATTTCAAACCCTGGCATGCAGCTCGGCATATTTTGGGTCTTTATCAAGGGCAAGCGGGTGGACGCATTTGGCGTAGATACTTAAGCCAAAATGGAACAGGAAAAAATCCAGATCCCAATCTGCTGTTAAATGCGCTAGGCGCTGTAGAAAGTGCACAAAAGGAAGTCGCTGCGTTTAATAGTCAAAAAGACTAACGATTTAGTAATTTTGACCAAAGTTTAATATTTGTTCAATTCTTAAAAGCTCGCTGTCTCGCGAGCTTTTTTATTTAAATTTATATATATCAATGTTTTAAGTGTTTTTGAAGGAGTTGGCACAGCTCTCGCAATCCTCTAAGTATCGCAACAACGGCGTGTTGTTGCACTGACTAACTTCAGAGGGAAATTATGAAAACTTCACTAATCGCAGCAACTTTACTGACAGCAAGCATGGCAAGCGGCGTAGCAAATGCAGAAGAGTCAGTGCTTCAAACGTTTTTAACTAATGTGGTTTCGAACGCAGTGGCTACAACATCACAGGAAATTCAGGCTGACGTATACCAAGCAGTAGCAAACGCAACGTATCACTTTGAGCTAAGCCCACAAGAAGTGCGCGGAAGTGGTAAGGTCAGCGTGACTGATTTAGTTGTTGCTACCCCGTCTGAAGGTAGTTCTACAGAACAAGATGCCGACTAATTCGATATTGATATCTAGCAAAAGCGCCGAAAGGCGCTTTTTTTGTGCGTGTAGCACAGTGACTTAATCATTAAAAACACAAAAAACAAGGGTGGTCAATTCAACAAATTTATTGGTTAAATACGCTAAAAAATTGTGTTTGGTTACTTTACGAACAACTGTTAATTTCTGAAATTAAATTAAACTCTTTTAAAAACAGTACCTTAAATAAATGGCATGGTGATTGTAATAGTTAAAGTGTTGAGGAGAACTCAGTCAGCGGTAACCGGCAGTCAGCGTAACTAAGAATAAGTGCTGGAAACCACAACACTACTTTTAATGGAGAAATAATCATGGGTATGTTTTCGCGCATTAACGATATTGTTCAAGCAAACATCAACGCAATGTTAGATAAAGCGGAAGATCCTGAAAAAATCATTCGTTTGATTATTCAAGAAATGGAAGAGACCTTAGTTGAAGTTCGCACTGATGCAGCGCGCTTTATTGCTCAGCAGAAAACGCTTGCGCGCCATATGGCATCAGCAAACAAAGAAGTGGAAGGGTGGCAGCACAAAGCACAGATCGCAATGAATAATGACAAAGAGTCATTGGCTAAAGCCGCACTAATCGAAAAACAAAAGTACGTTGCAAAGCTAGCTTCTCTTGAAGAGCAAGAAGCGCATCTTGCTCAGAGTATCGAAAAAATCCAAGGCGATACTGCTCGTCTGAACAGTAAGTTAGCCGAAGCAAAAGCCAAGCAAAAAACGCTGGTTCAGCGCAAGAATTCTGCGCAAACACGCTTAAAAGTGAAGCAAGCTGATCACGAAGGAAAAATTGATGATGCCATGATGCGCTTTGAGAGTTACGAGCAGCGCATTGATCATCTAGAAGCGCAAGTTGATGCGTACGACCTAACAAAGTCGAATGAAGCAACGTCACTGCAGGCCGAGTTCGATGCAATGGAAGCAGATGAAACTATCGAAAAGGAATTGGCTGAACTTAAGAAGAAAAAGGTCGCGTAGGCGACCTTGAGAGCCGCAGCCCGTATTGTAGATATCGAAGTAAGCATTTTTGGAGAAGATGATGAAAGTACCATCACAAAAACGAATTTATAGAGACCTTGATTCTGGAATCATTTCAGGTGTGTGTGCAGGAGTTGCACGTTATTTTGATATAGATGCAGTATGGGTTAGAGCGGCGGCTGTAGCAGGCTTGTTCATCGCTACGCCTATTACGCTAGTGGCTTATATTGCAGCCGTTATCTTATTACCGAGATTAGTGTAATGAAAAACTTTCTGATTGCATTGGTCATCGCCATTATTTTGGTGAATTGTTTAGGCAGCTTAGTAGATAGCTGGTTGGGTATGCACTTAATCATGTCAGATGAATTACTAAGTCCTTGGGAAAACGTAGCAGTGTTATCGCTAGTCGGCGTAGTCCTCGCTATCGTTGGTTTCGTTGTTGCTGTAAGCGTTATGGGCACAATTCTTTTAGCGCTAGGCGCAGGATTTTTAGCATTATTAGTGGTGGGAGTAAGTGCATTTTGGCCAATTATACTTATCGCGATAGCGCTATATGCTTTGAAAAATCGAAACTCTGCCGCTTATAAGCAGCAAAATGACCGAAATATGCACCATAATGTATAATCATCATAATTTTATTTAAGTTGTGTTAACGTAGTAAAAGATGGTGATATAAAGACGACCGTCACAAAGGTTTCGCATTTTTCACATAGTATTAAGACTACAAATAGCTGACCTCCGTCGGCTATTTGTTATTTAAAAGGAAGGTTGGTGTTATATGAGACAATCTATTAACTCAAAACGGATAGCGATTGTCGCTGTAGTGTTAGTTTTACTTTTCTGGCTAATAGGATGGTATTGGAGCCTATCTCCAGACACGTTTGATGTTAGACAACGTTTAAAGCAAAACTCGCCTGTTGAGAATCCAACTAATATTGCGGGTTACACATTAACAACAACCATGATTGATGTGTCAGAAACCTTACTTGATAAGCCTGGTGGATATCTTTCTAACGATATTACGCCTCCTGGCATTTTTTTAGATAACATGCCTGCATGGGAGTTCGGTGCGCTGGAAATGGTGCGAGATTTGGCACTTTCAATGCGCAAAGACTTTAGCCGCTCTCAATCTCAATCTATTGAAAATCCGTATCTTACAAAGGCCCATCCTAAGTTCAATATGGATCACAAAAGCTGGGCGCTGCCTTCTTCTGAATCAAGTTATGCCGACGGTATAGAGCTTCTAAAAAAATACCGTGACGAGTTAGCGAATACCCGAAATACCGACAGTCAGTTTTATACTCGCGCAGACAACTTACGCGAGTGGTTGAAACAGGTAGAAAAACGTTTGGGTAGTTATTCACAAAGACTTAGTGCCAGCGTAGGATCGGCTAGATTGAACACTGATCTGGCGGGTGACTCGAATGCAAAGCAGTCTTCTCCTGTAGCCAGCCAGCGTGTAGTTAAAACGAGTTGGTGGAAACTAGACGATAATTTCTATGAGGCACGCGGTGCTACGTGGGCTTTACTTCACTTTCTAAAAGCCGTGGAAATTGAATTTTACGACGTATTGGAAGATAAGAATGCATTGGTTAGTCTTCAGCAAATTATTCGTGAACTGGAAGCGACACAGCAGTCGGTATTCAGTCCAATGATTTTAAATGGTAGTGGATTTGGCATGTTAGCGAACCATTCTTTGGTAATGGCAAACTATATTTCTCGTGCAAACGCTGCTTTAATTGAACTTTCAGAACTTCTTAATCAAGGATAATTAATGAAAAAGGGTCTTATAGCTGCCGCATTGGGATGCGCATTAGTTTCAGTTTCATCTCATGCAGACACTATCGCAGGCGTATATGTTGGAGCCCAAGTATGGCAAACCGACACGCAGGGCGGTTTTGCTGATAGCAACAACACCGCTGACTTTAACTTTGATGATGAGACCAATACGGCGCTATACATTGCCTTTGAGCATCCGGTACCGTTTTTACCTAACGTAAAAGTAAATCACACTACATTAGATAACTCGGGCACCACAACGCTTCAGTCTGAATTCACTTTCGACGGCGAACTGTTTACTGAAAGCACCACGGTTAATACAGATGTAGAGCTAGATGCTACAGATTTCATTTTGTACTACGAGTTATTTGATAACGATCTAGTGAGCTTTGACTTAGGTGTTAACGCGAAGTATATCGACGGCGCACTGTTCGTTGTGGATAGAGCGAGTGACACAGCCGGATCTGCAGAATTCTCTGGTATTGTTCCAATGGCCTACTCAAAGGTTCAGCTAGGTTTACCGTTTACTGGTTTATCAGCATACTTTGAAGGAAGCTATTTGTCGTTCGACGACCATGAGCTTAGTGATTATCAAGCTGCAATTCAGTACTCATTCATTGAAAGCTTAGCCGTTGATATGACGCTTCAGGTGGGTTACAGAAATGTAACGGTTGATATCGAAGACCTTGATGATGTGTACGCTGATATGGAATTTGATGGTGTATTCGCAGGGCTAGAACTTCACTTCTAAGCCTCAACTACGGATTTTAAAGGGCGGGGCTGCGATTGCAGCCTCGCCCTTTTTATTGCTTCTCGCCCAAATTCAATTGTGTTATTACCTATTCGCACAGTCATTAGCACTTTCAGTAATAAAAAAGTTTCATTTATTCTTTTCTCTTCTTGAAGAAAGCCGTTAGCCTTAGCGCCATTGATAAAAGGCTAAAAGACTATGTCACAAGATTCTAATTCGAACTCAGCGCCAGGCGCGGTATTAAACGAACAGCAGTGGAATGCAATAACGCAAGCCATTGCAGGCTTAAATCGTGATCAACTTACTTGGGTAAGTGGTTATGCTGCGGGCATGGCTGCTGCACAAGGTGGTTCGGTTGCACCAATGATGCAAGGCACTCCTGCAGTAGCGGGTGACGCGCCAACGCTTACTATTTTGTACGGTTCACAAACCGGTAATGCGAAAGGTGTTGCAGCGCAGTGTCAAGCGAAAGCAGAAGAAGCGGGCTTTAATAGCAAGCTGGTTAGCATGGCAGATTACAAGCCACGTAACTTGAAAGCAGAAACTCACGTTGCGGTATTTGTTAGTACCCATGGTGAAGGTGATGCACCAGACGATGCTATTGAGCTACATGAATTCTTGGCTGGCAAAAAAGCCCCGAAGCTTGCTGATACCAAATATGCAGTTTTGGGTTTAGGTGACAGTAGTTACGAGTTTTTCTGCCAAACGGGTAAAGACTTTGATGAACGCTTAGGTAAGCTTGGCGGTAAAGCTATTGTAGAGCGTCTGGACTGCGACGTTGATTATGAAGCGGAAGCCGAAGCATGGCTGAGCAAGCTCATCGATTCGCTAAAAGACGATTTTAGTGCAGCTCCGCAAGCAGCGGTAGCGGCGCAAACTGGCGCGGCAGTGCAGGGTGTAGCAGCGCAAACTTACACTAAGAAAGCGCCGTTTAAAGCGACCTTAATTGACGCACAAAAAATCACAGGTCGTGATTCTGTTAAAGATATACGCCATATTGAAATAAGCCTTGAAGATAGCGGAATTACCTATAAGCCAGGTGATGCGCTTGGTGTATGGTTTAAAAATGCAGCATCTCTAGTGTCGGAGCTTATTAGTATCTTGTCACTAAACGGCAATACAGAAGTGTCTGTGGCTGACGCGACCATGTCACTCACCGAAGCATTAACGTCGAAGCTTGAATTAACCTTAAGTTACCCTAATTTCATTAAGTCATATCAAGAGGCGACAGGCTCTGAATCATTGGCTACATTGATGGAAGATAAAGCGCAGCTGCGTACCTACATGGCCGAACGTCAAATTATTGATATTGTGCGCGACCATCCGGGTAAGTTGTCTGAACAACAGCTTGTAGATGCTTTGCGACCGCTAACGCCTCGCTTGTACTCGATAGCATCAAGCCAAGCCGAAGTGGAAGAAGAAGTACATTTAACCGTAGCTCACGTTGACTATGAAGCGTTTGGACATCGTCATCAAGGCGGCGCATCTGGCTTTTTGTGTGAATATCTAGAAGAAAATGGCGACGTAGAAGTGTTCGTAGAAAGTAACGATAACTTCCGTTTGCCCGCTGATCCAAATACGCCAGTGATCATGGTCGGCCCGGGTACGGGTATTGCACCGTTTAGATCGTTCATGCAAGAGCGTGACGTACAAGGCGCAGAAGGCAAAAACTGGCTGTTCTTTGGCAACCCACATTTCACGCAAGATTTTCTATATCAAGTGGAATGGCAAGGCTACGTTAAAGAAGGCCTGCTAGACAAAATTACGCTGGCATTTTCTCGTGACCAAGAAGAAAAAGTATATGTTCAGCACCGTTTACTAGAAAACGGTAAAGAGGTGTATGAATGGCTAGAGCAGGGCGCACACTTCTATGTGTGTGGCGATGCAATGCACATGGCGAAAGATGTAGAGAACGCCCTAATTAGTATTGTGCAAGAGCACGGCGGTAAATCTGAAGCCGATGCAAAAGCCTATGTTGTAGAGTTACGTAAAGCGAAACGTTATCAGAAGGATGTCTATTAATGAGTAACGAAAAATCACCATTTATCGTTGAGGGCAAACTGGCTGACAACGAGCGTTTAAAGCGTGAAAGTAATAATTTGCGCGGCACCATCACTACCGATCTTAAAGATGATCTTACTGGTGGTTTCACCGCTGATAACTTCCAGCTTATTCGCTTTCACGGTATGTACCAACAAGACGATCGTGATATTCGCGCTGAGCGTGCAAAGCAGAAACTTGAGCCGCTTCACAATGTGATGTTGCGTGCCCGTTTACCTGGTGGTGTTATTACGCCTGACCAATGGTTAGCGATTGATAAGTTTGCAGCCGATCACACCATGTACGGCAGCATTCGTTTAACAACCCGTCAAACTTTCCAGTTTCACGGTGTGTTAAAGCCTAAGATTAAGTCCATGCACCAAATGCTAAACAAGGTAGGCATCGACTCTATTGCTACGGCAGGCGATGTAAACCGAAACGTACTATGTACGTCAAATCCGGTTGAATCTGAGCTTCACCTTCAGGCATTTGAATGGGCGAAGAAGATAAGTGAACACTTACTACCTAAAACCCGCGCGTATGCTGAAATTTGGTTAGACGGTGAAAAAGTTGAAACGACTGAAAAACCTGTAGAGCCTATTTTGGGTGATAACTATTTACCGCGTAAATTTAAAACGACGGTGGTGATTCCTCCGCAAAACGATGTAGATGTTCACGCAAACGATCTTAACTTTGTTGCGATTGCAGAGAACGGTCAATTAATTGGCTTCAACGTGCTTGTCGGTGGTGGTCTTGCGATGACCCATGGCGACAAGAGTACGTATCCACGAAAAGCGTCTGATTTCGGATTTATTCCGCTTGAAAACACGCTAGACGTTGCCGCAGCGGTTGTAACAACTCAGCGTGATTGGGGGAACCGTGTTAATCGTAAGAACGCGAAAACCAAATATACGTTAGAGCGTGTTGGGGTAGACAACTTTAAGGCTGAAGTTGAAAAACGCGCAGGCGTGACTTTCCAAGACAGCCGTGCGTATGAATTTACGGGACGTGGCGATCGCTTTGGCTGGGTTGAAGGTATTGACGGCAAATATCACCTGACCGTATTTATTGAGAATGGCCGTATTTTAGATTACCCAGGTAAAACGCTAAAAACAGGCTGTGCCGAAATTGCGAAGATCCACAAAGGTGATTTCCGCTTAACGGCAAACCAGAATTTGATTATTGCCGGTGTAGCGCCGCAAGACAAAGACAAAATTGAAGCATTAGCCCGCGAACATGGCTTAATAGCGCCATCGATTTCTAACCAGCGACTTGACTCAATGGCCTGTGTTGCATTGCCAACCTGTCCGTTAGCCATGGCAGAAGCTGAGCGCTACTTGCCGGATGCCGTTACGGAGCTAGAAGGTTTGCTTGCCAAACACGGATTGGAAGAAGACAGCGTAATCTTCCGTGTAACAGGCTGCCCGAATGGCTGTGGTCGCGCGATGTTGTCTGAGGTTGGTTTAGTAGGTAAGGGCCCAGGCAAATACAATTTGCATTTGGGTGGAAACCGAGAAGGTACACGTATTCCACGTATGTATCGAGAAAACATAAGCGAACAGGAAATCATGGCAGAACTAGATTCACTGTTTGGCCAGTGGGCCAAAGATCGTGAAGCGGGTGAAGCCTTTGGTGATTACGTTGTTCGCGCTGGTGTTGTAAAACCAGTAGTAGACTCCGCACGGGATTTCTATGACGAATAATACAGCGATTAAGCAGCAACCACTAACGCTTGATATCAGTAAGGAAGCCCTTGCTGATATCAATGAAACGTTAGAGAAAATGACAGCGCAGGAGCGAGTAGCTTGGGCGCTGGACAACTTGCCTGATACTCATATTGTGTCTTCAAGCTTTGGAGCACAATCGGCGGTTATGCTGCATATGCTTACCCAAGCACAACCGGATATTCCTGTTGTGCTTACCGACACAGGCTATCTTTTTCCTGAGACATATAAGTTTATTGATGAACTTGTAGAAAAGCTCAATTTAAATTTGCATGTGTACAGCGCAGAGATGTCTTCTGCGTGGCAGGAAGCGCGCTTTGGCAGACTTTGGGAACAAGGCATCGAAGGTATTGAGAAATACAATAAGATGAACAAAGTTGAGCCAATGCAGCGCGCCTTACGTGACCTGAAAGCAGGTACGTGGTTTGCAGGTTTGCGTAGAAGCCAATCAGATACCAGGGGAAAGCTTCCAGTTCTACAAAAAGTAGGGCAGCAGTTTAAACTTTACCCGATCATTGATTGGAGCAACAAAGACTTACATTACTACCTGAAAGATAACGACTTGTCTTATCATCCGCTTTGGGAGCAAGGGTATGTATCCATCGGTGATTGGCATACCACGCAGTCGCTCCAAGAAGGAATGAGTGAGCAAGACACGCGCTTCTTTGGTTTGAAACGTGAGTGTGGATTGCACGAGTTTGGTGACGGTATTTAACTTACGTTAAATACCTCGCCTAACACCGACTTAATGCTGGTTAAATACACTTCATTAGGCGACTTAGTCACTAATTTATACAGCTCACTGCCGACCGAAGTGAACTTGTAATACACCAAAGCAACCCCCGACGTTTTACTGGTTAATGAAATATTTTCATTTACGCATCGCCAGGTTACTTGCTGACCTTCATCGTATTCGGCGCTTTCAATTTCGCTGGTATAAATCAACTTCATCTCTTGCAAAGACAACAGATCAGGGTAACTCAACCCTACGTTGGCTAAGTTAATTTGCTCAGGAACAGGGCGTCTCAATAGTGAAAGCAAGCCTTTGCGTTTGTGATACCCCACAAGAATACGCGGGACCGCATCGTTATTTCTTCTACTCGCAACATTCACAGCCTTATTGAATACTTGTGCATCCCTATGAGTTAGCGTCTTTAATAGCTGCAATGTACGAAGGGAAAAACTGCCCGGGCGAGCCACCTCAACGGCAAAAATCTTTCCCCATAATTCCTGCATGGGCGGGCTGTAAATTTCCTCAGCCATGGTACTAAATGCGAAAAACCAGTCGGGATCAAGATTATCACTAGTTTGTTCGTTGATCGTCACATTTAATGCTATATTTAATACAGCTTGAAGATTGCTCGCTTTTTGGGTTTCTAATATTTGTTTTCTTCTTTCTAGTGCATGCTTTTGCTTTTTAGGATCAGGGGACATCATAGAGGGGCTTATACCCACTCTGGCAAACCAGGAAAGCATGCGTTGGCGACTAGCATCGGTTTTCACTGCGTTGCTGGCCGCTTTTTCAGCCGCAGGCGATTCGGCTGTCACCTTTACAGTCTTCTCTTCCGTTTCCTGTGGTTTTTTTACCTCAGGGGAAAAGTGCTGGGATGTAATCTTCATAAATGCTTAAATGATCGAATGTAAAATGGCATGTAACATGAGAGCACTATTGCATTGCGTAACCCATTTATCAATGTAATCGTTACCTTAATACAATGAGTAGCGCATTCTTGTTTTGTTTGTATCGAGGAAATGAGCGGTAATGTCGGCAATGGATTACGATAACGACGAATTAATTTTTTTAGATGATGATGGTTCAGTTGAAGAGCAAACCTTATTGGGCAAAGACTGGAACATTCTTATTGTCGATGACGATGAAGAGATTCACACCGTAACGCGTCTCGCGCTATCTGATCTCATCGTAAACGATCGCAAATTAAACTTCATCCACGCTTATTCAGCAAAACAAGCCAAAGAAATGCTGCACGAATATGGCAACAGCATTGCCATAATTTTACTTGATGTCGTTATGGAGACTGATGACGCGGGTTTTGATGTTGTTAAATACATCCGCGAAGACATGAAGTTAGTTGAACCTCGAATTATCTTACGTACGGGCCAGCCCGGCTACGCGCCTGAAGAGCAAGTCATTAAAGTTTACGATATCAATGACTACAAAACCAAAACAGAACTTACTCGCGCCAAATTACTAACTACTATCATTTCCTCACTACGCTCTTATCAGCAAATTGTAACGATTAGTCAAAGCCGTGCTGGTTTAGAGAAAATAATCACCTCTTCAGCGAACTTGTTTGAAGAACATTCGGTGAAAGAGTTTTGCGAAGGTGTAGTTACTCAGATTAGTTCGCTTATTGGTTTAGATTCCGAAGGTTTATTGTGCGCAAGAGCGGGTTCTTTGCTAGACCGAGAGGACGAAGAGGTTTACGTGCTTGGCGCTGCGGGGGAGTATGCGAAATTTATAAACCAGCCTGTGTTCACGCTTAAAAACCTTGAAATTGAAGAAAATATTAGTCGGTGCCTACGTCTTAAAAAGCACATTTTTGAGCCTAGTTGCTCTGTGCTGTATATCAGCCGCGCTGGTTTTGAAGCTGCCGTATTTGTTCGACAAACCCACGAGATTAGTGAGCTAGACAAGCACTTGCTTGAGGTTTTTCTATCCAGTATTTCAGTGGGATACGAAAACGTTAATCTTTTCCATGAATTAAGAAATGCGGCGTTCAGAGACTGGTTAACCCGTCTGCCAAACCGCAATGAGTTTATCAATATGCTCGATAAACCTCATTTGTTTGCCGGAGAAAACTATAGCGTAGCTCTTATCGACGTAAATCACTTTTCCGATATAAATGATGGTTTAGGGCAAGAAGTCGGCAACGAATTGTTGCGAGCTATAAGCGATCGCTTTCAATCTTCTTTCGATAGCATAGTTAAAAAAGGCCGCATAGGTGCTGATGTATTTGGTCTTATTGGTCCTGACGATTTGGTATGCCCCAAGTCCATTAACAACATTTTCCAATCTTCATTTCAGGTAGGTGATCACACCCTTCCGGTGAATATAACACTTGGTTTGTGCAAGTTAGACAATAAACGCCACATCGGCATTGAGATTTTAAAGCGCACGAATATTGCGTTAAACCGTGCTAAGAAAAATCTGACAGATAACTTCGAATATCACGCCAAAGATATTGAAGATCAGACGACTTGGCGCCTAGATATGATTCGCCAACTCCGAAGTGACTTTGCAGCAAGAAAGCTGGAGCTGTGGTTTCAGCCGCAAGTGGACTTACTGAATGAAAAAGTTGTTGGCATGGAAGGCTTACTACGCTGGCCCAATGGTGAAGGGGGATATATTTCTCCCGCCGTATTTGTGCCACTTGCTGAGTATTCAGGCCTTATCGTTGATATCGGTGAATGGGTATTAGAAGAATCATGCCGTCGTCTTCAGGAATTGAAAGAAAAAGGCTACGGCCATCTAAGAGTTGCCGTTAACATCTCTATTCCGCAGTTCCGTGACAGGTTATTTGTAGAAAAAGTTAAGCAGGCACTATCTAACGCCAACTGCGACCCAAGCCTGTTAGAGCTAGAAATAACAGAAAGCGTGGTGATGGATGAGCCGCAAATTGTAATAGATGCATTGCGTTCGTTAAAAGAATTTGGGGTGAAAATAGCCATTGATGACTTTGGAACAGGCTTTTCCTCCATGAGTTATCTACAGCAGCTTCCGTTAGATCGATTGAAGGTCGATCGTTCTTTTGTCAAAGACATTAAACCGGGTGCAAGCGCAGTGCTTGCTGAGACCATTGTGACTTTGGGTAACAAGCTAGGCTTATTGACTATCGCCGAAGGCGTAGAAAAAAGAGAGCAGGCGAGTTACATGATAAAGCTTGGATGTGACGAAGCACAGGGCTACTTGTACGCGAAGCCTATGCCGTTCGATGCGCTTTTAGCGTTTCTTGAAGAGCACGACTAAACTTTTAATACAGATTCGACAGTGTCTCGCAACTTGGGAAGGATATCTAATTCAAACCAAGGGTTTTTAGCGAGCCACCTGTTGTTTCTTCCTGACGGGTGGGGCAGTACGAAATGTGTTTCAGTCGGACTGCGTACAGCTTCAGTTAACGTTTTGTGTTGCGGTAAATAATACTGTTGCGAGTAACGTCCCACGTAAAGCGTTACTTCAGGTTTTAAATGAAGAAGAAAGTCATTATGCCAAGCGGGAGCACATTCTTTTCTTGGCGGGGCATCTGCTCCATTTTTATAACCTGGAAAGCAGAAGCCCATTGGCAGCACCGAAATTAAGCTAGGGTTATAAAAGGTCTCTCTCGAGACAGACAACCAATCGCGTAACCGATCTCCGCTGGGATCATCAAACGCAATGTTGCGTTCATGAGCTTTCAACCCCGGTGCTTGCCCAATAATAAGCACTTTAGTTGATGGTGCAGTGCTAAATATGGGGTTGGGTTGATGCGGTAGGTGAGGGGCACACAGTCTACAATTTCTCGCTTTAACCACTAGTGCATCGTGGCCTTTCACATTTTTCTCCAAATATTTCTCTTTGTCATACTTTTGTCACAAAACTATGATCTCAGTTTGACTATCTTATGTATATACAGTATGTTTAATAGTGACAGTAGTAGACTGTAACACAGGAGAAGAAACATGCGTAAAGTAGTACTAACCCTAGCTCTATCAGCGGCCTTTGGTATTGCGCATGCGGAATCTGGTGATAACCAGCTTTTCGATTGCATGGATGCGAAAACATTCGAAATGAATAACCAATGTATGTCTGACAAAATCGGCAATAACATTCGTTTCCGTGATGCACAAGCAAAGTTGATCGACATTGCAAGCGATAGTCAGGGTGACTACGCCATTGCAACAATGACGTTCGATCAAGAAAATATGCACATCGACATCGTAGCACATAAAGATTCGCTTAACGCGCTTGCTGCGAACCGTAACTAATTTCTTAGTTAACGCATATTAAGCCGGCGACAATCTCGCCGGCTTTTTTGTGTCCGTTAGAAAATTCTATTAAGTCCATTAATAGCAGCAACTCGATAAGCTTCTGCCATGGTTGGATAGTTAAACGTAGTGTTAACGAAGTAATCTATGGTATTGCCTTCACCCTTTTGCTGCATGATCGCTTGGCCGATGTGAACAATCTCGGAGGCACGTTCACCGAAACAATGAATGCCCAAGATTTCTTTAGTTTCGCGATGAAACAAGATTTTCAGACTTCCTGTCTGCGTTGACGCGATTTGGGCTCTGGCCAAATGTTTGAACTGAGCTCTTCCCACTTCATAAGGCACTTTTGCTGCAGTAAGCTCTTGCTCTGTTTTACCAACAGAACTTATTTCTGGGATGGTGTATATGCCTGACGGAATATCTTCTACCAATGCCGAATGTGTTTTTATGCCAAGCATAGCTTCAGCGGCAAAGCGACCTTGGTTATAAGCCGCAGATGCTAAACTTGGATAGCCAATGACATCGCCGACTGCAAATACATTGTCTACGTCAGTTTGATAATTTTCGTTAACCTTGAGTTGGCCTCTGCCATCGGCTTTTAAACCAATATTCTCGAGTTTAAGTGTATCTGTATTACCCGTTCTTCCGTTAGCAAACAAGAGACAATCTGCGCGCATACGCTTGCCCGACTCTAAGTTTAAAATAACCGAGTCATCGGTAGCTTCAACCGAAGAATAGGCCTCATTGTGCCGGATGAGTACGCCATTGTTCCACAGGTGATAACTGAGTGCGTCCGATATCTCGTCATCAAGAAATGACAGTAAGCGATCGCGCATGTTAACGAGGTCAACTTTTACGCCTAGTCCTCTGAAAATACTGGCATATTCAGAGCCAATGACCCCAGCGCCATAGATAATTATTGATTTGGGATCGTGATCTAAAGATAGGATAGTGTCTGAGTTATAAATACGCGGGTGATTAAAGTCGATGTCTTTAGGACAATAAGGACGCGACCCTGTGGCAATAGCAATTTGGCCTGCAGTGACAGTATCTTTAGAGCCATCTTTACGGGTTATCTCTAACGTATGCGCATCTACGAAACTGGCTTCGCCGTGAAATAGCGTCACACGATTTCTGTCGTAGAAAGAAGAGCGAAGTCGAGTTTGGCTTTTTACCACACCGCTAGCATGGCGCATGATGTCAGAAAACGTAAGACTCTTACTTAAGTGGTTGTCGGCAAACAAGGGAGAAGAGTTATATTCAATAAGACGACTTACTGAGTGACGAAGCGCTTTCGATGGAATGGTTCCCCAATGGGTACAGCCCCCTCCCACTGCCTCGTAGCGCTCAACAACCGCCACTTTTTTTCCGGCTTTGGCAAGCTGCATTGCAACGCCTTCTCCACCAGGACCTGTGCCAATAACGATAGCGTCGTAATGATACGACGGGGCTTTGGTTTTTTGCTTCGTTGCCATCTTACTTTCCCATGTTGTTACTTTTGTAATGCGATGTCACCACTAGGTTAGCCGTAATACAAAATGAATGATTCTGGTTTTAGTATAACGACCTTATCCAACTATAGAATAAAAAAAAACCACATAAGCAGACACTTATGTGGTTTTTAGCGTTCAAACGTATAAAAGAGGGCGTTAATTTACGCCATTTGCAATGACAAACTATGTAACTGTGTCCATTTCTCTTTCTGTACAGCAAATGCGTGTTTCAGCTCTTTGTACTTGTATGCAAGCTCAAGCCCTTCGATACTGCGCTTTAGGGTGCGTTGTTTAACGCGCATAACACGTTTTTTCGTGGCGTAGTATTCACTCATGCGCTGCATTAACAAGTCGTATTCTTCTTGAATGGTATGCATCATTTCTTCAGCATTAGGCAGTAGCGATACTTTTTCACTTGCTCTTTGCAGCTGCATTGCTGCTAACGCTTTCTCGATGCGCTCTTCTGGCACTTTGCGAAGGTTGGATGTCAGTCCTACCAGTGATAATCCCTTAATAAGCCATTTTGTAGGATCAAACTGATACCAGCGAATGCCATTACGATAGTCGTACTCAAAGATGTGATGGTAATTGTGATAACCTTCACCAAAGGTAAAAAACGCAAGAATACCGTTATCTCGTGCTGTGTTCTTATCGGTGTAAGGCTGGCTACCCCAAAAATGAGCAAGAGAATTGATAAAGAAGGTTACGTGATGCACTAGCACCAAGCGAAGTACACCGGCTACCAAGATCATGCCTAATACGTCACCATTTAAATAGCCCAGAAGACCTGTGATACCGAAGTTGGCCGCCAGCACGATGGGCAAATAGTAGTTATGCTGCCACATCACCACTTTATCTTTTTGAAGATCTTTACAGTTACTGTAGTCATCGTAACGTTTGGCCTGATACTCACGCAACATCCAGCCGATATGCGCAAACCAAAGCCCTTTCTTCGCAGAGTAGGGGTCTTTGTCGTTATCATCAACATGACGATGATGAACGCGATGATCTGACGACCAGTGCAAAATACTATTTTGCAGCGCCATAGCGCCACCAATCGCAAGGATCACACGAACAACCACATTGGCGTCGTAAGTTTTATGCGACCATAAGCGGTGGTAGCCGGCAGTTATAGACATACCGGTAAAGTAAAATAGGAATATAGCCGCACCGATTTCTGCCCAATCGATGCCTTGATACGCCACCCATAGCGGCACACCAATAAACGCAATTGCGCCAGATATAATAAATACCAGCACATTAGTAAGGATAAGAGGAGGTTTTTTCATTTTATACAACTTGGCTTACAACTGTTCGCTAATTTATCGTTTTACGAGGCTTCAGGCAAGCAAAACCCAGATTAGTTCTGCTTACATGTGTAAAGTTTAATTATAGTAAAGCTACGCTGAAACGCTCGTTGATTGTGGCTTTTTCTGCTTAATGCTTGTTTATAAAAGAGATGATTCTGTTTCTCTTTCCCCACTGGTGTGTGTTGCGATAAACTACACATGCTAGTCTTTGATGTACGAAGTTTGATTGCGTTAATGGCTATACAGATGACGTAAGGGCTTCAACCCCAAGCGCTAAAAATCATCAAGCCGTTTAGAGCTAATCAACCTATGGTGCGAATGTGAGTCGACAAGAACAGAAATTAAAAACCCGCCAAAATATCATTCATGCTGCGTTTTCTTTGCTCGATGAAAATCGCAGCTTATCGGCAATCAGCTTGCGTGAAGTTGCCCGAGAGGCAGGTATAGCACCTACGTCTTTTTATCGGCACTTCAAAGATATGGACGAATTGGGTTTAACGCTGGTGGATGAAGCCGGTTTAGCATTGCGGCAGCTTATGCGTCAGGCAAGGCGGCGTATAGCCTCTGGAGGCGGCGTAATACATACTTCTGTTGAAACCTTCATGGAATTTATTGCGGCAAATACAAACGTATTTCGTTTATTACTACGCGAGCATACTGGTACGTCGTCGGCTTATCGGTTGGCAGTATTTAGAGAGATTCAACACTTCATCGACGAGTTGACCGACTACATTATTGAACAGCAGGGCGTAGAATACGCATGCGCGCAGCTTCAAGCTGATGCTATGGTAAGGCTCGTATTCAGTGCTGGGGCAGAGGCATTAGAAGCAGACGATAAGCTTCGCCGCGAAATTGGTGAGAGAGTGAAAGCACAGCTTCGCTTCGTTCAAGTAGGTGCAACGCAAAAAAGCGTATAATTGAATTAGTGGCGATTGGCCTTTTAAGTCCAAATCGTTTGCTCTAATCAAAGCCACCTTATTTTAATACGTCTTCATAGGCCTTTGTGACTCCAAAGGCCTTGTCAATTTGTACCAAAACTAGCTTTTGCGTGTAAGTAAAACGCCAGCCTCAATGTGATGAGTAAACGGGAATTGATCGAATAGTGCTGATTGAGCAACGTCGTGAGTTTCACTTAAAAGCTCAAGATTTTGCGCCAGCGTTTCAGGGTTACACGAGATATACACGATATTATCGTAATCCTGAATCATTCTAAGCGAGTCTTCATCTAACCCAGCTCTTGGTGGGTCAACCAATACAGTTGTGAAATTATATGCACTTAGATCAATGCCTTCTAACCGACTAAACGTACGTTCACCTTTCATAGCCTGAGTGAATTCTTCAGCGGCGAGTCTTACGATCTTCACATTATTAAGCTGATTTTGTTCAATATTAAACTGCGCAGCTTGTACAGAGGGCTTGGCTATTTCGGTCCCCACAACATTATCGAAGTGAAGCGCTAGCGGCAGTGAGAAGTTACCTGCACCGCAATACATCTCCAGTAAATCGCCAGAGAGCGGCTTTACGCAATCTAGTGCCCATTCAATCATGCTACAGTTCACTTCGGCATTGGGCTGAGTGAAGCTATTTTCGATATGCTTAAATATGAATTCTTTGCCATTAACGGGTAAGCGCTCAATAACAAAATCGTTGTCGATAATAAGCTTTTGTTTTCTCGCACGGCCGATGATGTTTACTTTCGGAAAGTGAGCCTCGAGTTTCGCCTTTAATTCTTCTGCAGCCTCTTGCCACTTCTCATCTAGTTGACGATGGTATAAAAGGCTGATGACAAGCTCGCCAGATAGTGCAGAAAGATAATCGATTTGAAAAAGCTTCTTTCTTAGCGCTTCATTTGGTCTTACTTCTTCAAGCAACAGCGCCATAGCATCGTTTATTGCTTTACAAGCAGGAGGAAAGCTATCTACGCGGTACTTTTCTTTTGTTTCCTGGTTGAACATGATGTGAAACAAATCATCGCCTTCATGCCATACTCTAAATTCGGCGCGCATACGGTAGTGCGTTGGTTGCGATGGAAATACGGTTAAGTCAGGCGCATTGAACGGAGAAAGTAACGCAGTAAGACGTTCTACTTTTTCGTCCAACTGAGCTTGATAGCGTTGTTGTTCGGTCGCGGTCATAAAATTCTCCATTCAATATTGAGGTCGCGAATTGTAGTCCCTTATAAAATAACTGCAACAAGCTCTATCTACTTCTGCATTATTATTAGGAACGAACTAGTAAAAAAGCTGTATTAAAATTAAACAATACTGATTCTTTGCCGATAATAAGATTGAGGATAGTGAGGATCAAATTATGAACGTGGGTCAAATTAAGGCTTTTATGGGCGACCAGAAGGTCGATCAAAAAGCAGATCAAAAGGCATCAGTTCACCCGAACGAAATGTTGAAAAAGCAGTTACAGCAAGACGGATTGCAGCAAGCGGCTGAGTTTTCTAAACAACAAGCGGCATCAGTATCTGTTTCCAGTAGCCAAACTAGCATCGGCTTACGTGTGGTAAGTAGTAGTCTTAACCAAGCGTTAGTTATAGATGGCCAAAAGCCACAAGAAGCCAAAGAGAAAAGCATTGAAGATAAGTCGAACAGTTTGTTCGACTTTGAAAAAGTTGCCAGAAACGTACTTAAGTTCGTAGGTGGCGTCATTAGAGGTGCGGCAAACGGTGGTGCCAGCGAAGAAAAGCTTAATGGCTTATTTAGCCAAGCGAGAGAAGGCGTAAGCCGTGGATTCGCTATGGCTGAAAAAGACCTCGCTGGTTTTATGAATGAAGAGATTGAGCAAGGGATGACAAAAAGCCGCGATCTCATCGATACAGGAATAAACGATCTGGAAACTGACATATTTGGTCGCCAGCAGCCGAACGCTGTAACGCTTTCGTCCTTAAACGCGGTAGCTGCATCGGATGAGAAAAGGGGAAGCTTGCTGATTCGAACTAAAGATGGAGACGAAGTGAGTTTTAGTTTTGAGAGTCTTCGCTCGTTCCAAGCGTCTCAACAACTTAATTTCCAAGCACAGGCATCTCAGGAGCAATCAGGCGGTAGTGGCGAGCAAGGTGAAAACAATTTTTCAGCGTCATACCAACAACAAACTTCGTACCAATACTATGAGCGAAGCGGTATTAGCTTTTCATTAAAAGGAGAGCTTGATGAAGATGAGTTAGAGTCGATAGCTGATTTAGTTGGTCAAGTTCAGGATCTCGCCGACACCTTTTACAGTGGTGACATCGACAAAGCATTTGAAGAAGCGTTAAGTTTAGGCTTTGACGATAAAGAGTTAGTTGGCTACGCGTTACAGTTAAATAGAACAACACAGACCGAAGTGCTAAAGACGTATGAGAACATCCAACATTACAATGAAGACAAAAGCGATAATTCGAAGTTTGGAAATGTGGTTAGCCCTATAGCGCAATATCTAGAAAAGATGATGGATACTTTTGCTAATGCCGAAAGTACGTTAGAAAGTAACGAAGACTATAATACCTTAATAGGTGGGTTGATTAATGAGATCAAAGACGTGCAGGTGCCAGATCTTGTATCTGCTATAAATAGGTTTCACGCTTTTAATCAAACGTTACTTAATGGACTTCCTCAATCTGCTGAGACAAGTGAATAACTAACTATTTACTAATATAAAAGCCCGGTAGCGAAAGCTAACCGGGCTTTTTTATAGCCTATAAACCGTACTCACAAAATTATGCGTGTTCGACTTTGTCCTTTGCAGGGCGAACTTTTAGGGTTCGCTCCTGGAAGATTGAGTCGTTAGTTTTATCGATTACGCTGTTTAAGTCGTCAGTTACAACTTCGATAAAACCGTATCCTTTTCTTTTTCCAGTTTTACGATCCTTCATTAAGCGAACCGACTGTACTTCAATAAAGCTACTGAAGTATTCCTTTACTGCGTTCTCGTTTGCTCTATAAGGCAAATTACCCACATATAAAGTTTCTACTGATCCGTCATTAGAATGTGCTCTGGCATCTGAGGAAGATGGACTTTGAATAAGAGACGCTAGCCAAGGAGTAACGATACCGCTGATCAGCAGAGCTGCTGAGACGGTCAGTGGAACATGGACGTTTAAACTAGCAGAAGAAAATAACAAGTAACCTGCAATTGCAAAAATAGCGCTAATAACAGCGCATTGAATAAAGCCTACTTTCATATACCTACCTTTCTATTGTTTATTATGGTGTTGGAGGCTGTATATAGTTTACTCATTTGTAACAAATTGAACAATAAAATGTGAAAAAACTAGTCTAAAGATGGATTGAGTCGCTAGAAATGATGCAGAAATGAGCGGTTAACACCAAAAGTGGCTTAAAAAGCAAAAAAATCCAATTTAAGTGTTGATCTTTCACAAGAGGTATCTATAATGCGCTCCACGTTCTGAGGGGGCTTCGAGAAAAACAAAGCCAACTCAGCAACAAGTGCGAAACCAAGTTTTCAAACAAATAAAAAGTTTAAAAACATGGTTGACATCGAAAACAAACGATGTAAAATGCGCACCTCACTCGAACAGGGTGAGTCACTAAGAAGCAACGGTTTCTAGTG